>DXBU01000080.1 GCA_019116385.1 Candidatus Blautia faecigallinarum | reverse complement strand
AAGATAACAGGAAAGGATTAGAAAAGGATGAACACACTCAATATGGCAAGAAAGAAAAAAGGCAAATCTCCAAATCAACAGTTGGCACAGGCTATCATTGATCAGTACCAGCCCCAAAGCGTAGAGGATATGCAGGACGCTTTAAAAGATATTTTCGGCCCTATGTTCGAAGCATTGCTTCAGGGAGAGATGAACAGCCACTTAGGTTATTCCAATAATGAACGGGGAGAAAAAGGGACGGCCAACCGAAGGAACGGTTATACAAAAAAGACTTTAAAAACAACGGCTGGTGATGTGCCGATACAAGTCCCCCGGGATCGTGAGGGGACCTTTGAACCGGTTGTTGTCCCCAAAAGGAAACGGGATGTTTCAGCTATCCAGGATAAAGTTCTATCCATGTATGCAAAAGGAATGAGCCAGCGTGATATTGCAGAGACGATTGAAGATATCTACGGTCTTGAAATCTCCCATGAGACGATTTCTGAGATCACAGACAGAGTCCTGGAACAGCTTGAAGAATGGCAGAACCGCCCCCTGAAAAAGTTTTATACTTTTCTGTTCGTAGACTGCCTGTATGTTACGATCCGGAAAGACTATGAGACGAAAAACTGTGCAGTCTGCGTCATCCTCGGATATGATGCGGATGGACAGAAAGATATCCTCGGGCTCTGGCTAAGCGAATCAGAGAGCAAGCACCAGTGGATGCAGATATTTGATGAGATCAAAAGCCGTGGTGTTGAAGATGTATTGTACATCTTATCCGTAATTCAATCAAATATGTGCCAAACAAAGACTATAAAAAGTTTACAGCTCAGTTAAAAAAGGTCTATGGAGCCGCCAGCCTGAAAGGTGCAGAAGCCGAATTTGAGCGCTTTAAGCAGGCATGGAGCCAATATCCCGGGGCTGTCGATGTATGGGTGCGAAATTGGCAGCATGTAGCCCAATTGTTTGATTATGGGAGTGCTGTAAGAAAGATTCTGTATACGACAAATGCAGTTGAAAGCGTTAACTCCAGCTTACGGAAGGTAACCAAAAAAGGGGCTTTTCCAAACGAAAATGCATTGTTTAAGCAGTTGTATTTACGCATAACTGAATTATACAAAAAGTGGAATGGACGGCCACAAAATAACTGGGCTCTTGTCCGAAACCAGTTGGATATGGATGAAAAAATCCAAGAACGAATCCGTAAATATGAAAATGGTGGATTATAAAAACCAGCGGTAAAAATTCCGTACAGGAAAATCTTTGGCCATAGCATTTTAGTACAATAATTGGGTGTGGAAGGATCACATTTCAAAAGAGGATGCAGCAGTCATTTCCAAATTAAAAAAATCCGGAGCCGTGATCTTGGGAAAAACCAATCTCCACGAGTTTGCCAGCGGAGCCACCACAGACAGTCCGCTTTTCGGCGCCTCCCATAATCCGTGGGATCCAGAAAGATTCTGCTGTGGCTCAAGCGGGGGATCGGCTGCGTCTATTGCAAACGGAACAGCATTGGGCGCTCTGGGAACAGACACAGGAGGTTCTGTCAGGCTGCCTTCTTCTGTTTGCGGAGTGGTGGGAATGCGTCCCACCTATGGCAAGGTAAGTATTAAGGGGATCGCGCCTCTTAGCTACTCTCTTGATGCCTGCGGTCCTATCACCCGCAATATCATGGATAATGCCGTAATGCTGAATGTGCTGGCTGGCAGAGAGTCTTCTGACCCTAGCTCTGGAAGAGGCGATGCGGCGGATCACACGAAAAGACTGGGACAGGATTTAAGAAAGCTGCGCGTGGGAATCCTTCCGGATGTTTTGTTTAAGTCGGATCAGCCGGATGTGGAGGCGGCTGTGAAGAAGGCAATGGATGCTTTTTGTTCTCTGGGAGCGGAGATCGTAGAGTGCCATATAGAAAATCTTGAATTGATGGTAAAAGCTTGGTATACGGTGGATGTGATTGAATCCAGTGCTTGGCATCAGAGGCATACAAGAGAGCAGCTGAAAGATTTTGGGAGGGATGTACGGGCAATGCTGCTTGCAGGAGAAATGCTGTCCGGTGTGGACTATGTGCAGGCGCAGCGATATCGGCGGTGGCTGCGCCAGGAGTTTGACAAACAGTTTGAAAAGGTGGATTTTTTCCTGTTTCCTACGCTTCCGACCACAGCTGTTAAAATAGGAGACTATACTATTGATGTCAATGGAGAGAGGGTGGACATTCTTCCTCTTACCTGTACATATGTATGTTTCGCTCCAGCCGCCGGCCTTCCGGCTCTTCAGCTGCCTTGCGGTAGGGACAGAGACGGGATGCCGGTGGGCATGATGTTGTTGGGAAGTGCGTTCCACGAAGATATCCTTTATCAGGCAGGATATGCCTTTGAACAAATGTATTCTTTATATAAAGAACTTCCGGGATTAAATTAACCGGAGAAAAGCCGGAGAGGATTACGGTAAGAAATTTCCTCTCTGGCTTTTTTGGGGGCGGATTTACAGAAAAGCATGATATATTTTTTTGAAAATAAAATTTCATTTTGCTATATAACGAAATTTTAATTTCTTTTTAACACAACCATGGTCGCGGCAAAATGAAAAACATCTTACAATACGAATGAAAAAAGAAACCAATAAAGAGGTTGGAGGTAGAGTAAGATGGAATTATCAAAGAGACCGGCTGCAACGCAGTCTCAGAAACTGATGGTCTTTGTGCTGACTATGGCGCTTTATGGGCTGGCCAGTTTGTTTACGGAACTGATCCCTAAATTTCAGGTGGGGTTTGTGGAATTTTCCGTGGAGTATTTTTTGTTCATCCCACTGACGCTGGCGATGCTGTTTGATCCCCTTTCTGCTGCGTTAGGAGCGGCTACAGGAGAACTGGTATTTAGCGAGATCATGCTGGGCCAGTTCGGAGGACTGGGTGAGCTGGAAAAATTTATAACGGTTACCATCGGCGTATACATTGCTGGACGTATGGTGAAAAATCCAGAAAACCGTAAGATGGTAGGGCTTGCTGCCCTGACCGGCACGGGGCTGCAGTTATTGATGGGAACGGTTATTGATATTTTGAAGGTTCAGTTTGCTGTGGAAGATTTTGAGGCGGTAGCCGGCCTGCCGGAAAGCGTATTTGCTACGGAGGGCTTTGCTTTCTTAAATGATCTCCTGTTCTCAGGTATCCTTTTCTGCCTGCTGCCTACTTTATTTCTGGTGCCGAAGCTGCACGGAAAAATAGAACCTCTCTTAGGCATGAGTCCCAGAGATGAGAAAACAGGTTTGGGAGAAATAAACGGAAAGCTTGTGCTTGGTGTAATCGTGGCCTTTATTGTGGCTGTCTGTGCGGAACTCCTTGCTACCAGCGGAACTCCTCTGATCGAATGGGAAGCAGGATGGGCGGAAAGCAAAACGGCGATTGCTGTGGGAATGGTAGCAGCAGCTATAGTGGCGGTTATCGTTTTAATGGCTTTAAAGGCTAAGGCGGGAAAGGAAGAGGCGCAGCAGCAATGAACATTATTGAGATAGAAGGCTTGACCTATTCCTATCCTGCTGCAAAAGATCCTATCCTGAAAAACATTTTTCTACAGGTGGAAAAAGGGGATTTCCTGGCAATTGTTGGTAACAACGGATGCGGGAAATCCACTTTTTGTAAAACATTAAACGGCCTTATTCCTCATTTTATTACAGGAGACTTTTCGGGAAAAGTGACAGTGGGCGGAATAGATACCTTAAAGGCGGATGTAGGTACTCTTGCCTGCAAGGCGGGGTATGTATACCAGGATTTTGAAAATCAGATCGTAAGACCGACAGTTTTAGACGATGCTTCCTATGCCTGTCTCAACTATGCTATGGAGGATTATAAAGAAAGAGGGAGGGAGGCCATTTCTCTTTGCGGTTTAAGCGGACGGGAAAATGATTATGTATGGCAGCTTTCCGGGGGACAGACTCATCTTCTGGCTCTGGCGGGCGCGATCTCTCTGCGGCCGGATATCCTTATTCTGGATGAGCCCATAGCCCAGCTGGATCCGGGACATGCAGACAAAATCTATGAAGTGCTGCGGGATCTAAATGAAAACCATGGGAAAACAATCATTGTAATAGAACACCACACAGAGTATATAGCAGACTACTGTAAGCATGTAATGCTCATGAGGGACGGAAATATTGCCTGGAAGCTTCCCGCCAGGGAGGCTCTTAACCGGGTGGAGGAATTACAGGCCAGCAATATTTTTCCTCCCCAGGTGACCATAGCCGCGTATCAGATGAAACAGGACGGAAGGCTGCCGGAAGACGAAGTTCTGCCCGCTACAGTGGAAGAAGGAAAAGAAACCTTCCGCAAGCTTAAGTTCCACCCTTTCACAAGCTCTGTAAATAAAAAGAGCTGTGAGAAAACGGAAGAGGCGATAGCTTTTAAAGACGTCTCTGTGGCATATCCCACGGTAAAAGGAGAAGACAGGGTGGTATTTGACCATTTAGATCTGGATATAAAAAAAGGGGAAAAGATAGCTCTGATCGGCTCTAATGGCGCGGGAAAGTCTACTTTGATGAAGCTTGCGGTAGGACTTTTAAAGCCCGGAAAGGGAGAGGTACTGCTGGACGGAGAAAAAATCGGAAAAAGAAAAGCAGAAGATCTGTCAAGAAAAATTTCCCTTGTATATCAGAATCCAGAGGAAATGTTTATTAAGGATTCTATAAGAGGGGATATTGCTTATGCCATGCAGGTACGGGGCATGGATAAGGCGGAGGAGAGAACGGACGAGCTTCTTGCCCGCTTTCGTCTGACAAACCTGCAGAAGCGGGACGGCAGGCTGTTATCAGGAGGACAAATGCGCCGTGCAAGCCTTGCGATCGGGATTGCTCTTAATCCGGGCATCTTGCTTTTAGATGAGCCTACGGCAAATCTGGACATCGCTACCAGAAAAGAGATTATGAGGACGCTGGAGGATATGAAGGAGATAACGGAGACAGTAGTGATCGCCACCCACGACATGCAGCTTGTCTGCGAGTGGGCAGAGCGCATTGTGGTTCTTTGTAAAGGCAGGGTGGCGGCAGATGGAACCAGGGATGAAATATTCGGGAATAAGGAATTGGCGGAAATGGTGGGAATCCGGCCTCCTGAGATTTTTTCCATGGGACAGGCACTGGATAAACGGGCGTTTTGTTACACAGTGGATGAATTTTTACAAAGTTTTAAGGAGGCATAAGGATGGAAGCGAAAAAGAAACTTTCAGAAAATATCCTTGATAAATTTTCCATAGATTTTCTTCGGAATCAGGTGCTGAAAAATGCATATGGAAACGATGATACCCTGATCGCGCAGATGGATCCAAGGATTTTACTTATGTGGTATCTGTTTATGGGGCTGGTTCCCTGGTTTGTAAATGATCTATGGTTCTTAATGGCCTGTTTTCTTCTGGTGATGGTGACCACCAGACTTGCCAGAGTGGCAGGGCTTGTACTTTTCCTCTTTATAATAGGTGTGTTCAGCCAGACGGGATATCTGCTGGTGGTCTCTCTTCTTTTCGGAGGAAATGGGGAGACGGTCCTGCCTTTATTGATACTTACCTTAAAGGTAGCGACCTGTTCTTTAGCTTCTATAACTGTATTTTCCGGGCTTGATCCGGACCGGCTTTCCAATGGGCTTATGTGGTACGGGTGTCCGGAGAGGCTCTCTTTTTCAATATCCTATGCTTACCGGGTACTCCCTATGCTGATGGAGGAATTTCAGAACATCCTTCTGTCTTTCCGTATGCGGGGAAATCCTCCGGCTCATGAGAACATTCCAGGAAAAGTACGGTATTTGCTTTATCAGGTAAAAGTGATCATGCATGCTTTTTATCCGCTTATGCTCAATACTGCCAAGCGTTCCCGTACTACGGTGGAAGCCCTTGAGATCAAGGGATACCGTTATGCGGCGGTAAATAAATCAGTGAAAAAATTAAAGCTTGCTTCCTTAAAGATTACTTATAATGATCTGCTGTTTTTAGCGCTTTCCTTTCTGTGGATTGCGTTGTCCATACTGGTATCAACATTATTTTAGAAAAGAGGGATCGGATTGAAACTGGATTTTCATACACATGGGAAATTGGCTAAACGGCTGCCGTTTTCCACAGAATATACAGACTGGCTGTTTGAAGAGGCAAAAAGAGCAGGATTAGACGCGCTGTGTTTGACGGAGCATTTTAATACGCTGCAGTTCGAGGAGGTTTATGGCTATCTTATAGAAAAAAGCAGACGGGAAGGAGATACGCTGGTGCTGGAAAACGGTGTTCGCATTTTTCCAGGCATGGAAACAGATATTGCAGAGGGAGGGCATATTTTAACCCTGGGAAGGGCAGAAACGATCCTGGAGTTAAACCAGCGTCTGGCACCCCATAAAATACCGGGAAAATTTCTTCCTTTTAAAGAATTAATGGATCTTTTCAGGGAATATGACGTTTATGTGGGAGCGGCACATCCTTTCCGGGAAGGCGGGCATATACCGGAGCTTCCGGAAGATCAGCTCGCGCGCCTTGACTTTATCGATTTAAACGGAAAAGACGTGGCAGAAGACTTAGAGGGGACGAAGATCCGTACTTATGAAATGGGAAATAAAATTACGAAACCTGTGATTGGAGGAAGTGATACCCATCAGGCAGTACAGTATGGGTGTATTTATACAGATTTTGATGAAGAAGTAGTGACATTTCAGGAACTTTATAGGAAAATGATAACAGGAGCATATTATATAGTGATTTCTCCTATGGCATCCTTTCAGGTAAGGACAGCAGGCATCCTGAAAAGAGCATTAAAAGAAATCTATGCTTTAGGAGGAGATTATGTGTCTGCTTTGACGCAGTAAATGCGTCAGAAGGAGGAAAAAATGCAGCTGCATTTACCGAATATGCCGGAACAAATTACAAAGTCAGAATCGAAAATACTGGATTACATTTACAATAATACAGACGAATTTTTATTTTCCTCTATAGGAGCGGTAAGTAAAAAGCTGGGTGTATCAGGTACTACGATATCCAGATTCGTACGGCATGTAGGATGTGAAGATTATAAAGAATTAAAGAAATATATTGCAGACCAGAGCATGTCAGAAGGACCGGCAGCAAAAATAATAGAGACCCTGCGTTCTGACCGGAATTTTACCGCGGAAAACTGGATCATACGCCAGCAGATGTATCTTCAAAAAACCTTGGAAGGTTTGGATGAAGAGGAGTTTCAAAAGGCAGTGACGGCTCTTTTAAGCGCCCATAGGGTATTTATCCATGCAAAGAGCGCCTCGGCCGCTTTGGGAAAGCTGCTGATGTTCCGCCTGAGAAGATTAGGAATAGAAGCAGTCCTCTTGCCTTCCGGCGGCTCAGAGATGCTGGAAGGGCTGGTGAATGTAAAAAAAGAGGATCTTGTGGTTCTATTTAGTTTCGCTAAGGTGTCGAAAGAAGGAAAAATAATCCTCCGGCATCAAAAAAAGATAGGATACCGTACGATCGCCTTTTGCAGCCGCACCTTTATTCCTAAAGAGGAGCAGGCGGATATCCAGCTTTTTGTGTACCGGGGAGAACCTAATGAATATCATTCTATGACCTGTCCTGCCGCTGTAGTGGACGCGCTGGTGGTAGCGGTATCAGAACAAATGGGAAGTGAATCCGTCCTCCGCCTCAGCAGCCTTCATGAAATGAAAAAGCAATATGCTCCGGACCGTTGAGGCGGGGCTGGAAGATAATGTTTCAATAGATTAGATGTGTCTACTCGTTATAATACCCATAGATCATCCGGCT
>DXBU01000079.1 GCA_019116385.1 Candidatus Blautia faecigallinarum | reverse complement strand
TGCGGAAAATTGCATAATATATGGTTTTACAGGCTCAAAAGCAGAAGCATTTTGTCTGGAAAATGGGATCTCCTTTATTTCAGTAGGAACTGCGGTCCTAAAGCTGCCGGAACCTAAGGTGAAGATCCGAAATGGAAATAATATCATTCTGGGACAGGAAGGCTGGAGCAATAATGCAGACTTCTTTGACTATGTGCTCACCAAGGATAAGGATTTTCCCCAGACAGGAAACTATCTCCAAAAAAAGGAAAAGCTGCGTGTCCAGGAATATGAATTCCGGCTTTTAGACAGAGGAACATATTATTTATTCCTTCGCGCAGGGAGAACGGTAGGGGAAACAGGTGAAACGGAATACACGGACTGGGTGGAGGCGCAGGCAGACATCCGGTTTTCTCCGGCTCCTTCGAAAATAAAAAAAGTGACGGTAAAAGGAAGCACAGTAACGGTACAGATCGATTCATCTGCCCGGGCAGATGGGTATGGCATCGTTCTCGCCAGAGGAAGATCCAAAGTGGGAGGAGCGAAATATCTGCAGCCGGAGGGTATCTGGTATGCTACGAAAAATAACCATTCCACGGTGTATACCTTTAAAAATGTAAAAAATGCAAATTACTGCGTACTGGCACGGGCATGGCAGAAAACAGATACCGGAGAAAACGCGTACAGCCAATGGTCGGGCTATAATAAAATCATACGTGTAAGAAATAACAAATAAATGACAAATATGGCGCCTGTAAGGTGAAAGATCTATCTCACAAGGCGAACTCCAGACTACAGCTCTGCCGGTCCGAAATGGTATACTAAGAAAAAAAATTCCCGGAAAAACAAGAAAAAGCAGGGAAGCGGAAGGGAGGGCTTTGTATGAAGAAAAACACTCTATTTTCAAAAGGCGGAAAGCTCATGCTGGCAGTTTTGGGAGGAATGCTGCTCTGGAGCTTCCAGATAAAGGAAGTGCCTGCGGCGATCACAGACGGGAAGGTTCTGGTAGAGGGCCTTGACCGCTCTGCGGATTACTGTATCCTTCCGGATTCGGACAAAAAAGAAATCTCCTACGATACCATGTATACACTTACGGAACCTCAGAAGCAGATGGCTATCAATGAGATCTACGCCCGCAGAGGCAGGAAGTTCGTGATCCGGGAGATCCAGGAGTACTTCAACGAAAAATCCTGGTATCAGGGAACGATAGAGGCAGCCGCGTTTGATGTAAATGTGTTCAACATTTATGAAAGCACCAACATCCAGAAGCTGCTGGATACTATGGATGAGAACGATACGGCTGAACCGATCTTGTACACAGATTTTGCCGGCGCCTATTCCTACATAGACCGGGAGCGGACTGCGGAGCTCAGCATCAGTCTTTATACAGACACCTCCTGCGACAGCGCCTATTCCGGGCAAGAAGTGGGAAATGCAGAAATTTCTGTGTATTATACCGATGGAAGCATGATGTATCTTCAAGGGTATATCCAGAAAGATTCCGGCAACGTATACAAGCTGACCGGGACCAACCTTTCCGGGGTTTCCATGACAGTTTTGTCCAACGACAGTGTAACCTTAAATGGAATGGACAGTTTAAAAGGCACCTATACAAAGACGGAGAGCTACCGAAGCTGACCGCCCCCTTTAAAATCCAAAACCTGAAAAAGAAATCCGCATTTTTCTGTTGCGGTGAAAGGATAATCTATTATATAATAAGACATACATGTTTGCCTGATAGGGATTTTTAGAGGCATGCCGGGCTTACAGGCACTATGAGGCGTAACAGAAATAGAGAATAAGGATTGGGGTGTACATTATGATTAAAAGAATTGGCCTTTTGACAAGCGGCGGCGACTGCCAGGCACTGAACGCCACCATGAGAGGTGTGGTAAAGGGATTGTCAAACTCATTGGAAGAGCTGGAAGTCTACGGATTTGACGATGGCTATAAGGGCCTGATCTACGGCAAGTACCGCATGCTTACCTCAAAGGATTTTTCCGGTATCCTTACCCAGGGCGGAACCATCCTTGGTACTTCCAGACAGCCCTTTAAGCTGATGCGCGTACCGGACGAGAAAGGCCTGGACAAGGTGGAGGCAATGAAACAGACTTACTATAAACTCTGTCTGGACTGCCTGGTCATCCTGGGAGGAAACGGAACCCAGAAGACCGCCAACCTATTAAGAGAGGAAGGCTTAAACATCATCCATCTGCCCAAGACCATTGATAATGACATTTGGGGCACAGACATGACTTTCGGTTTCCAGAGCGCGGTTAACATTGCTACGAATGCGATCGACTGTATCCATACTACCGCTGCTTCCCACGGAAGAGTGTTTATTGTAGAGATCATGGGACACAAAGTAGGAAGCCTGACTCTGCATGCAGGACTTGCCGGCGGTGCGGATATCATCCTGATCCCGGAAATTCCGTATGATATCAAAAAAGTAGCCGAAGCCATCAAGAAACGTGCAAAAGCAGGAAAACGGTTTACGATCCTTGCTGTTGCAGAAGGTGCTATTTCCAAGGAAGACGCAAAGCTTTCCAAGAAAAAATACAAAGAAAAACTGGAAGCAAGAGCTAAGAAATATCCTTCCGTTTCCTATGAGATCGCAGATCAGATCTTTAAAGAGACAGGAAGCGAAGTCCGCATCACCGTTCCCGGACATACCCAGCGAGGCGGAGAGCCCTGCGCCTACGACCGGGTTCTTTCCACAAGGATCGGAGCCGGAGCTGCGGAAGCCATCCTGGATGAAGAATATGGCATCATGATCGGCATCGTGAACAACAAGATCAAACGTGTGCCTTTGGCTGAATGTGCCGGCAAGCTGAAGATGGTATCTGCAAAGGACCAAACCGTAAAAGCAGCCAAGCAGATCGGCATCAGCTTTGGAGACTGATAAAAATAAAACAGCAACAGATATCCGCCGCGGGAGCATCTCCTGCGGCGGCTTGATGCATGGCAGGTATTGTCTGGATGAGAGGAGACTTTAGATGAGCTATACTGCTTTATACCGAAAATTCCGGCCGGATAACTTTCATGACGTAAAAGGCCAGGATCATATTGTGACCACACTGACGAACCAGATCAAGGCAAATCGTATCGGCCATGCGTATCTCTTCTGCGGAACAAGAGGGACCGGAAAGACTACAGTGGCAAAGATTCTTGCCAAAGCGGTAAATTGCCAGAATCCTAAAGACGGAAGTCCCTGCAATGAATGTGAGATGTGCAGAGCGATCCAGGCAGGCACCGCAATGAATGTGATAGAGATCGATGCGGCTTCCAACAACGGCGTGGATAATATCCGTGAGATCCGGGAAGAGGTGGCCTACCGTCCCACAGAAGGAAATTATAAAGTCTACATCATAGACGAGGTGCACATGCTTTCCACAGGAGCGTTCAACGCTCTTTTAAAAACTTTGGAGGAACCGCCCTCTTATGTGATCTTTATCCTGGCTACTACCGAGGCTCACAAGATCCCCATTACGATCCTGTCCCGCTGCCAGAGATACGATTTTCACAGGATCAGCATAGACACCATCGCCGCAAGGCTTAGTGAACTTCTTGCAGCAGAAGGAGTAGAGGCGGAAGAAAAGGCCGTGCGCTATGTGGCAAAGGCCGGAGACGGTTCTATGCGTGATGCCCTGAGCCTGCTTGACCAGTGCATTGCCTTTTATCTTGGACAGAAACTCACCTATGACAAAGTTCTGGATGTGTTGGGTGCTGTGGACACGGAGGTGTTCAGCCGCCTTCTTAGGGAGGTGCTAAAAGGAAATGTGACAGGAGCCATCCATACCCTGGAAGATCTGATCGTGGGAGGAAAGGAGCTTACCCAGTTTGTAGGAGATTTTACCTGGTATATGCGAAATCTTCTCCTGGTGAAAACATCCGAAAATCCGGAAGAAGCCATTGACGTGTCCTCGGAAAATCTGAAGCTTTTAAAAGAAGAAAGTCAGATGACGGATACAGAGACCCTGATGCGCTATATACGTATCTTTTCTGAACTTTCCAATCAGATCCGCTTTGCTGTCCAAAAGCGTGTGCTGGTGGAAATCGCCCTGATCAAGCTGTGCCGCCCGGCAATGGAAACGAACCTGGATTCTGTTTTGGACCGTATCCGGGTGCTGGAACAAAAAATCGAAGAAAGGCCTGCGCCCCAGGTGATCCTAAGAGAAAACGCTGGGGAGATACCTTCTCCTGTCCAGCCGGAAGCAGAAGAAAAAAGACCGCCGGCAGCAGCCCCGGAGGATCTGCAGAAGATCGTTGCCGGGTGGAAAATGATCGTAGGACAGACTTCCGGCATGTTCAAGCAGATGCTGCAAAAGGCGATCCCCAAATACAACAGCGAGACAGGCGATCCGATTTTGTTTATCGAATTTCAGGACTTTCTGGGAAAGTCCTATATTGACAATCCTGAGGCAAAGCAGGAACTGATCGATATTATAGAGGCCCAGACGGGAAAGCGGGTAGAGATCCAAATGCTGGTGGCAGAAGAGCACTCTCAGACCAATCTTTCCCGGATCACGGTGGACGAGGCAATAAAAGAGAATATCCATATGGATGTGGTCATGGAAGAAGAACCATAGACATAAGCATATAAAAATTGTAATCACAGGAGGAAAAAATTATGGCAAAGCGTGGTGGATTTCCGGGCATGGGAATGCCGGGAAACATGAATAATCTTATGAAGCAGGCGCAGAAAATGCAGCGTCAGATGGAAGAAAATCAAAAGGCACTTGAAGAAAAGGAATTTACCGCAGCCGCAGGAGGCGGTGCTGTAGAAGTGACGATCTCCGGAAAACGCGAGATCCTTAAAGTAAAGCTTTCCGAAGAGGTTGTTGATCCCGATGATATCGAAATGCTGGAGGATCTGATCGTTGCTGCTGCCAACGAGGCGCTGCGTAAGGTAGAGGAAGAGTCTACAGCGGTAATGTCCAAACTTACAGGGGGCTTAGGCGGACTTGGCGGAGGCTTTCCTTTCTGATGGAATACTATAGTTCACATATTAATAAGCTTATAGAGCAGCTTTCCCATCTTCCGGGGATCGGTGCAAAATCCGCCCAGCGCCTGGCCTTTCACATTATGAATATGCCGGTGGAGCAGGTGGCCCAGCTTACCGATTCCATTAAAAATGCCAGAGAAAATGTACGGTATTGTAAATGCTGCTATACCCTGACGGACAGAGAACTTTGTCCTATCTGCAGCAATCCCAACCGGGATCATGGCGTCATTATGGTGGTGGAAAACACCAGGGATCTGGCAGCATACGAGAAAACAGGAAAATTTGAAGGTGTTTATCATGTGCTCCATGGCGCGATCTCCCCTATGCTTGGGATCGGGCCGGACGATATCAAGCTGAAGGAGTTGATGCAGCGTCTTCAGCAGGAAGTCAAGGAAGTTATCATCGCCACAAATTCAAGCCTGGAGGGGGAAACAACAGCTATGTATATCAGCAAGCTGATCAAACCGACAGGGATCAAAGTGAGCAGGATCGCCAGCGGGGTGCCGGTGGGCGGCGACCTGGAATATATTGACGAGGTGACGCTCCTGCGCGCTTTGGAGGGAAGAGTGGAGCTTTAAAAGAGGAGGTTATCGTACCCTGTGGCAAGGAAAAAAGCAACATCCTCTGATGTGGCAAAAAAAGCAGGCGTATCCCAGGCAACGGTTTCTATGGTCCTGAACCATAAATATAATGTATCTTTTTCCAGAGACACCATTGAACGGGTGGAACAGGCTGCCAAAGAGCTGGGATATAAGCTGCCGAAAAGGCGAAATCAAAAGGAAAACAAAAAAGAAAAGCTGATCGTGGTATTCTGCCCGACACTTACAAGCCCCTACTATGTGCTTTTGCTCCAGGGGATCGAGTCTGTGGCCAATGCCCAGGGCTACGGCGTTTTTATCTGCAATACCCAGAGGGACGCGGCTCTGGAAGAAAAATACCTGCGGATGATGGGGACCATTGCACCCACAGGCGTGATCTATACCTGTAATCCCCATCCGGATTTCCAAAAACAGGTAGAAGAAATGGCAAAGGAAATCCCTGTGGTGATCATCAGCAACAAAGAAAAAACCACAACAGTGGATGCCATCAACCAGGACAATACTGTGGTTGGGAGGCTGATGGCCAGACACCTTCTGGATCTGGGCCATAGAGATGTGGCCTTTATCACTCCGCCGCTGACCAAACGCCAGTGGCAGCGCTCCAAAAGGATCGATGGGTTTGTCCGGGAGTTTGAGGCGGAGGGCCTGAAAGACCATGTGATCATAAAGGCGGCCGATGAGTCTATGGACCGCCAGATCCCCCGGATGGATTCAGAGTATTCCATGGGCTACCAGCTTACCATGGAACTTCTGAAAGAAGGGCGCCATTTTACTGCTATTGCAGGACAAAATGATATGATGGCATTTGGAGCCATAGACGCTTTACAGGAAGCCAGGATCCATGTTCCCAAGGATGTTTCGGTGATCGGCTGCGACAACATCTTTTATTCCGGGATCCGCAGGATGTCTCTGACTACCATAGAGCACTTTGTTATGCTTAAAGGCAGGGATGCCTGCGACATCATTATCCGGAAGATCGATACCAGGGATCGGTTTTACATGGGCGGACAGCCTACCAGTTTGTATAACGTGGAATATACGCCCAAAGTGATCGCCCGCAGGACCACCACCTATGCTAAAACCCTGCGGCAGGCGGAAAAAAAGAAGAAATAAATATGTACAAAAAAAATATTATTAATAATTTTTGGGGAAAGAGCGTTTGAGACATTGCAGATATAAGAATCAAATGCTCTTTTTTTAGATTTTGTGTGGATCATGCAGAAAAGATAATTAATAAAATGCACAATTATTAATGGAAAATTTATTAATAAAAATACTCCTATCTTGACCAGACTTGAGTTTCTGCTATAATAGAACATATAAAAAAAAGGGCGAAAACCAGGAGGAAAAAAACATGAAATTTTTTATTGACACAGCCAAAGTCGAAGACATCAGAAAAGCAAACGACATGGGGATCATCTGTGGCGTTACCACCAATCCATCTTTGATCGCAAAAGAAGGAAGAGACTTCAACGAAGTCATCAAAGAGATCACCACCATCGTTGACGGACCGATCAGCGGCGAGGTAAAAGCTACCACTACAGACGCAGAGGGAATGATCGCAGAAGGACGTGAGATCGCAAAGATCCATCCCAACATGGTAGTAAAAATCCCGATGACCGGCGAAGGCCTGAAAGCCGTAAAGGTTCTTTCCAAAGAAGGCATCAAAACAAATGTAACCCTGATCTTCACAGCAAACCAGGCACTTTTGGCAGCAAGAGCCGGCGCAACCTATGTTTCTCCGTTCCTGGGAAGACTGGATGACATCTCCACAGACGGACTTCCTCTGATCCGTCAGATCGCAGAGATTTTTGCAGTTGCAGATATCAAGACCGAGATCATCGCAGCAAGCGTTCGTCATCCAGTACATGTAACCGAGTGTGCTCTTGCCGGCGCAGACATCGCTACTGTTCCTTATAAGGTATTAGAGCAGATGCTTCATCATCCGCTTACCGATGCCGGCATCGTGAAATTCCAGGAAGATTACAAAGCAGTATTCGGCGACAAATAAGTAAGGAGAATTACCATGGAAAAATTAGAACTTCAGAAGATCGCCAACGAAGTCCGCAAGGATATCGTTACGGCAGTCCATGCGGCTAAAGCTGGTCATCCGGGCGGCTCCTTATCCGCAGCAGATGTGTTTACCTATTTATATTTTGAAGAAATGAACATTGATCCTAAGGATCCAAAGAAAGCGGACCGGGACCGCTTCGTATTGTCCAAAGGACATACCGCTCCAGGCCTGTATTCTGTTCTGGCGGAGAGAGGATACTTCCCTAAGGAAGACTTAAAGACCCTTCGTCATTTGGGTTCCTATCTCCAGGGACATCCGGATATGAAGCATATTCCAGGCGTAGATATGTCAAGCGGTTCTCTGGGCCAGGGAATATCTGCGGCAGTGGGCATGGCTCTTTCTGCAAAACTCAGCAAGGAAAGCTACAGAGTATACACCCTTTTAGGAGATGGAGAGATCCAGGAAGGACAGGTATGGGAAGCCGCTATGTTTGCCGGCCACAGAAAACTGGACAATCTTGTTGTGATCGTAGATAACAATGGCCTGCAGATCGACGGAAATGTGGCAGATGTATGCTCTCCCTATCCTATCGATAAGAAATTTGAGGCATTTAATTTCCATGTGATCAATGTAGCGGATGGAAATGATATGGATCAGTTAAAGGCAGCTTTTGACGAGGCAAGAGCAACGAAAGGCATGCCTACAGCTATTATCATGAAGACCGTAAAGGGAAAAGGCGTTTCTTATATGGAAAATCAGGCGGGATGGCACGGAAAGGCTCCTAATGATGAAGAATACGCACAGGCAATGGCAGATTTGGAAAAGGTAGGTGAAGCGTTATGTCAGAAGTAAAGAAGATTGCAACAAGAGCCAGCTATGGCAATGCCCTGGTGGAACTGGGCAAAAAACATGAGGATGTGATCGTTCTGGATGCTGACCTGGCTGCAGCTACCCAGACTGGGATCTTTAAGAAAGCTTTTCCGGAGCGCCATATTGACTGCGGAATCGCAGAATGTAATATGACAGGTATTGGAGCTGGTCTTGCGACCACCGGCAAGGTACCTTTTGTAAGTACCTTTGCTATGTTTGCTGCAGGACGTGCTTTTGAGCAGGTCCGCAATTCCATCGGATATCCCCATCTGAATGTAAAGATCGGAGCAACCCATGGCGGTATCTCTGTAGGCGAGGATGGCGCTACCCATCAGTGCTGTGAGGATTTTGCTTTGATGAGGAGTATCCCCGGCATGGTAGTTGCTTCTCCGTCAGATGATATCGAAGCAAAGGCTATGGTGGAAGCAGCATATGAACATGTAGGCCCTGTTTACATGCGCTTCGGACGTCTGGCAGTTCCTGTGATCAATGATAATCCTGACTACAAGTTTGAGCTTGGCAAAGGTATCGTTCTGCGGGAAGGAAAGGATGTTGCGATCATAGCCAACGGACTTTGCGTGGCAGCATCTTTAGAAGCGGCAGAAAAACTGGCAGCAGAAGGGATCCAGGCAAAGGTGATCAATATCCATACCATTAAACCTCTGGATGAGGAACTGATCGTGGCAGCTGCCAAAGAAACCGGTAAAGTTGTTACTGTAGAAGAGCATTCTATTATCGGCGGCCTGGGCGGCGCGGTATGTGAATGCCTGTCAGAAAAAGCACCTGTTCCGGTTAAGCGCATCGGTGTCAATGACGTATTTGGCGAGTCCGGCCCTGCTGCGGCTCTTCTTGAGAAATACGGACTTGACGGCGAGGGGATCTATAAGCAGGTCAAAGCTTTTCTGTAAAGCTTCCTAAGGGAAGGGTATATAGAATGCCTTGGGCTATGGTATCTGCCAGAGAGACTACGGTATAAAGACGTGTGGTCTGAAGGGTGAGCTGTTCCAAGACACCTGCGATATTTACAATTCCCGTTATATAGATATCTCCTACAGGAGACAGTTTTTTTCGCACTCCAGCACCTGGGTGAAGGGCACCATTTCCAATGGTCACGTATCCCAGGTGCTTTTTTTTGCCCAGACAGGCGTCAATGGCGATCACAAGAGCCTTGGGATGCTTCTGACGGATGTGCGTACAGATTTTTTCCAAGTTTAACGCGTGGACTGGATCGGAAAGGGTTCCATACACAAAAATACCATTCCATTCATAGCTGCTTAATTTCTGCCCGATGTAAGGGCCAAGGCAGTCTCCGGTCATGCGGTCGCTGCCAATGCACAAAAATACAAGCTCGGACCACTTTCTGGTATGAACCTGGATGCATTTTTTCAGCAGGCAGGATATTTCCCTGGA
>DXBU01000078.1 GCA_019116385.1 Candidatus Blautia faecigallinarum | reverse complement strand
GTAGCAGCAGCATAACGACGAAAGAAAGGCCGCAGACTACATAAAACCAAACTTGATCTGCATTTGAGATAAGAAAGGCAAGCAAGCCGAAAATGACCGCCCATACAGCGGACAGCAGTATTCCGATAATTCAAAAGCCGAAACGTATCTACATTTCCCGGAGTGCCTTTGCCGCAGCTTCAAACAGGATAATTTCGCTTTCATGCCCCCGCAGATACTTTTCCTTGTCCAAATAAAGGGCAAAATATGTTTGTCCCTCAAACCAGAGACCGGTCAAGCCAATCTCATCGGCAGCCAATAATATATTCCCGATAGGTGAGCGGTAACGACTGATGTACTGCATATCATTCCTCCGTACCGAAGTATCTGTTAGAGTCCCGTGGAGCCTGCGGCTGTCTCGTCCGTCCACACATTCATAGATAACAGCTTGCCGTCCTCGTTCAGACTGGAAAACCGTTCTGCCCGGATAAAGCCCTCAAATCCGGCAAGCATTGGTTTCAACATGGCTGCAAGGTCGAGGTATTTCTTCATTCCGGCCTTTGTAAGCTTCACTTCAAATAAAACAATAATATTAGCCATACGCTCCATTCTTCGCCTGATCTCACCTGAGACTGGCACCATAAAATTTAAGGGTAAAGACATATCAAAAATAGAAAAATTTTTCAAAGATTCTATTGGAGTCGTCTTTGACGAGGGATTCTTCTATGATGAATTAACCTTATGTGTCCTGGGTGTGGCAGTAAAACACGACTGTGTATTCGATGTGACACGGTGCTCGAACGGTTTCCGCTGTATTGCCCGAAATGTAAGCAAGAAACATTAATCAGCGCACGATAATAAAATATTTTAGTTATTAAAAAGCCGGACGCTAAGACGCAGAGCCGATAACACTGAGGTAAAAACTCGGATGCTATCGGCTCTGTTTTGCTTTATAACGCAGTCCTGGCTCTTCAAGGGAAAGGTTTCCGTGACGTATATGATATTTCCGGCGGTTTTCTGGGACTTTGCTTTTTATGAATATTTTAACAACAGGACAAAGAAACGTGAGCCCATTGTTACGGCCTATTCCTTTGAATAGCCTTGAGGATTTGCCCGATCGGCAGAACTGTTTGCCCAAACGGAAGGATATGCTCCAAAGCAGTTGACCAGAGGAAAAAATCGGATATAATGAATTTGACGATTAAGAGAATGTTTAATCGTAATAAAAACAGAAAGGGTTTTAAATATGAAGAAGAGCTATAAGATCGATGTGGACTGCGCCAACTGTGCCAATAAAATGGAAGATGCCGCAAGGCATACAGACGGAGTAAAGGATGCCAGCGTGAACTTTATGATGCTGAAGATGAACGTGGAGTTTGAAGAAGGGCAGGATCCCAAGGAAGTGATGCAGGAGGTTCGCAAAAACTGCAAGAAAGTAGAAGACGACTGCGAGGTTTATATCTGAAAAACAAGAGGAAAACACCCGGAAAGCCCAGCCGTCTGACCGGGTGTTTTTTATAGAGGAGGATGAACATGAACAAGAAACAGAAAAAAATGCTTGCCCGTATCCTGATCGCAGCAGTTCTTCTGGTGGCTTTGAATTTTGCCCCGGCGCAAGGCTGGGTACGGTTTGTGCTTTATCTTATCCCTTATCTGGTGATAGGGTATGATATTTTGCTGAAAGCCCTGAAAGGGATCAAAAACCGGCAGGTATTTGATGAAAGCTTTCTGATGGCAGTGGCTACCATTGGAGCCATCGCCCTTGCCATTTATGAGAAGAGCGGGGATTATACGGAGGCCATTGCCGTTATGCTGTTTTATCAGATCGGCGAGTGGTTCCAAAGCTACGCAGTGGGAAAAAGCCGCCGGAACATCAGCGAACTGATGGATATCCGTCCGGATTATGCCAATGTAGAACGGAATGGAAAACTGGAAAAAGTAGATCCCGATGAGGTGGGGATCGGCAGTGTCATTGTAGTGCAGCCGGGAGAAAAAGTACCCATCGATGGTGTGATCGTGGAAGGCGTTTCTTCCCTGAATACCAGCGCACTGACCGGCGAGAGTCTTCCAAGAGACGCAAAAACGGGAGATGAGATCATCAGCGGCTGTATCAATATGACCGGGGTACTGAAGATCCAGACTACGAAAGAATTCGGGGAATCTACCGTATCCAAAATCCTGGATCTGGTGGAGAATGCCAGTTCCAGAAAATCCAGATCGGAAGATTTTATTTCCAGATTTGCCAGAGTTTATACACCGGCGGTCTGCTATGCGGCTCTTGCGCTGGCATTCCTTCCGCCTCTGGTGCGGATGCTGGGACTGGGTATGGCGCCTGATTGGGAAAGCTGGATCTATCGGGCGCTTACCTTCCTGGTGATCAGTTGTCCCTGCGCTCTGGTGATCAGTATTCCTTTAAGTTTTTTTGCCGGGATCGGCGGAGCCAGCAAGGCGGGAGTTCTTGTGAAAGGTTCCAATTACCTGGAAATCCTTTCCCAGACAAAAATTGTAGTATTCGATAAGACAGGAACCCTAACCCAGGGAGTGTTTGAGGTAAATGGCGTCCACCATAACGAATTGGAGGATGCGAAGCTGATTGAATACGCTGCCCTGGCCGAGAGCGCATCTTCCCATCCTATCAGTAAGAGCCTGCAGAAAGCCTATGGAAAAGAACCAGACCGTTCCCGTGTGACAGATATCCAGGAGATCAGCGGAAACGGCGTGATTGCCACGGTAGATGGTCAAAAAGTAGCGGCAGGAAATGATAAGCTGATGAAGCACATCGGCGTCTCTTATATTAATTGCCATGCTACAGGAACCATCATCCATATGGCGATCGATGGAGAATATGCCGGGCATATTGTGATCTCCGATATTGTGAAGCCTCATTCCAGGGAAGCTATTCAGGCGCTGAAGAAGGCTGGCGTCCATAAAACCGTCATGCTCACAGGGGATGCTAAAAAAGTGGCCGATCAGGTGGCAAATGCGCTGGGGCTGGATGATGTATACAGTGAACTGCTTCCGGCGGATAAAGTAGAGAAGGTGGAAGACCTCTTAAAGATCAAACCGGAAAAGGCAAAACTGGCCTTTGTAGGCGACGGGATCAATGACGCCCCGGTACTGGGCCGGGCAGATATCGGAATCGCTATGGGAGCCATGGGATCGGACGCGGCCATTGAGGCGGCAGATGTGGTGCTGATGGACGATGATCCCATGCAGATAGCCAAAGCGATCAAAATTTCCCGGAAGTGCCTGGGGATCGTGTATCAGAATATTGTGTTTGCAATCGGTATCAAACTGATCTGTCTGGTGCTGGGAGCATTGGGGATTGCGAATATGTGGCTTGCGATTTTCGCCGATGTGGGTGTGATGATCATTGCTGTATTGAACGCGATCCGGGCTCTATTCGTAAAAAAATTATAGAACTATGTGAATCAATGATATAGAAGGAGAGGATTTTTATGGGACATATTATCGCAGTATCAGGAAAAGGCGGTGTGGGAAAAACCACGCTGTGCGGTTTGCTGATCCAGTATCTGTGTGAGACCGGGAAAAAGCCGGTGTTGGCGGTGGATGCGGACGCAAATGCCAACCTTAATGAGGTGTTAGGTGTAGAAACAGGAGTAACTTTAGGAGAACTGCGGGAAGAAATTGAAAGAGCGGGTGTGGATCCAAAATATAAAATACCTTCCGGGATCACCAAAGCGGCTTATCTTGAGAGCCGGCTTGAGGACGCCCTTACAGAAGAAGATGATTACGATCTAATGGTGATGGGAAGATCACAGGGGCAGGGCTGCTACTGCTTTGTAAACGGAATTGTGCAGACACAGGTGCAGAAGCTGCAGAGTCATTATCCTTATATTGTCGTAGATAATGAAGCCGGTATGGAACACATCAGCAGAGGGATCCTCCCTAATATGGAAATAGCGATTCTGGTCAGCGACTGTTCCCGGAGAGGGGTACAGGCGGCCGGAAGGATCGCAGCATTGATGAAAGAACTGAATTTCCATCCGAAAAAGGTTGGACTTATTGTGAACCGGGCGCCGGGAGGAAAGCTGGATGAGGGAACCCTGGAAGAAATCGAGAAGCAGAAGCTGAACCTGCTGGGAGTAGTTCCCCAGGATGAGGATGTTTACCGTTTTGACTGCGAAGGACGTCCTACTGTACAGCTTCCCAAAGATTCACCAGTCAGGACTGCCCTGAAAGGGATCATAGAAAAACTGGGTATATGAGCAAAGGAGCAGTTTTATGAAGATTGCAGTAACTGGAAAAGGCGGCGTGGGAAAGACAACGGTCTGTGCAGTACTGGCGAGATTATATGCAGAGGAAGGGAAAAGAGTATTTGCCGTAGATGTGGATCCGGATGCAAATCTGGGGCTTGCCCTGGGATTTCCGGAGGAAGAATTGGAGAACATTATTCCCATCAGCAAAATGCGCAGGCTGATTGAGGAGAGAACCGGGGCGGATAAAAGCAATACCTATTATAAGGTAAATCCGAAAGTAGATGATATTCCGGAAACCTACGGAAGGGAATACAACGGCGTCCGGCTTCTGCTTCTGGGAACGGTGGAAACTGCCGGAGGCGGCTGTGTCTGCCCGGAAAATGTAATGCTGCGCAGGATCATCAATAACCTGGTCCTGCACAGAGACGATATTGTAATTCTGGATATGGAGGCCGGTCTGGAACATCTGGGGCGGGGAACTACCGAGGGAATGGATCAGTTTATCGTTGTGATCGAACCAGGAGCCAGAAGCATACAGACATACCGGAATGTAAAGAGGCTGGCAGAAGGACTGGGTGTGAAGGCGGTAAAAGTCATAGCCAATAAAGTCCGAAATGAGGAAGACGAAAAATTTGTCCGGTCGAAGATTCCAAAAGAGGATTTTCTAGGCTGTATCCATTATAATGCAGAGGTTATAGAGGCAGACAGGGAAGGCGCGTCCCCTTATGGATTCAGCAAGGCAGCTACCGATGAAATACGGCAGATCAAAGAAACCTTTGACGCTATGTCAATGTAAAAGCAGTTGGTTTACATAGAAAGCAGGTGGAAAAAGTGATTATATTTGCAGATTGCCAGGATATCCGGAAAATGGCAGTGATCAAAGAAATCGACTGCCCGAAATGCGGAGCAAAAAATGGAATTGAAGTGTTCGAACGGGACAGCCAGACCATTGGCGACAGCGTATGTGATCAATGTGAGTTTACGATTCCGGAAGGAGTTGTACTGGAAGTGTATCTGGATGGATTATATGAAAAAGATAAAAAAGTATAACACTGACAAGCGAACCTTCGTAAAATCAAATCAGCACAAAGCCTAAATAGGTATTGTGCTGATTTATTTTAATTAAATTCTTATATAAGAATAAATTTGATAAAAAAACAATTATTGC
>DXBU01000077.1 GCA_019116385.1 Candidatus Blautia faecigallinarum | reverse complement strand
AGATGGTTGGTCGGCTCGTCCAGGATCAAAAAGTTTGCCTCAGAGAGCATAAGCTTGGCAAGAGAAACCCGTCCCCGCTCCCCGCCAGATAAGGATGAAATCTGGTTGAATACCTCTTCCCCGGTAAAAAGAAAAGCGGCAAGCATGTTGCGGATCTCTGTTTCCGTTAAAGTCGGATAGGTGTCGGAAATCTCCTGGAAGATTGTTTTTTCCGGATGGAGGACATGATGTTCCTGATCGTAATAGCCAATCTGCACCTTGGAACCCAAGACGAATTTTCCTGTATCTGCCTGCTGAAGATCATTTAAAATTTTAAGAAGGGTGGTTTTCCCTGTGCCGTTATTTCCGATCAAAGCCACCCGTTCTCCACGCTTGATCTCAAAAGAAACATTGGAAAATAGGGTCTGCCCGGGAAAGGACTTGGAAAGATTTTCTACCTTTAAAACATCGTTTCCGCTTACAAAACGAGGTTCCAGGACCAGGCGCATCTGATCCTGGATTTCTGCAGGTTTTTCCACACGCTGGATCTTGTCCAACATTTTTTCACGGCTTTCCGCACGGCGGATAGACTTTTCCCGGTTAAAGGAACGCAGCTTGGCGATCACAGCCTCCTGATGGCGGATCTCTCTTTGCTGGTTTAAATAGGCCTTATACTGGGCATCACGCAGCTGGGCTTTTTTTACAGCGTAGGCGGAATAATTTCCCTCGTATACACGCAGCTGTCCGGCTTCGATCTCCACTACCTTGGTGACCACCTTATCAAGAAAATAACGGTCGTGAGATACGATGAAGACGGCACCCGGATAGTTCATAAGGTAGGTTTCCAGCCAGGCGATACTCTCCATGTCCAAATGGTTGGTAGGCTCGTCTAAGAGAAGAATATCCGGATTGGAAAGGAGGAGCTTTCCAAGGGCTACTCTGGTCCGCTGCCCGCCGGAGAGGGTTTCTACCTGACGGGAAAAATCTTCTTCTGCAAATCCCAGACCCTTTAATACACCGGTCAGTTCGCTTTTATAGGCATAGCCGTTTTGCAGTTCATATTCATGAGTAAGGCGGGTATAGGTGTTCATCAGACTTTCCAGATCCTCATTGGAGGCATGCTTCATTTCCTTTTCTATATCCCGCATGCGGCTTTCCATATCCAAAATATGCTGCTTGGTAGTAAGAAGTTCTTCATAAATGGTGTGGCTGCCATGGACATCCTGATACTGAGCCAGGTAGCCTATCGTTTTGTCACGTGCGGTGACCACGGTGCCGGAATCTGCCGGGATTTCATCCATGATGATCCGCAGCAGAGTGGTCTTTCCTGCTCCGTTGTTTCCGATCAGTGCTGCTTTTTCCCGTTCTTCTATGTGAAAGGACGCATCTTTCAAAATAACTTTATCGCCAAAAGCTTTGCTGAGATTCTGACATGATAAAATCATAACAATTCCTCCAAATATGTTAATACAAGCACCCTCAATTATAGCGAAAATCATAAGTTTGTAAAGTAAAATCAACAGGTTTTCTCAGGAAAACTCGTATATTCTTCAAAATATTGTTTAATACTGTCAACTTTAATTGACAATAAAATGTCATTTCGTTATAATTAGCATAGTACAATAAGGAGGGGAAAATTGTGGGGTCAAAAGAAATTTCAAAGGCGGTGATCAAGAGACTGCCACGGTATTACCGCTACCTGGGCGAACTGATGGAAGAAAACGTAGAAAGGATTTCTTCCAATGATCTGAGCAAAAAAATGCATGTTACCGCATCCCAGATCCGTCAGGATCTTAACAACTTTGGCGGTTTCGGACAGCAGGGATACGGTTATAATGTGCGTTACCTCTATACAGAAATCGGAAAAATACTAGGCCTGGACACGGTGCATCCCATGATCATCCTAGGAGCAGGAAATCTGGGACAGGCTTTGGCAAATTATGTGGACTTTGAAAAGAGAGGATTCAAGCTGGTGGGCATTTTCGACGTAAATCCGGTGCTGGAAGGGATTGCAGTACGGGGCATCGAAATACAGCTCTTAAGCGAGCTCCCGCTATTTTTAAAGGAAAATCAGGTAGAGATTGCGATCCTGACACTGCCAAAGAATAAGGCAAAGGAAATGGCCAATATCCTGGTAGAAAACGGCATCAAAGCGATTTGGAATTTCGCTCACATTGATCTTGACACTCCGGAAGATGTGATCGTAGAAAATGTACATCTTTCAGAAAGTCTGATGACCTTGTCTTATAATTTAAGCAAATACCGACAAGAGCATATCGAAAAGTAGGCGTTGGCTGCAGTTAAGCCGTGCCGGCAGATATTGTGCTGTTGCCTGAGGAAAAATTCCGGCAGCAGCCTATTCTTTTTTAAATAAAAATCGGAACTGCATTTGCAGAAGGGAGTGAGGATATGAAAGAAATTGTAACTTGCAGCGAGATGAAGGAATGGGACAGAAGAACCATTCAGGAGATGGGAATCCCCTCCTGTGTGCTTATGGAACGCGCTGCCCTTAAGGTAGTAAAAAAGATGGAAAAAAAGGGGTTTTCGCCAAAGGAATATGTTCTTGTGGTGTGCGGAAGCGGAAACAACGGCGGAGATGGGATCGCTGTGGCAAGACTGCTCCACCTAAAGGGGATCCGGACGGAGGTTTTTCTGGCCGGAGAGGAAAAGCGCATGACTCCGGATGCGGATCTTCAGAGAAAGATCGCAGTAAATTATCAAGTACCTTTTGTGAATAACCCCCATTGGAATGAATATACTACTATAGTAGATGCTATATTTGGAGTCGGACTGCAAAGAGATGTGGAAGGAAAGTATTACCAGCTCATCCGCCGGATGAACGAGGCGCATGCCCGAAAGATCGCGGTGGATATCCCCTCCGGTGTAAATGGCGATAATGGACGGGAAATGGGAATCGCGTTCCTGGCAGATCTGACCGTGACCTTTGCATTCCGTAAAAGAGGCCTTTGTTTTTATCCGGGACGGATGTACGCGGGCAGGATAGAGGTAGCCGATATCGGTATCTACAGCGGCAAAGAGAATCAGACATGGCATCTGGAGAAGAAAGATCTTGGATACCTTCCCAAAAGAATTGCTTTTGGAAATAAAGGAACATTCGGAAAGGTACTTTTCATCGCCGGATCGGAAGGAATGTGCGGAGCTGCTTTTTTAAGCGGAGCTGCAGCATTTGCGGCAGGGGCAGGAATGGTGAAGATACAGACTGTGGAGGAAAATCGGATCCCCCTGCAGACTTTGCTTCCCGAAGCGATCGTTTCCTGCAGTTTTAATGAGGAGGAAAACGAAAAAGCGCTTGCCTGGTGTGATGTGATCGTAATAGGACCGGGGCTTGGGATGTCCGGAAAGAGCCGGGAACGTGCGCAGTGGTTCCTTTCCAGGGGACACAGCACCGGAAAGCCTATGATCCTCGATGCAGATGCACTGAACCTGCTGGCTGTGAACCCACAGTGGCGTCAGTATCTGGGAGAGAATGTGATCGTGACGCCTCATCTGGGAGAGATGAGCCGGCTGTGCAGCAAAAGCATCGGAGAGATCCAGAATACCATGGCTGAGACAGCCGCGGAATTTTCTAAGGAAACAGGAGCGGTCTGCGTCCTTAAGGATGCCTGTACCGTGGTAACGGATGGAAAAGGTAATACGTACCTGAATTTATCCGGAAATGCGGGAATGGGTACTGCAGGCAGCGGAGATGTGCTTTCCGGCGTGCTTGCAGCGGTATGCTGCATGTATCTGCCGTATCCGGACCAGACACTGGATAGAGGGCGGCAGGCTGCGCTGGGGGTATACCTTCACGGACTTGCCGGGGATATGGCTGCCGAGAAGCTGGGCATGCATGGCATGACTGCAAGAGATATTGTCAGGATGCTCCCGGAGACATTGCGAAAAAAGATAAAAGGCACCCTGCCGGTACAGGATGGAGGAAGCTATGAGGGAAAATAAAAGAGTACGGGCAATGATATCCCTGGATGCCATCGCCCATAATTTTGCGGAAATGAAAAAACAGATTTCTCAGGGAACCAAGATCATTGCTGTGATCAAAGCAGACGGATATGGACATGGTGCGGCGATGATCGCGAAACTGATCCATGATTATGAATATATCTGGGGATTCGCGGTAGCTACAGCCGAGGAGGCGTTAAGCCTTCGGGGATCCGGAGTCACAAAGCCGATCCTGATCCTTGGCCTTGTATTTGAAGAGTATTTTATGGAGCTGATCAAAGAAGATATACGTATGACGGTATGTGACTTAAATACGGCAAGGATGCTGGATGAGGAGGCAAAACGCCAGGGCAGGACCGTACATATTCATCTGGCTGTGGATACTGGTATGTCCAGGATCGGGTATGCAGACGATCTGCACAGCGTAGAGGAGATCCGTGAGATCTCTAAGCTGCCGAACCTGGAGATAGAAGGGTTATTTACACATTTTGCCAGAGCCGATGAGTATGATAGGAGTCCGGCAGTAAAGCAGCTGCAGCGGTACCTTCACTTCTGGGAAATGCTGGAGAGGGAGGGGATCCATATTCCCATGCGCCACTGTTCAAACAGTGCAGGGATCATCCGGGTGCCGGAAGCAAATTTAAATGCCGTTCGTGCGGGTATTACAATTTATGGGATCTACCCCTCAGACCAGGTAGAGAGGGATGTGATCAGGCTTCGTCCGGCTATGGAACTGAAAAGCTGTGTTACCTATGTAAAGGACTTGGGACCAGGAAGAGAGATCAGTTATGGAGGGACTTACGTAACCGAACGTCCCACAAGGGTCGCAACGATCCCAGTGGGATATGGAGACGGGTATCCCCGGGCGCTGTCCGGAAAGGGATGGGTACTGATCCATGGCAGAAGAGCGCCGATTCTCGGACGTATCTGTATGGATCAGTTTATGGTGGATGTGACAGATATACCAGAGGTAAAAGCCGGAGATGAGGTCACATTGATCGGAAAAGACCAGGAAGAATGTATTCTGGTGGAAGAACTGGGAGATCTTTGCGGACGCTTTTCTTATGAATTCGTATGTGGGATCAGTAAGCGTGTTCCCAGAGTTTATATAAAGGATGGAGCAGTTATCAGTTAAAAACCGTGCCGGTTTCATTTTATCCTATACACCACGCATGTATACACAAGAAAAATATGGAGATACTAATCCTAGAATACGGCAGGAGCCGGAGACAGAATCGGAGTGTGAATTGTGTGGTAATAAAAAGAGGGGATATTTTTTATGCAGATTTAAGACCAGTTGTGGGAAGCGAGCAGGGCGGGGTACGGCCAGTCCTTATCATTCAGAATGATGTGGGGAACAGACACAGCCCTACTGTTATCTGCGCTGCTATTACATCAAAAATGAATAAGGCAAAATTGCCCACACATATTGAGATTGATGCCTCTGCCTATGGGATCGAGAAGGATTCGGTGATCCTTTTGGAGCAGCTGCGCACCATTGACAAAAGAAGACTGAAGGATAAAGTATGCCACCTGGATCAGGTGATGCTGGACCGGGTGAACCATGCACTTGAAATCAGCCTGGAATTGACTTTTTAAAAGACAGACAGATAAAAGAGCCGGAATGTATTCCATGAAAGAAAGAGAATAGATTCCGGCTTATTTTTTTGCCCTTGTGCTTAATGCCCCTAAAATATAAGGAATATCTTTCGATTCCGCGTAAAGCTGATAGAAGGGCTCGTGGATATCCCATAAGTAATGGGCGTCTGAGCTGCACAGGATCTGACAGGAACAAAGATAGGGATTAGCCTTCTGCAGGCTGTGGAGGTTCTTCATATCATGGAGCTCCGCGCAGGTGAAACGGCTGTCGGGAGGGACAAAACCCAGATTGGAGATCAGGCTTGTGGAAGCCTTGTCCAGATGTGCGGGAATGGCGATGCCGCCGGCGGTTCTAACGAGGCCGTCCACCTGATCAAAGGAAATATCGGTGGCGCTGATGAGCAGGTTTTCCACTCTGCCTGTTTCCTGATCCTCTTCATTCATGATCTGCTGGCGCCCGAAAATGTCCTCCCTGTTTTTTACAGGGAGCATATGGTCATAGACATAGGCGTCGAAATCCATTGCCTTTTCCAGGGAGGAAAAGAGGCAGACCACATGGACCTCCTCCGAGGTACAAAGCTCCATCCCCGGGATCACAGTGACGCCGTACTGCCTGCCGTGGTACATGGCGGCGGGACAGTTTTTGCTGGAGTTGTGATCGGTAAGGGCGATCACATCCAGACCCTTTAAAGCGGCCATGCCCACGATATTGGACGGCGTCATGTCGTCGTCCCCGCAGGGAGAGAGACAGGAGTGGATATGCAGATCATAATACAGGGGGATCATAGGTTCTCCTTTAAGCGGTGCAGGGCCAGGGCGGCCTCAAAGACGGGAAGCTCCGTCTCGAATACGGAGATCCCTTCCCCGGCGGCACACTCCCGGTCTGCCTCCGAGAGATGGACGCCCTCCGCCAGGATGATGCATGCGGTGTCTGTCAGGGAAGCCACGGCGACCGTGTTCTTATTCCCCATTACCGTGACCCATGCGCAGCCGGCGGGAGCCTTTCCCATGGCGATGCTTAAAAGGTCGCAGCAGAAGATCCTGGAAACCGGCAGCTCCATATTTCCCTCTGCCGCCAGGCGGAGTCCTTCTATTTTGGAAATATCCTTTACAGTCATAGGTTCACATCCTTTCTCAGTAAAAAAATCCTTTAAACCAGCTTATTCAATTCGGTGAGCTCTTCCATAAGCTGTTCAATATAGTTTTTTACCTCCGGGGAAGCGTGATTGGCGGAATCCTGCTGCTGGAGCGTTTTCGCAAGATTGCCGATCTCGCCGGAAAGATGGTTGATGGTGTCGCGGAAGACATAGGTACAGTCTGTGACGCTGGCTTCTCCCCGGACGATGTCCTCTGCCAGGGCCTGGCAGGTAGGAGCGCCGCAGGAACCGCAGTCCAGTCCGGGAAGCTCTTTCGTAAGAGATTCCACGGTCTTCATCATATGAAGGCTTTCTTTAAAGGTACTGCCAAGGCGGAAGACCGGTTCGTACTCGATGCGTCCGTTCCACATAAGGTCCAGATCAGGGTAGCTTTCCAGATGGCTCTGGGATACGGGCAGGTAGCGGGTGATCTTTTTGGTCTTGCTCTCTGCCACATAGGGGTTTTCCACTGTGAGGACCCCGCCCACGCAGCCGCCGCTGCAGGCATTCAGCTCCACGAACTTCAGGCCGTGGATCTTTTCATCCTCCAGCCCCTCCAGCACCCGAAGGACATTCACGATGCCGTCCGCAGCCAGGTAATTGTCTGTGATGATCCCGGCGGATTCTCCGCCCCGGTTGCCCCATCCGATGCCGATGCGCCCGGACTGGGATAAAAGAGGGATATCCTCGGCCTGCTTCATATGGGGCAGAAGAAGAGGATATACTTCCTTGATGGCGACGACGTTGTCGATATCGCTTTTTTTGATGCCCAGAGGAGCCTTGGCATAGGAAACCTTGGAGGGACAGGGGGAGATAAAGATGATCCCGATGTCCGACGGGTCAAGGCCTGTTTTTTCTACCGCGCGCTTGCGGGCGATCTCTGCTGCGATCTCCACAGGCGGCTTCAGAGGCAGGAGCCTGGGGATGAGCGCGGGAAATTTTACGCGCACCAGGCGGACGATAGAGGGACAGGCGGTGCTGATAAAGGGAGCCTCGTCCTGATGCTCCTTGATATAGTTCCTGGATGCCTCGGACACCAGCTCCGCCGCGGCGCTGACCTCGAACACATCGTCAAAGCCCAGCTTTAAAAGGGCGTTCAGGACGATGTCCGGGCTGGTGAGGTTGTTGTACTGAGCATAAAGGGAGGGAGCGGGCAGGGCTACCGTATATTTGAAATTGTTTAAAACGTCCAGGGAATCATAGTCCGGGATCTTGGCATGGTGGGGACAGTACCGCACGCAGCGGCCGCAGTCGATGCAGAATTTATCTATGATGTGCGCCTTGCCGTTATGTACCCGGATGGCCTGTGTGGGACACTGCTTCATGCAGTTGAAGCATCCCCGGCAGGCCGCTTCGTTCAGCTTTACGGAACGGATGAATTTGTACATGTTCATAACCGTCATCACCTCCTGTTACATATGGATGTTCATGGTGACTGTCGTTCCTACGCCCAGAACGGTGTCGATCTTCATTTCGTCAGAATATTTTTTCATGTTGGGCAGGCCCATACCGGCGCCGAATCCTAAAGAACGGACATTTTCCGGAGCTGTGGAAAAGCCGGCTTCCATGGCCTTCTCTACGTCCGCGATGCCGGGACCCCGGTCGGCCAGTACGATCCGGATATTGTCGTCGGTGATATCCACCGTGATGGTGCCTCCGTCGGCGTGGATGACCATATTGATCTCGCCTTCGTACATGGCGATGGCCACCTTGCGGACCACGTTGTTGTTTACCCCCATCATTTTTAATTTGTTTTTCACGTCGCTGCTGGCTTCGCCGGCTCTGGTAAAATCATCGCCGGGAATCTCGTAACGGAAGGTAATACTTTCGCTCATTTATGCACCTCCCCGCAGACCGTTGCTGTAGAGGATGCCGCAGGTGGTAAACATGTGATGGACGGTGGTGAGGATCACGATGTTCTTTTCCTGTGCCAGACGCAGGATATGTTCGTCCGGGCTTTTTCCCCGGACAAAGATGATACAGACGATATCCAGCATTTCCGCGGTGCGCACCACCTGTGGATTGCACAGACCTGTGACCAGGATGGACTGCTCCTCCGCATAGGCCAGGACATCGCTCATCATATCAGAGGAAAATACAAACTCAGCGTCCAGATCCAGCAGTTCCTCTCCGAAGAGTACCTGGGCCCCCAGTAGATTTTGAATGGTTCCGATTGTCATAAGGACCTCCTTCCTTTTCTTTCCGTATTTATTCTTTTTTCAGTATAACATTCCCACTATTTGATGACAACAGGATTATTTATAGAAAATTAAAGAAAAAGTGGAGCAGAAAAGGATGATATTAAATGGGGAAAATGAGATTTTGTGATAATATACAAATAAAAAAAATATATTTGTGCAAAAATACAAAAATTAGAAAAGGAATAGAAAACAGGGTTTTTCTATGGTATGATAAATTTGTGACAAAAGTGTCAATATCTTAACAGGGTTATAGAATAAGAGAACGATATGAGGACAGTATTATATAAGCTAAGGAGGTAAGAAAATGCAGCCAAAGAAACAGACCGTTCCTTTTAAAGGAACACCGGAACAGGAAAAGGCTCTCAAGGACGCCATTCATCAGCTTAAAGAGGAAAAAGGAGCGTTGATGCCTGTTCTCCAGAAGGCACAGGAGATCTATGGCTATCTGCCCCTGGAGGTGCAGAAGATCATAGCCAGTGAAATGGACATTCCGCTGGAAAAGGTATACGGGGTTTCCACCTTTTATTCCCAGTTTACCTTAAATCCCAAGGGAAGGAACCGTATTTCCGTCTGTCTTGGGACTGCCTGCTATGTAAAGGGCTCCGGAGATATCTACAATGCCCTTATGGAAAAGCTGGGCATCGTAGGCGGCGAATGTACGCCGGACGGAAGGTTTTCCCTGGACGCCTGCAGATGTGTGGGCGCCTGCGGTCTGGCGCCGGTCATGATGGTCAACGACGATGTGTACGGCCGTCTGACAGTAGACGATATCGACGGCATTTTAGAGAAATATCAGTAAGCCTATGATGCCGGAGATCGCTTTGAATATTTTGGATGTGGCGGAAAATTCCGTCCGCGCCGGTGCGTCCCTGATCCAGATCACCGTCTGCATCAGGACGGAGGAAGATTTCCTCCGGGTCACCATTGAGGACGATGGCTGCGGGATGGATAAGGAGCAGACGGAGAAGGTGCAGGATCCTTTTTTCACCACAAGAAAAACCCGCAGGGTAGGTCTGGGGATCCCCTTTTTCAAGCAGGCGGCCGAGTGTACGGGAGGAAGCTTTTCCATCTGCTCAGAGAAGGGTAAGGGGACAAAAACGGAGGCTTTTTTTGTGCTTTCCAATATAGACCGGATGCCTCTTGGAGACATCAGCGGCATCATCCACACCCTGCTGCTGTTTAATGAGACCATAGACTTTTTGTACCGCTATCAGTTTAACGAAAAGGAATTCACCCTGGATACAAGGGAGATCCGGGAGATTTTAGGGGACGTATCCTTTCAGGAGCCCCAGGTGTCGTCGTTCCTTATGGATTATCTGAAGGAGAACAAATCCGCGGTGGACGGCGGCGTGGAAGTTTGAACGTGAAAGCAAGGTTAGAAACGGAGGGTATTTATGAAAACTCTTGAAGAATTAAAAGCCATCAGAGAAAAGATGGAAGGCAGGATCCATATGCGTTCCGAGGAGGAAAAGCAGATCCGCGTGGTGGTGGGAATGGCTACCTGCGGGATCGCAAGCGGCGCAAGGCCGGTGCTCACCACTCTTTCGGACGCGGTGCAGGATCTGGGCCTTGATAATGTAATGGTAACACAGACGGGCTGCATCGGCCTCTGCCAGTATGAGCCCATCGTGGAAGTGTATCAGCCGGGCAAAGAAAGAGTCACCTATGTGAAGATGAACCCGGAGAAGGCCATGGAAGTTGTACGGATGCACCTGGTGGACGGTCAGGTGGTTACCAAGTATACCCTTGGAGCGGAAAAAGCAAGAGAACAATAACAGATAGGAGGTAGCGATATGTATCGTTCACATGTTTTGGTGTGCGGGGGAACCGGTTGTACATCCTCCGGCAGCCAGAAGATCATAGAGAGACTGCAGAAAGAAATCTATGCGGCCGGCCTCGGGGATGAGGTGGGCGTTGTAAAGACAGGATGCTTCGGACTCTGTGCGCTGGGTCCCATCATGATCGTGTACCCGGAAGGCTCTTTTTACTCCATGGTGAAGGAAGAGGACATTCCCGAGATCGTACAGGAGCATCTTTTAAAAGGAAGAGTGGTAAAGCGTCTGCTTTACGATGAGACCACCAAGCAGGAGGACGTGCTTCCCCTCCAGGAGACCAACTTCTATAAAAAACAGAAGAGGGTGGCTCTTCGGAACTGCGGTGTGATCAACCCGGAAAATATAGAAGAATACATAGGGACCGGAGGATATGAGGCGCTGGGCAAGGTGCTGACCACCATGACGCCGGACGACGTGATCCAGACCATGCTTGACAGCGGTCTTCGCGGAAGAGGCGGAGCCGGCTTCCCCACCGGCCTGAAATGGAAATTTGCAAAACAGAATGACGCGGATCAGAAATATGTCTGCTGCAACGCGGATGAAGGCGACCCGGGTGCATTTATGGACCGTTCCATCCTGGAAGGCGACCCCCATGTGGTGCTGGAGGCTATGGCCATCGCCGGCTATGCCATCGGCGCGTCTCAGGGATATATCTATGTGCGTGCGGAGTATCCCATCGCGGTTAAGCGTCTCCAGATCGCCATCGACCAGGCAAGAGAGTACGGGCTATTAGGAAAAGATATTTTCAGCAGCGGCTTTGATTTTGATATTGAACTCCGCCTGGGCGCAGGAGCTTTTGTATGCGGAGAAGAGACGGCTCTTATGACCTCCATCGAAGGACACAGAGGCGAGCCCCGTCCCCGTCCTCCTTTCCCGGCATTAAAGGGTCTGTTCCAGAAGCCTACGATCTTAAATAACGTGGAAACCTATGCCAACGTGCCAAGGATCATCCTGAACGGACCGGAATGGTTCGCCTCCATGGGAACCGAAAAATCCAAGGGCACCAAGGTATTCGCCCTGGGCGGAAAGATCCACAACACCGGTCTGGTGGAGATCCCCATGGGAACTACCCTCCGGGAGATCATCGAAGAGATCGGCGGCGGCATCCCCAATGGAAAGAAATTTAAGGCGGCCCAGACAGGCGGCCCCTCCGGCGGATGCATCCCGGCAGAAAAGATGGATGTGCCCATCGACTACGACAACCTGATCGCTATCGGTTCCATGATGGGATCCGGCGGTCTGATCGTAATGGATGAGGATACCTGTATGGTGGATATCGCCAAATTCTTCCTGGAATTTACCGTTGACGAGTCCTGCGGCAAGTGCGCCCCCTGCCGGATCGGCACAAGGCGTATGCTGGAGATCCTGGAAAAGATCACCAAGGGACAGGGGACCATGGAGGACCTGGACAAGCTGGAAGAGCTCTGCGAGCATTTAAAGAGCAATTCCCTCTGTGCCCTGGGCCAGACCGCGCCCAATCCTGTCATTTCCACGCTGCGGTATTTCAGGGATGAGTATATCGCCCATATTGTAGACAAGAAATGCCCGGCGGGCGTCTGCAAGGATCTGCTCCAGTACAAGATCGATGCGGACAAGTGTAAAGGCTGTACCCTCTGCGCGAGAGTCTGTCCTAACGGCGCGATCGTGGGAGAGAAGAAACAGCCTCATATGATCGACCAGAGCAAGTGCGTGAAGTGCGGCGCTTGTATGGAAAAATGCCGCTTCGGCGCAATCTACAAAGAGTAATGGAGGATGCGAAAATGGAAAACGTGAATCTTAAAATAAATGGTATCAATGTATCCGCACCTGCCGACTCTACCATACTTGAGGCGGCACACCTTGCGGGGATCCGGATCCCCACCCTCTGCTTTTTAAAGGAGATCAATGAGATCGGCGCCTGCCGTATGTGCGTGGTGGAGGTAAAGGGAGCCAGAAATCTTGTGGCTGCCTGCGTGTATCCGGTAAGCGAAGGGATGGAAGTGCAGACCAATACGCCCCGACTGTTAAAATCCAGGAAGCGTACCCTGCAGCTTCTCCTTTCCAACCATGACAAAAACTGTCTCTCCTGTGTGCGCAGCGGAAACTGTGAGCTGCAGCAGCTTTGTAAAGAGCTTGGGGTAGACGATGAGGATTATTTTGCAGGGGAAAAGAATCATTACGAGCTGGATACCTCTGCGGCCCATATGATCCGTGACAACAATAAATGTATCCTTTGCAGGCGCTGCAGCGCGGTCTGCGATAAGATCCAGTCCGTGGGCATCATCGGGCCCAACAGACGAGGCTTTGCTTCCTATATCGGAACTGCATTTGACCTTCCTCTGGGCGACACAAGCTGTATATCCTGCGGCCAGTGTATCGCGGCCTGTCCTACAGGAGCTCTCTATGAGAAGGATAATATCCAGGATGTGCTGGACGCCATTGCGGATCCGGCGAAGCATGTGGTGGTGCAGACGGCTCCGTCCGTGCGCGCGGCCCTGGGTGAAGAGTTCGGCTATCCGATGGGCACCGACGTGGAAGGCAAGATGGCAGCGGCTCTTCGCAGGATCGGTTTTGATAAGGTATTTGACACCGATTTCAGTGCCGACCTGACGATCATGGAGGAAGCCCACGAATTCCTGGAGCGGGTGAAAAACGGAGGTGTCCTTCCGATGATCACCTCCTGTTCCCCGGGATGGATCAAATACTGCGAGCACTATTATCCGGATCAGATCGAGCACCTTTCTACCTGTAAATCGCCTCAGCAGATGTTCGGCGCGGTTACCAAAACCTATTATGCAGAGAAGATGGGACTGGATCCCAAGGATATCGTCTGCGTCAGCGTGATGCCCTGTACAGCCAAGAAATTCGAGATCGGACGGCCGGATCAGGATGCGGCGGGAGTTCCGGATGTGGATATCTCCATCACTACCCGTGAGCTTGCCCGTATGATCAAGCGTCTGGGCATTGACTTTACCATGCTCCCGGATGAAGGCTTTGACGATCCCCTGGGTGAATCTACCGGCGCAGGCGTGATCTTCGGCGCAACCGGCGGCGTTATGGAAGCGGCTCTTCGTACCGCTGTGGAGACGCTTACAGGGGAAGAGCTTGCAAGTGTGGAATTTAAAGAGGTTCGTGGAACCCAGGGCGTCAAGGAAGCCACCTATCATGTGGCGGACATGGACGTGAAGGTGGCGGTAGCCTCCGGAATTTCCAATGCAAGGATCATCATGGACAAGATCCGTGCGGGAGAAGCGGATTATCATTTCGTAGAGATCATGGGCTGTCCGGGCGGCTGTGTAAACGGCGGCGGCCAGCCTCAGGTGCCCGGATATATCCGGAACTTTACGGACGTCCGCGCAGTCCGCGCCAGCGTACTGTATAAGAATGACGCCAACAAGACGCTGCGTAAATCCCATGAAAACCCGTCTATCAAGAAACTGTATGAGGAATATTTAGGACAGCCGGGAAGTGAAAAAGCACATCATATCCTCCATACGTCTTATGTGAAGAGGAGTATTTATTAATTGAAAGTAATTGATTTTCGCGATGCAAGCTGCAGACATTGTTATAAATGTGTGAGAAACTGCAGCGTAAAGGCCATTTCCGTGAAAAACGCCCAGGCCCATATCATCACGGAAAACTGTATTCACTGCGGCCACTGTCTGGAGGTCTGTCCCCAGAACGCAAAGACATTTTCCAGCGATATGGGACAGATCCGGACGTGGCTTCGGAACGGGGAGAGGGTCGTGGTATCCATGGCCCCTTCTTATTTGAGCGTGCTGGATTATGAGAAACCGGGACAGGTGGTGGACGCTCTTATGCGCCTGGGCTTTTCGGAGGTCCGCGAGACCGCCGAGGGAGCGGCCTACGTGACCAGGGAGTACCAGAAGCTGATCCGGGAAGGCGCCATGAAAAATATCATCACTACCTGCTGTCCCAGCGTCAATGATCTGATAGAGAAGTATTATCCCTCCCTTACCCCATTGATGGCTCCGGTGGTATCGCCGATGATCGCCCACGGACGGCTGATCAAAAAGATATACGGAGATTCGGTAAAGACGGTGTTCCTTGGCCCCTGTATCGCCAAGAAAGCCGAGGCGGAGGGGGACGAAAGAGTCACAGGAGCCATTGACGGGATCCTGACCTTTGACGAGCTTGTGGAATGGCTTGCCATGGCGGGCATCCGCATCCGTGACTGTAAGGAGCGGCCCTTTGGCAATCCCAGTCCGGAGGTGAACCGCCTTTATCCGGTAAGCGGAGGCATTTTGAAATCCGTCCTGGCGGAAGAGGGAATGGAGCATTACAGGAAGATCTATGTGGATGGACTGAATGCCTGTATGGAGCTTTTTGAAAGCATGGAGCAGGGAGAGCTGGAGGGCTGCTTCCTGGAAGTGAATATCTGTGAGGGCGGATGCATCAAGGGACCGGCCTCCCATAACTGGAACCATTCCTTCGTAAAGGGAAAGATCCGGGTGGAAAGCCAGGTTCCCAGAGAGGTTTCTCCTGTACAGGAAACACCGGAGGTGGATATGGAGAAGCATTTCTATGACCGCAGGATCAAGGAGCCGGTCCCCACAGAGGCAGAGCTTACCGCTCTTTTGCGCGCGATGGGGAAATATACCAAAGAAGACGAGCTTAACTGCGGCGCCTGCGGGTATCCTTCCTGCCGTGCAAAAGCGGAGGCGGTCTACCGGAAAAAAGCAGAGATCAGTATGTGCCTGCCTTATGCCCTTGCCCAGGCGGAATCCATGTCCAATGTGATCCTGGACGCCACACCGAATCTGAACTTTGTGGTGGACCGGGAGCTGCGGATCCGGGAATGCAACAAAAAAGCCCAGGAATTCTTAAAGGTCTCCAGGGAAGAGGCGCTGGAAAGCTATATCTTTGAGTATATTGACGAGGAAGATGTGACCCAGGTCTTTGACACGGGGACTCCGGTGATACGCAAAAAACTGGATCTTAAAGATCTGGGGATCATTGCTCTGGAAACGGTGGTCTACATTGAGAAAAAAGACTGTGTGCTGGTGATCCTCCAGGATGTATCAAAGGAAGAAAAAGCGCGGGAGCAGCGGTTTAAGAGAAAGCTGGAGACCATGGAGATCGCCCAGCAGGTGATCAACAAGCAGATGATGGTGGCCCAGGAGATCGCAGGGCTTTTAGGCGAGACCACGGCGGAGACAAAAGTGACCCTTACGAAGCTTCGGGATTCTGTCCTTTTGGAAGACGAGGGGGAGTAGGATGAACGTTGGTATTGATGTGGCATGGAAAAGCCTGAATAAGTACGAAGAGGAGCTCTGCGGGGACAAGGTTGAGATCCATAAGACCAGGGATTCGGATATGGTGATCCTGGCGGACGGCATGGGCAGCGGGGTGAAGGCAAATATCCTTGCCACCCTTACTTCCAGGATATTGGGCACCATGTTCCTTGAAGGGGCTCCCATTGAGGACTGTGTGGAGACGATCGCTAAGACCCTTCCCATTTGCCAGGAAAGGAAGACGGCTTATGCGACTTTCAGCATCCTTCAGATCTTCCATAACGGAAGCGCCTATCTGGCGGAGTTTGACAACCCGGTGTGCGTGTTCATCCGTGATAAAAAGATCGTGGATTACCCCTACCAGGAGCGCATGATAGAAGGAAAGAAGATCCGGGAGTACCGGTTCCAGGTGAAAAAGAACGACTGCTTTGTGCTGATGAGCGACGGAGTGATCTATGCCGGGGCAGGGGAGATCCTGAATCTCGGCTGGACCTGGGAGAGTATGGCGGATTATACCTTAAAGTGTACAAAGGAAACCCTTTCTGCCGCCCGGCTTGCCAGCCTCCTGAGCGAAGCCTGCAACGACCTTTACGAGCAGAAGCCGGGGGATGATACCACGGTGGCTGTAGTACGGGTCCGTGAGCAGCAGGTGGTGAATATCTTTACAGGCCCCCCTGAGAAGAAAGAGGACGATGAGCGGATCATGAGGGATTTCATGCATTCGCCCGGGAAGAAGGTGGTCTGCGGCGGGACCACCGCCAATATCGCGGCCAGGATCCTTGGAAAAGAGATCATCACCGTTGTGGATCATACGGATCCGGACGTGCCGCCTGCGGCTGCGCTGGAAGGCATCGATCTGGTGACGGAGGGCGTGCTGACTCTTGGAAAGACGCTGAAGCTTTTGAAACAGTATGCTTCGGATGATTTCGATGCGGACTTTTTTGATGAGCTGGACGCAGACAATGGAGCGTCCAGACTGGCAAAGATGATCATCGAGGAATGTACGGATGTGAACCTGTTTGTGGGAAAGGCGGTAAACGCCGTACACAGGGACAGCAGTCTTTCCTTTGACCTGAGCATGCGCATGAATCTGATCGATCAGATGGCAGAAACGCTGAAAGCACTGGACCGGCAGGTGACCGTGACGTATTATTGACATCTTGACGAACTCCTTAGAAAGTGCTATATTTTAGCAGGAACTGTGCCGTCCGGCGTCAGAATGCCCTGGGCCGGAGGGAAAAAATAAAGAAACAATCAAAGGAGAAATGAGCAGATGTCAGGACATTCAAAATTTGCCAATATTAAGCATAAGAAAGAAAAAAATGATGCAAAAAAGGGAAAGATCTTTACCGTGATCGGCCGTGAGATCGTAATGGCTGTAAAAGCCGGCGGCCCGGACCCGAATAACAACAGCAAGCTCCGTGACGTGATCGCCAAGGCAAAGGCCAACAATATGCCAAACGATACCATTGAAAGAGGTATCAAGAAGGCTGCAGGCGCAGATTCTGCGGACAATTATGAAAGAGCCGTTTACGAAGGCTACGGCCCCAACGGCGTTGCGATCATCGTAGAGACCCTTACGGATAATAAGAACCGTACCGCAGGAAATGTGAGAAGCGCATTTACCAAAGGAAACGGCAGCATCGGTACTCAGGGCTGCGTATCCTTTATGTTTGACCAGAAGGGCCAGATCCTCATCGACAAGGAAGAGTGCGACATGGATGCGGACGAGCTGATGATGACGGCTCTGGATGCAGGCGCTGAGGATTTCAGCGAGGAGGAGGACAGCTTCGAGGTCCTGACAGCTCCGGATGATTTCAGCGCAGTGCGGGAAGCTCTGGAAGCCGCAGGCGTGCCTCTTCTGGAAGCCCAGGTGGCCATGATCCCTCAGACCTATGTGGAGCTTACCGATGAGAAAGCCATCAAGGATCTGCAGAAGACCCTGGATCTTCTGGAGGACGACGATGACGTGACGGATGTCTGGCACAACTGGGATGAATAAGATCCGCCAGATCCCCCTTTTTAGATGAAGAATACAGACAGGACTCCCCGGGAGAAGCGCGAGAGAAAGCGTTTCTTCCGGGGAGTTTTTCTTGCCGATTTGGCTAATATATTATCTTAATCTTGAAAAAACAGGTAATTTGGGTTAAAATATTAGCTATGAATGAATTTGTTTTTAATCGAAGAACCCCAAAAGAAATCGACAAGCTCATTGCAGAGAGAGTCCGGAATGTCCGAAAGCGCAGAAAAATATCGCAGAAAAAATTAAGCGAAAGGTCGGGAGTAAGCTTAGGGTCTGTGAAGCGTTTTGAGAGTACCGGCGATATTTCTCTGGTATCCCTTACAAAGATCGCCATAGCTTTGGAGATGGAAGGGGATCTGGAAGCATTGTTTGAAAATGTTCCTTTTTTAGAGGAGGTCATTAATGAAAGAAACGAAGGAGAGTGAGGATCTTTGAAGATAGTAATTGCCATCGATTCTTTAAAGGGCAGCCTGACCTCAATGGAGGCAGGACGCGCGGTGGAAGAAGGGATAAAAAGAGTATTCCCGGAGGCGGAGATCTCGGTGTTCCCTATGGCTGACGGAGGGGAAGGAACGGCAGAGGCCCTTGTGTGCGGCATAGGCGGCAGATGGGAAAGCGTTCTGGTACAGGATCCCCTTGGAAGAGAGATCACCGGCAGATACGGGATCCTGGAGAAAAGAAAAACCGCTGTGATCGAGATGGCAGCGGCGGCTGGCCTGACTTTACTGAGGCCGGAAGAACGGGATCCTTTAAAAGCGTCCACCTTCGGCGTGGGACAGATGATCTGTGACGGGATCAAAAAAGGCTGCCGGACATTCCTTCTGGGAATCGGCGGGAGCGCCACCAACGACGGGGGAGCAGGTATGCTGAAAGCGCTGGGATACGAGCTTCTGGACGAAGAGGGAAAACCGATCCCTCCCGGGGCAGAAGGCTTATCACATCTAAAGCAGATCCGGACGGACAAGGTACGGCCGGAGCTATATGAATGTACATTTTACATCGCCTGTGATGTGACCAACCCTTTGTGCGGCGAAAATGGCTGCAGCGCAGTCTTCGGCCCCCAAAAGGGAGCGGATCCGGATATGATCGAAAAGATGGACGGATGGCTTCTTCATTTTGCCGGGCTGACGGAAAAACTCCGCCCGGGGATCTCCAGGAACCATCCCGGAGCCGGGGCAGCCGGCGGGCTGGGCTTTGCTTTTCTGGCGTATACCAATGCAAAGCTGGAATCGGGGGTACAGATGGTTTTGAGGGAATCGGGCATGGAACAACATATCCGGGACGCAGACCTTGTGATCACAGGAGAGGGAAAACTGGACGGGCAGACGGCTATGGGAAAGGCTCCTATCGGTGTGGCCAAACTGGCAAAAAGACACAACAAGCCGGTCATTGCTTTTTCCGGGGCTGCGGGTGAGGATGCAGGGATCTGCAATCAGGAAGGGATCGACGCTTTCTTCCCTATCGTACGAAAGCCTGTTTCTATAGAAGAAGCTATGGAAACGTCAGCCGCGAAGAAAAATATGTCGGATACTGCAGAGCAGGTATTCCGGCTTATCCGGACATTTATACATAAAGGACACTAAGGAACGTGTTTTTGATCGCTTTAGAAGGAAAACAGTGATCGGAAAGGAAGGGATAAGAGTATGAAAAAGAGAATCGCAGCAAGCCTTTGCACTCTGCTTCTTATTTTTGGAACGGTAAATGTGGGCTATGCGTCAGATTTCACGGATACTGCCGGAGAAGCTGTAATGGATACAGCGGTATTGAAAACAAGAACAGAAGAGGAAATTCAAAATGAGGAAGCACATCAAGATGCTGGATCAGACTACACAAAAGATATCCGGGAGTTTACAGACGGAACAGGGTTTACAGACGGATCTTCTGCCCCGGCAAATACCTGGGATGAAAAGGAGAGCGCCCAGAGCCCTGGGGAAGATAGGATTGTGGAAAACGGTCTTATCTATAGAAAATTAAGTGATGGCACACTCAGCCTTGTAGGCTATGAAGGAAATCCGGTGGACTGTATAATCCCTTCTTCTGTACAAAACATGACGGTTGTGCGTATTGCGGAAGGCGCTTTTATGAGCTGCGAAACGCTAAAAAGTGTGCAAATGCCGGATACAATAATCATAATGGGCGTAAATGCCTTTCGCAGCTGTCGGAATTTGGAATATATAAAACTTTCAAACAGGCTGGAAGGGATTCCGCGGGATGCCTTTGCCCTTTGTACCGGATTATTGGAGATAAAAATCCCCGGGAGTGTAAAGGGTATTTCCATGGAAGCGTTTGCTCTGTGTGATTCTCTGAAAGAAGCAGAATTTGAAGAGGGCATTCGTGCAATCCGTATGGATGCCTTCAGTTATTGTAAAAGCTTGAAAGAAGTCGTGTTTCCAAGCACAGTACAGCGAATCGAGGATGGTGCCTTTAATGGCAGCGGTCTTGAAAAGACTACCTTTATGAATCGAGGCTGTGTGCTTGAAGGAGATTATATATTTCCTTTGAAAACTGTTCTGTATGGATATACCGGATCTACAGCCCAGGTATATGCGGATCAGAATGGACATATGTTTATCGCCATAGAGGATAGCGAGCTGGAAACTGCAGACTTGCTGGGAATTGGGATCGCCGAAAAAGATGCCATCAATATCACATGGCGGGCAGTACCTTATGCAGACGGTTACGAGGTATTCCGGAAAAAGAATGGGCAATGGGTCAAGATCGCGGACTGCGGCAGTGGCACAAATAATTATACGGATAGTGACACACAGATAGGGCGGATTTATACCTATACGGTCAGAGCGTACAGAAAGAGTACAGAAGGGATGCTCTATGGAAAACGGGACGAAAACGGTCTGTGGATACGGCAATATTTTGATCAGACTCCGGTTGCAATCCGGGATACCAGGCGTCTTTCGGACGGTTCTCTGGGGATTAAGTGGGAAACCCGCAGAAAAGCAGAAGGCTATGAGATTTTTCGCAAAGAGGCAGGCGGATCCTGGAAACGTATAAAAACAGTGGGAAAGGTCAACTCTTACCGGGATAAAACCTGCAGGCCGGGTACGCGGTACTATTACCGTGTGAGAGCCTATGCCCATGGTCCGGCCGGAAAAGTTATTTATAATGAAGGAAAAGGTCCGGACATCAGCCTTGTTTCACGTCTGCTCCAGTCATCTGTAAAGGCAGAGGCTGTGGGAAGGGGACAGGTGCGTATTTCCTGGACCAGACAATCGGGTGTGACAGGTTACATGGTCTGCCGCCGGGAAGAGGGAACCTCCAAATGGACACGTATTTATGCGGCCGGTGCCGGCCTTTCCTCCTATGTGGATAAAACGGCAAAGAGGGGAAAAACCTATTATTATATGGTAAGAGCTTATAAAAAAGCGGATGAAAAAGGAGAAATTTTTAAAAATATTTATGGACCTTATTTAAAGAATGGAATTCGTGTTAAGATCCTGTAAATTCAACTTTGAATAGCCGGATAAAACAGAAGGGTGAAAAGCTGTGGCCGATACGCTGCTTTTCACCCTTAAATTTTTTATGTATTTCATTAAAACAGGGAAATAGAGTTTTAAAGCTTTTGATAATTATGATATTTTACCAGTTCTATATTTCCCAAGATCGGACAGTCATCTACCTGTTTAAAAGTATACCCCGGCATTTCTCCTTCTTTAAGCTTTAAATAAGAAGGAGTGACCAT
>DXBU01000076.1 GCA_019116385.1 Candidatus Blautia faecigallinarum | reverse complement strand
TCTTCTTTAAACACGATGTTGGGGCAGTAAAGCTGCTGTGACGGATCTGCCTGACGGAATCCGTGGAGTACATCCGGATGGATGAGAACGGCGCTTTGATCCTTAAGAAAGATGGTTTCCGAGCCAATCTGTATCAGATTGTCTCCTCCTTCCGCTTTCCAGAATTCTAATTCTGGATGCCAATGGAGGGGAAGGGTCTGTTCTGGAAAAAGAAACAGTTCATCCAGATAATATTCAATGGGAAAATCCTCAGATCCGTGCTGAGTTAGTTCCCGCATTTTTTCATCGATGGGTATCTGCTTCATAGACATGTCTCCAGCTCCTTCCTTTTGGGAAAATAATACTACAGTATGAGAAAAAAATCTATTGATAAAAGGAAAAAAGCAATATAATGAAATCTGTTACGAACCTTTTTAGAATATGTTTTTTATATGCAGCCAGAAAACATACTGGATGCGGCAAAGGAGGAAAAAAATGAGTGGGATCTTAAAACGGGAGTGGAATTACGAGCATACTATAAAGGCATGCTTTATCGGCTATATTGTCCAGGCGATCGTGAACAATTTTGCCCCGCTGCTTTTTCTGGTATTCCAGTCGTCCTATGATATTCCCTTATCTAGGATCACCCTTCTGATCACTTTTAATTTCTGTATCCAGCTTTGCGTGGACTTTTTAAGCGCTGGATTTATTGACAAGATCGGATACCGGGCCGCCATGATCCTGGCACATATTCTATCCGCCTGCGGGCTTATTTCCCTTGCGGTGCTGCCGGAGATCCTTCCGGATCCATTTATCGGGCTCTTGCTCGCGGTTATGATCTATGCTGTAGGCGGCGGCCTTCTGGAGGTGCTGGTCAGTCCGGTGGTGGAGGCATGCCCTACCGATAACAAAGAGACAGCTATGAGTCTTCTTCATTCCTTTTACTGTTGGGGAAATGTGGGCGTGGTGCTGCTTTCCAGTCTGTACTTTGCGGCCTTTGGTACGGAAAAATGGCAGATCCTGGCAGTGCTTTGGGCGATCATTCCTATCCTTAATGGTATCTTTTTTACAAAAGTACCCATTTATTCCCTTTTGGAAGAGGGAGAAAAAGGGATGTCCCTTGGAGATCTTGCAAAAAGCAAAACATTTTGGCTTATTATGCTTCTTATGCTCTGTGCCGGAGCCAGTGAACAGGCGGTCAGCCAGTGGGCCTCTACCTTTGCGGAGGCGGAGCTTCATATTCCCAAGACTGCCGGCGATCTGGCAGGGCCGATGTTCTTTGCCATTCTTATGGGAGCTTCCAGAGCCTTTTATGGAAAATACGGCGAAAAGATCAATCTGGATAAATTTATGCGGACAAGCATCATAAGCTGCATTGTAAGCTACCTTTTGATCTCCCTGTCTCCATTTCCGGCTTTAAGCTTTTTGGGCTTTGGCCTTTGCGGCTTTTCCGTGGGGATCCTCTGGCCGGGCTCATTCAGTCTGGCCTCCCAGATCATGCCAAAGGGCGGCACCATGCTTTTTGCTATGCTGGCGCTGGCAGGGGATCTGGGATGTTCCTCAGGGCCTACTTTTGTGGGTATGGTTTCCTCGGCAACCGGCGGCGGGCTGCAGAAGGGGATCCTTACAGCTGTGATCTTTCCTGCGGCCATGCTGGTGGGATGCGGCATTTTGACTCTGGCTCCGGCGCGAAAGCGGATTTTGAACCAGATAAAAGATAAGAACAGACGGCAATAAAAGAAAGAACCTATTTTACCGAAAGCGAAACAATATATTTAAAAAAAACGACTTTATGCATGGAGCAGGAGGGAAAATATGATCCCGTTTATCTGTGATAAAGTCGTTTTTATGTATAGAGATAGGCACTGGAATAAATGTGTTTTTCTGTTATAATAGATGTATTGATGATACAGATGGATCGGATAAAAGGCACAGCAAAATAAAGAGAGAAGGTAAGAGCGACATGAGTAAATTTATATGCACGAAACTTACAGCGCGGATCACGCAGATCATAGATCCTGCCGGCGTATCCTGCTTTTTGGCCTAGGGAAAAGACGGTGCGCTTTTGATCGACACCGGTGTGGGACTCTGGGGATTAAAAGACACCGCGGAAGGCCTTACAGACCTTCCGCTCACCGTGATCCTGACCCATGCCCACTGCGATCATGCCGGAGGGGCCGGAGAGTTTCCGGAAGTTTATCTTCATCCGGAGGATATTCCCCTTTTAAAGATCCACGGGCTGGAGATAAGAATGGGTTATGCGGCGGTTATGGGCGGCGCAGGCTTATCGGAGGAAGATTTCGTGCCTCCCTTTGAAGGTGTGTTAAAGCCGTTATCCCATGGGCAGATATTTGATCTGGGAGGACTGACAGCAGAGATCATTCATGTGTCTGGACATACTAAAGGATGCTGCAGCGTATTGTTCCCGGAGGAGCGTTCCATTCTCTTCGGAGATGCCTGCAATGTAAACACCCTTGTAATGGATGACACAAGCACTACGATCAGTGAATATAAAAAAAGCCTGGAACGCCTGAAAACTTACGAAGACCGGTATGATACCGTGTACTACTCCCATGGCCCGGCTGTGGGCCCCAGAGAATGTCTGGATGACAACCTGGAGCTTTGCGGCCGGATCCTTGAAGGAACCGACGATGGGGTGCCCTGTGAATTTATGGGAAAAGCCGCTTTTCGCGCGGCTGAGAGCAGAGAGGACTTCAGCAGACTGGATGGAAAACATGGAAATATCGTATACAGCCAGCTGACAAAGAAATAAGACATAGAAGATAGGGGGAGGAATCTGATGAATTTAGAAACAAGAGTGAACCGGCTGCTGGAGGGAAAGGGAGACAACTACATTGCTCCATTTTTCTGGCAGCATGGAGAAGAGGAACGTGTTCTTAGAGAATATATGAACAAAATCCATGAGGCTAATATTGGCGCAGTATGTGTGGAAAGCCGGCCCCACCCGGAATTTGCCGAGGAAGGCTGGTGGAGAGATATGGATGTGATCCTGGATGAGGCAAAAAAACGTTCTATGAAAGTCTGGATCCTGGATGACAAGCATTTCCCTACCGGATATGCCGCGGGAGCTATGGAGAATGCCGCGCCGGAGCTTTGCCATCAGTATTTGGATTACAATGTTCTGGAAACCTGGGGACCCCGTCCGCAGATGGAGATTTCTGTGGCGGATTATGCGAAGCCCCAGCCCTGTCCCCCATGGATGCCCCCTTCTCCTCCGCCCAAAAGGGTATTTGGAGACGATCATCTTTTCCGGGTGCTCGCCTGCAGGATGGAAGAAAAAGGGAAACTGGGAGACACCCGGGATCTTACCCCTATGGTGGAGGACGGAAAACTTTACTTTGATGTGCCGGAGGGATACTGGAAGATTTTTGTGATCTATTTTACCAGGGACGCCCGGGGGCGGAATGACTATATTAATTTCCTGGATGAAGATTCCTGCCGGATACTCATTGATAAAGTTTATGAACCTCATTATGAAAGATATAAAGAACTTTTCGGCAGTGTCATCGCAGGATTTTTCAGCGATGAACCGCCCATCGGCAATACGCCCGGCTACACCAGAGGAGATCTGATCGGAAATCCGGAGATGGCTCTTCCCTGGTCAAAAGAAATGGCAGATGCCATGAACCGGGAATACGGACCGAGATGGGAAAGCATGGTGCCCTATCTGTGGGGAGAAGGCAGCAGCGGGCAGAAGACAGCCCATATCCGGACAGCCTATATGAATGCGGTCAGCAAACTGGTATCAAAATGCTTTTCTGATCAGCTTGGCAGATGGTGTGAAGAGCATGGGGTAGAATACATTGGACATATGTTGGAAGACTGTGATTCCAGTGCCAACATGGGACCGAGTATGGGGCATTTTTTCCGGGGACTTTCCGGACAGCACATGGCCGGGATCGATAATATCGGAGGGCAGGTAATGCCGGGGGGCATGGATGTACACCGCAGTGAACCGGATATGTGCCAGGACAGCGCCGGATTTTATCATTATCTGATCGGCCGGATGGGAGCCTCCATGGCGGCTGTCGATCCCAAGAAAAAAGGACGCTGTCTGTGCGAGAACTTTGGCGCCTATGGCTGGCGTATGGGAGTGCGTACAGAAAAGTATCTCAATGACCATTTCCTTGCCAGGGGCGTGAACTTTTTTGTTCCCCATGCGTTTACCCCCAAGGCATTTCCGGATCCGGACTGCCCGCCGCATTTTTATGCCCATGGAGAAAACCCGCAGATCAGAGCCTTTGGCGCACTGATGGCATATACAAACCGTGTGTGTGAACTGATCGACGGAGGAGTCCAGGAGGCTCCGGTGGCCCTTTTATACCATGGGGAAAGCCAGTGGGCCGGCAGCTACGAAAGTAATGTATTCGCCTGCCGCACCATGACACAGAACCAGATCAGCTTTTTAGTGATACCGGCAGATGTGCTGGCAGACGGAAAAGATTCCAATACGGTTTTCAAAAAGGACGAAAAGATTCTTTCTGTAAATGGCGTACAGTGCCGGGCGTTGGTGATCTCCGGCTGTGCTTATCTTACAAAAGCAGCAGCGGAATTTATACTGGAAGCGGAGAAAACTGATTTTCCGGTTGTATTTACGGGACGTCTTCCGGAGGGGATCTCCGATACGGATCCGGTGGACAGCGAGAGACTGGTGAAGGCCCTTGAGAATACCAAAGTGGTGAAGGCAGAGGAACTGGACCGGGAATTTGCGGGAACAGACTATCGGAGTGTACTCCTTGAAAAAGATGAACCCAATCTTACAGCATACCGCTATCATTACCAGGATGGGGAAACCTGTCTCTTATTAAATGAGAATACCGGCCGCTCCATCAGCCAGTGGATCACGATTCCCCGTGTGGACCGTGCGGAAATCTATGACCCCTGGGAGAATAAAAGGAAAGCGGTCCCTGTAAAGAAAACCGGGGAGGGGATCCAGGTTTATGTGGAACTGTCGCCTTTGGAAATGCTGGTGCTCTTATGTGACCTTCCGGGAACAGAACATACAGACAGACAAAAGAGCGCAGAAGGGGAGAAGGAGCACATCCTTTTGGAGAACTTTTCTGTAAGCCGCTGTGCGGCCAGGGAGTATCCGGATTTTGGCGGCCGGGAAGAAGCCGATCTGAAACACGGCATGGGTTATATTCATCCGGAATTTTCCGGATTTTACCGGTATGAGACAACGGTGGAAATAAAAACACCGTTTTCCGGCGCAGAACTTTTGATCCAGGATGCTTACGAGGCGGCAGAAGTTTTTGTGAATGAAAAATCGGCCGGCCTTCGCATTGCCCCGCCCTACCGGTATGACATTTCCGGACTTCTAAAGGAGGGGAGCAATGAAATTGCCATTGAGGTAGCGACCACATTGGAGAGAAAAGCCGCTTCCATGGGCATCCGGGACGGAGGTATGGGACCCAAGGCGCCCCTTTCCCCTGCAGGAATTTTGGGAACAGTTGAAATTATAGGTAGAAAATAAAGACAGGAGAGGAGTCTGTATGTCAGAACTAAGCGAAAAGATCAGAAAACTCTTTCAGGAGGGTGATGATATCCGGGATGCCGGATTAAAAGAACCGTCGGATGTAGAAGCTTTTCGGGATATCTGCTATGGAACAGATGAGAAATGGCAGTCCCTGGATGTGTACCGCCCAAAGACGGCAGGCAGGGAACCGCTTCCGGTGATCGTCAGTGTTCACGGAGGTGCCTGGATGTACGGCGATAAGGAACGCTACCGTTTCTACTGTATGAGTCTTGCCCAGAGAGGCTTTGCGGTGGTGAATTTTACCTACCGCCTTGCGCCGGAAAATAAATTTCCGGCTTCCCTGGAGGACATAAATCTGGTGTTTACCTGGGTACTTGCCCACAAAGAAGAATACGGCTTTGACACAGAGCATCTATTTGCGGTAGGAGATTCCGCCGGTGCGCACAACCTGGGCCTGTACTGCTGTATTTTGACGAATCCGGAATATGCAGAAAGCTATGCCTTTAAAACTCCGGAGAACTTCTGTCCCCGAGCGGTCGCCCTGAATTGCGGAGAATATCATATTTCTGCCGAAGAAGGCAGCGATGGCAGCACAAAGGAGATCATGAAGGAATATCTTCCGGAAGGCGGGACAAAAGCAGAGATTGAAAAAATTTCGGTGATCGATCATGTGACTTCTGCCTTTCCGCCAACGTTTCTTATGACCGCTGCCGGTGATTTCCTGATTCCCCAGGCGCCTGTTATGGCCAGCCGCCTCATGGAATGCAGCGTCCCATTCGAACTCCATTTCTACGGAGACGCAGATCATCAGCTTGGACATGTGTTCCACTGTAATATGAAGCTGGAAGAAGCGGCAAAATGCAACGATGAGGAATGTGCGTTCTTCCGGAAATTTATATAAGTAAAAAAGCCCCCTGTGGCAGTCCGGCGAAGCCTTACATCTGGGATACTGGGAAGCGGAATAAAAGTTATATAATTTTGGATTGCTGGCACATTCTATGTAAACAGCTTTCCCTCCGATAATAAACTGAGCTTCCCGGACTTTGCTGCAGGCAATAGACAATAATTCCTGTCCGGGTATCGAGGCAGATAAGGCGGGATTAAAATTTCTGCCGAGCTGTGCGATCAAAGGCATGGACACCAGAAAACGGTCAAGTTCTTTATCATATTGTGAAAACTTTCCTATACGCTTCTGGAGAGTTTTGCTTAGTGCGTTTCCGTTGATAGAAACAAATTTATTCGCCAATGTAAAATAGCCAACGAAATCAGGTGATTCTTCATCAGAAAAAACAAGATAGGTCATTGCCAGCCGCTGTCTGGCAAAGCCAATCGCCTTTGTTTGTATAAAATTTTCCACATCTATATTTTGGGGACACATGAAACGGGAGAGGATAGACTGCAGCTTATCCTCTCCGTATGTGTCGAGCATTTCTAAAAGATTCAGCTCTATATAATCCATTATAATTTATCTCCGAAAAAAGCTTTGATATTTTTTGT
>DXBU01000075.1 GCA_019116385.1 Candidatus Blautia faecigallinarum | reverse complement strand
CTTAAAGCTTCGTTCCGCTTCTCTTCTCTGATCTTTTTTTGCAATGTCCTGCCGCTTATCATAAAGTTTCTTTCCCCTGGCAAGTCCTACTTCTATTTTTACCAGGCTGTCTTTAAAATATACTTTTAGGGGAACCAGGGTAAGTCCTTTTTCCTTTAGCTTCCCCTCTATTTTCCGGATCTCATACCGATGGAGCAGGAGCTTTCTCACCCGCAGGGGATCCTTATTAAAAATATTTCCCTTCTCATAGGGGCTGATATGCATGCCATAGATCCACACCTCGCCCTTTTCCACACGGATGAAGGATTCTTTTATACTGCACTTTCCCATGCGCAGGGACTTCACTTCTGTCCCTGCCAGGGAAATGCCTGCTTCATAGGTATCTTCTATAAAATAGTCGTGAAATGCTTTTTTATTGTTTGCGATCAATTTTATTCCTGTCTTTTTTGCCATGAGTTCCTCCCCTGCCCGTCTTCCTTTTCATCATACTCCTTTACCAGCACAAAGTCTACGCTTTTTGTAAAAGTATCTGCATCCTCCACTCGTACCTTCACCTTCTGTCCCAGCCGATAGACCTTCTTAGTCATATCTCCGCGAAGTTCATAGGAATCCTGATCAAAGGTATAGTAATCATCCCGTAAGGTATTAATATGCACCAGTCCTTCCACCGTATTGGGTAGTTCCACATAAAAGCCCCAGCCGGTCACACCGGAGATGATCCCTTCATACTCTTCTCCCAGATGGTAGGACATGTACTCCGCCTTTTTCAGTTTATCTGATTCCCTTTCCGCTTCCTGGGCTCTCCGCTCGCATACACTGGACTGACGGGCCACCTCGTCCAGGATTTCCCGATAGCGCTCTGTCTTTCCTTCCCTTTTCAGTCTTCCCCGCAGATTATCCTTGATGATCCTGTGGATCTGAAGATCCGGATAGCGGCGGATGGGGGAAGTAAAGTGGCAGTAATATTTGGCTGCCAGGCCAAAATGGCCGGTACATTCCGTAGTATACCTGGCCTGTTTCATGGTGCGCAGGGCAAGCCGGCTGATCAAAGGCTCATTGGGCATACCCTCGATACTTTCCAGGATCGCCTGTATCTCCTTTGGTGTGATCTCCTCCCTGGCTTTTGTCACCTTAACACCCTGGTTATGCAAAAGAGTCAGAAGGCTTTCCACCTTTTCCGGATCAGGATTTTCGTGGGTTCGATATACAAAGGGAAATTCTCCTTTGCAATACTCTTTTGCCACCGTTTCATTGGCAAGGAGCATAAAATCCTCGATGATCCTGGTTGCCACATTGGCTTCATATGGGTAAATGTCAATGGCCCGGCCTGCAGGGCTTAAGAGGATCTTGCTCTCCGGGAAATCAAAATCAATGCAGCCTCTATGATGCCTGCTGCTCCTTAAGATCCCGGACAGCTCCTTCATACAGAAAAACATCGGCACAAATTCCTGGTATCGTTCTTTAGCCTGGTCGTCTTTTTCCTCCAATATATTCTTCACATCTGTATAGGTCATGCGTTCGTCTACCCGGATCACGGTCTCCGCGATCTGATGAGAAAGCACCGTTCCCTTTTGGTCAATATCCATCAGGCAGCTCAGGGCCAGCCTGTCCTCTCCCATATTCAAAGAACAGATCCCATTGGACAGCCGCTTCGGAAGCATGGGGATCACCCGGTCTGCCAGATATACGCTGGTCCCGCGTTTCAGAGCCTCTTTATCCAACGCGCTTCCCCCTTGTACATAATTGCTCACATCAGCAATGTGTACTCCCAGATGATAGATTTCTCCTTCCTTAGTAAGGGAAACCGCATCGTCCAGATCTTTGGCATCTTCTCCGTCGATCGTTACCATTTTTAAGTTCCGCAGATCCAGTCTTCCCTCCCGGTCTGCATCCAGCACGTGATCCGGAACCCGTTCCGCCTGATTTATCACCTTTTCCGGAAAGTCACAAGGAATCCCAAAGCTGCGGACAATAGCCAGGATATCTGTTCCCGGAGCCCGGATGTCTCCCAAAATCTCTGTGATCCTGCCCTGAGGGCTTTTATTTTTCGTTCCGTAGTCCGTCACGTGAGCGACCACCTTATCCCCATCTTTGGCTCCCAGGGAGTCCTTTTTGGGGATAAAAACATCTTTCGAAAATTTGGGGTTGTCACAGATCACAAAACCGTAATCCCGGCTGCTCTGATAGGTCCCTACAATTTCCTCCATCCCTCTTTTTAGGATGCCGGTCACCACCCCTTCCTGACGCCTGCCCTCCTTTTTTCCTTCTTTAAGCAAGATCCGCACCGTATCCTGGTGCATCGCTGTACCCGTATCCTCCTCAGGGATAAAAATGTCCTCTTCTCCTTGGGCAAGCTCCACAAAGCCAAAGCCCTTGGGATGGCCGATAAAGATGCCTTCCCGTACTTCCTGGGATTCTTTTTTCTTCTTTGTTTTTAATTTTTCCTTTTGAGACAGCCCTTGTTTTTTCTTTTTTCCGGATATTTTGTGGTATCTTCCTTTTTCATCCATCCAGGCTTTTCCTTCCTGACAAAGTTCCTCCAGCACTTCATAAAGCTCTTTTCTCTCTGTCTTAGATAAACTTAACAAGGTTCCGATCTCCCTTAACCGCATGGGTTTGTACAAAGGATCCCCCAAAAGCTCCCGGATAAATTTTTTTCTCTTTTCAAAGCTCTTTTTTTTCTTCACTTTTCTCTACTCTCACCTAAACTTTCCAGGCAGAAGAAAAAACACTCTTGTATCGGAACAAGAGTGTCTTTTTACATAAGCCTTTTAAAAATTCATATTTAAAACTGCCGCAAGGACAAAAAACAGAACTCCCATTATAGTTGTGGCTTTCACCAGACCGCCTTCCATAGAACGTCCCTTGTTCTTTCCCCAATAGGTGTCTGCGGCACCGGCAATGGCGCCTAGTCCCTGCTGCTTTCCTTCCTGCATCAAAACGATCACCGTAAGGGCAATACAATCTATCGCAAAAATAACAGTCAAAATAATCCTTAAGATTTCCACCTTTGTTACACCTCCGTTCACTGTGACACTGACCCCGCATCTATACGGAATCCGCAACTGAAGAGTATTTTAACACAGGCATCAGGTGATTTCAACTGTTTTTCACTATTTTGCAAAAGGATTTTCATATACAGACAAATCTCCCAGATTTTCATGGATCCGCAGAAGCTGATTGTATTTGGCATTCCGGTCTGAACGGCAGGGTGCGCCGGTTTTAATCTGCCCGGCGCCGGTGGCCACCGCAAGATCCGCGATAAAAGCATCTTCCGTTTCTCCGGACCGGTGAGAGATCACCGCACGGTATCCTGACCGCTTTGCCAGTTCTACTGCGTCCAGAGCTTCTGTGAGGGTTCCGATCTGATTTACTTTTATCAGGATCGCATTGGCTACCTTAAGTTTGATCCCGCAGTGCAGACGCTTAATGTTTGTCACAAAAAGATCATCCCCCACCAGCTGCACTTTCTCTCCCAGCCGTTGGGTCAGCAGCTTCCAGCCGTCCCAGTCATCCTCCTGCAGCCCGTCCTCAATGGATACAATGGGAAATTCCTCAATTAGTTTTTCAAAATAGTCTACCATTTCCCTTCCATCCCGAAGGATCTCCTGCCCCTTCATCCGGCTTTCTCCGGGGAAAGAATACACTCCTCTTTTTTCATCATAAAGCTCACTTGCCGCAGCGTCAATGGCAATGGCAATCTCTTCTCCCAGTTTAAAGCCTGCGCCTATGACCGCTTCCGTGATCAGTTCCAGCACATCCCGGGAATCCTGGAGATCCGGAGCAAATCCCCCTTCGTCTCCAACCCCTGTGGAAAGACCTTTTTCTTTTAAAAGAATCTTTAAAAAATGGTAGACTTCCGCACACATACGGATCCCATGGGCAAAGCATTTTGCCCCCACCGGCATGATCATAAATTCCTGCAGATCCACTGTATTATCCGCATGTTTTCCTCCATTCAAAATATTCATCATAGGGACCGGCATCCGGGTGGTATGGCATCCTCCCAAGTACTGGTACAATGGAATCCTAAGTGCCATTGCCGCAGCCCTTGCCACTGCCATAGATACGCCAAGAGTGGCGTTTGCTCCTATATTGCTTTTATTTTCCGTGCCGTCTGTTTCAATCAGAAGCGAATCTATATACACCTGATCTAAAGCATTTTCTCCCAATATAACATCTGCAAGTTTTGTATTTACATTATTTACTGCTTTTTCTACCCCAAGTCCCATGTATTTTTCTTTGTCTTTATCCCGTAGCTCCACTGCCTCAAATTTTCCGGTAGAGGCGCCAGAAGGCACCATTGCTCTTCCTGTATATCCATTCATTCCCACTATGCCTTCTCCTACGGTAACCTCTACTTCTATTGTAGGATTACCTCTGGAATCCAAAACTTGTCTTGCGTGAACCTTTCTGATTGGCAGATAACGAAACATTCTCATACCTCCTGCATTCCGTCTAAATATCCTTGCAGAAATAGGTTTTCCCAAAGCAATATTTTTATGCAGTCCCGGTATTCTCTCTTTTTTGCTAATTTCTCTTAAAATTCTTATAGTTGAAATAGCTGTATATTTTTCAGAATATTTATATCATTTGCATCTTATAACAGTTTATATATCATTTTTTATTTATTTTTTTATTTTATCCT
>DXBU01000007.1 GCA_019116385.1 Candidatus Blautia faecigallinarum | reverse complement strand
CAAAGACGTGTATGAAAGTATCTGCTCTTTCTCTAATCGCAACGGCGGTCATATTTTTCTCGGTGTAAAGGACAGTGGTACGATTCTCGGCATACAGACAGACTGTATTGAGCGTATGAAAAATGACTTTTTTACATCCGCCAATATTGAAGGAGATATATTCCGTATCATCGTTCCGCTTCCGGAAGTCGCAACAGCAACTGTAGGACCAGCAGGGCAAGTTAGTACCGAAGTCAATACCGAAGTTAGTACCGAAGTTAGTACCGAAGTTAGAATTAAACTTCCTACCGAAAAACTGCATGATTTACTGGAGTATTGTTCAATCCCACGGACCCGTGCCGAACTGCAGCTTTTCTGCGGAATTAAAACCGAAAAATATTTCCGGGAAAAAGTCTTACGCCCAATGATTGCCGCAGGAATCATCAAACGTACCATCCCTGATAAACCGCGAAGTTCAAAGCAAAAATACATCAGAGCATAAGATCCCCTCCGGCACACAGCCCCCTCACATGCTGTGTGCCGGAGGGATCTTTTCACTTCAGCAGCATCACATGCTCCGGCGGCAGATACAAATATTCCGGAAGATGTTCCTCCGGGTCCGAAGCAAAGCTGCTTTTCGGACACATCCACCAAAGGGGGGATGCTCCTTCCTGCTCTTTGTTTTTCACTACATACTGATGCTCAAAGGTGGTCTCTATATATTCCACCAGTTCTACAGGAAAACAATTCTCCCCTTTTTCCTTTGCCGGGCGCATCCAATGGCCTCGTATCCCTGCGAACATGACGTCCGGTGTGACCTCCTGTTCTGTGTGAAGACACATTCCCCAGTCCACCGCATACACATGATGCCGGTCCAGGATCTCAATCCCTGTATAGTTTTTGCATCCGGTAAGCCTGGCCGCCTCCAGCAGCACCGGCCTCTGGAACAATTCCCTGGTATCCCGGAAAATAATCGTTTTTCCTTCTTTTAAAAGCATCAGTTGTCCGCAGAATTTGTATGCCTCGTCCCGGCTGTGGGTCACCAGGATCATATCGCCGGGGTATTCCTTTAAGAAATCCTGCATTTCCCGCTGCATCACATCCTTCAGGTAACCGTCCAGAGCGGAAAAAGGCTCGTCCAGAAGGATCACTTCCGGTTCCCCGATCATCATCCTTGCCAGAGCCGCCCTCTGCTGCTGTCCGCCGGAAAGCTGGGCGGGATAATGCTTCTCCAGCCCCTCCAGGCGGTAGCGTTTTATATGATCCGCCACTCTCTCCCGGCAGACAGCCTTATCTCCCCGGAATCCGCAGCGGATATTTTCTTCCACCGTCATGGTTGGAAACAGGGCATAATTCTGAAAAAGATAGCCGACCCGCCTCTCCTGGGGTCTGAGGTTGATCTTCTTTTGAGAATCGTACACTGTTTTTCCGTTTATTACGATCTTTCCCTCGTCAGGAGTCTCGATCCCCGCGATGCACCGCAAAGTCATGCTCTTACCGCTTCCCGACGCCCCCAGGAAGCCCACCGCAGCGGCAGTGCTGTCAAATTTCACCTGAAGGGAAAAGCCTTTGAAATTTTTTTTAATATCCACACTTATTGCCATCAGATCCACCTTCTTGTCTTCATGCCCCGTCCGGAAATGATATTGATCGCCGCCACGATCACAAAAGACAGGATCAGGATGACGGCCACCCAGAAGCCTGCCGTATCATAATTTCCCGCCGCTGTCTCCGAGGCAATGGCCACAGAGATCGTCCTGGTCTTTCCCAGGATGTTTCCCGCCAGCATGGAAGTGGCTCCGTATTCCCCGATGGCCCGGGCAAAAGCAAGCACAGTCCCCGAGGCGATCCCCGGCCCTGCGGCAGGCATGATCACCTTCCAGAAAATCTGCCGGTCACTCATTCCCAGAGTCTGGCCTGCATAACGGAGGTTCACATCCACCTGCTCAAAGGCGGCTCTGGCATTGCGGTACATCAAAGGAAAAGCAATGACCGCCGCCGCGATCACACAGCCCTTCCAGGTCTGCACTACTTTGATATCAAAGTTTTCCAGAAGGAAGCTTCCAAATGGTCTTTTCAGGCTGAAAAGGATCAGCAGGAAAAAGCCCGCGACCGTGGGCGGCAGCACCAGAGGCATAGTCAGGATCCCGTCCAGGATCCCCCGGGCTGCAGGGCGCAGCTTCATAGCCAGGTTGGCGAAAAATAATCCCGCAAGGAAGGCTATGACCGTAGCCACAGCGCCGGTTTTCAGCGAGATCCACAAAGGACTCCAGTTGATTTCCTGTAAAAACTCCATCTTCATTCTCCCATAGACTTATTCTGCTTCGTATGGAGCAAATCCATATTCTTCGAAGACGGCAAGGGCTTCCTCTGACTGGATATATTCCATGAACAATTCCGCTGCCTCCTGATCTTCCTCAGAGGCTTCGCTATCCTCGGTCATCCCTGCGGGATATACCACCGACGTATCCAAACTGTCAGCCGGGGCTTCCGCGATGATCTCCACGCTGTCTGCCACCGAAGCGGCGTCGGTGGCATAGACTACGCCCACCTCGTTGCTGCCCTCGCTGACGGCAGCCAGGACCTCGGTCACATTTTTGCCCTCGTTGATCTCCATCTGCTCTACTTCTTCCAGTATCTCCATATTGGCAAAGATCTCTCTTGCATACTGCCCCACCGGGACGCTCTCTCCTGCCAGAGCGATATTCTCCGCCGCCGTGATATTCTCAAATCCTGTCACCGCAGTTTCTCCCCCTGCCGGTTTGATCAGCACCACCTTATTTTCCAAAAGGTCCGTCACTGTATCTTCCTTTACAAGACCTTCCTCCAGAAGCGTATCCATCTGCTGCCGGGCGGCAGAAAAGAAAATATCGCAGCGTGCGCCCTCCTGGATCTGCGTCTGCAGAGTCCCGGAGCTGTCTGCGTTATAGAAGATCTCCACCCCGGGATAGATCTCATTAAAATCCTTCTGGATCTCTTCCATGGAATTGCTTAAGCTGGCAGCAATAAAGGCATAAACCTCGCCTTTCACCTCAGTGTTCTCCTCTGCCCCATACACGGCAGACGGCATTCCCGCCGCAAGGATCCCTGCCGACAGTATCCATAACCATTTTTCCTTCATGGCCGCTCCTCCTTTATTTATTTTTGTTTTGTTTTATTCTGTTTTGTTTATTTTAAGCATTTTTTGTATCCTTGTCAATTCACTTTTCCTGTGATACCATAAAGGCACATTCCATAATAAATTTTTACAGGAGGATCCGGTATTATGAAATTAAGCGCACGAAACCAGTTAAAAGGAAAAGTCATCAGCATCAATAAAGGAGCGGTAAACTCTATCGTTTCCATCGATATCGGCGGCGGGAATATCGTGGTCGCCACCATCTCCTGCGCGGCGGTAGAGGAGCTGAAGCTGGAGGTAGGCTCCGACGCCTACGCAGTCATCAAGGCCACAAACGTTATGGTGGGCATCGATGAATAAGCTGTACACGGCCCAGGAGGTAGCGGACAGACTGAAGATCAAAAAGACCACCGTCTATGAACTGATCAAGCGCGGGGAGCTTGCCTCCTCCAAGATCGGCAAGCAGCTACGCATCAGCGAAGAACATCTGGAGCAATATCTGCGGGGAGGCGCCTCCGATGCACCCGTTCTCTCCCAGGAGCCGGATTTCCTTCCGGAAAGCTCCCTTCTGAAACGGGACTATCTCCTCCACTCCAGCGGCCTGATCCTCAGCGGACAGACCTCTCCCGCCCTGGAGCTTTTGTGCAGCCAGATGGAGGTCCATCCTCAGGGGATCCCTGTGCTCCAGTCCCATATCAATACCTATAACGGGCTGTACTCCCTTTATTTCGGAAAGGTACATGTAGCCGCCGTCAGCCTGCCCCCGGAGGAGATTTCCTTCCTTGTTCCCGGCGTTTCCCTGGCAGCCGTGTGCCTGTACGAATATCCTCTGGGCTTTTATGTCCGGAAGGGAAACCCAAAAGGCATCCTCTCTGTCCGTGACCTTGCCAGGGCGGATGTGATCCTGGCAAACAGAGAAAAAGGAAGCACCGGCCGCATGTGGCTGGACAGGGAACTCCTTGTGTCCGGCATTAACCCTGTGGATATTTCCGGCTATCGGAAAGAACTGGTCTCGGACCTTTCCACTGCGGCAGCGGTCAGCAGCGGAAAGGCAGACGCGGCTGTAGGAGAAGAATCTGCGGCGCGCCAGTCTCCTTTTCTGGATTTTGTTCCCCTTGCGGATCTGCCCGCATTTTTAGTCATGGAAGCGGACAATCTGGAAAAGAAAGGTTTTTCCGCATTGGTGGAGATCATCCAAAGCGAAGATTTTAAGACAGGCATCCAAAACCAGACAGGCTATGACGTCCGGCGGACCGGACAGATCCTGTATCTGAAATAAGGCCATAAAAAAATCCCGTAAGATCATCCATATGACCTTACGGGATTTTATTATGGCCGAAAAATCTCCAGCCGGATCTAGATCAGGAACATGGCTACAATGCCGGTCACGATGATACCCGAGATAACGGGGATCATATTTTTACGTGCAAGCTCGCTTGGGGAGATGCCGCAGATCGCAGCCACGGGAACAACGCCCCATGGAATGATGGTTCCGCCGCCTACCCAGACGGTAGTGATCTGGCCCAGAGCGGCAAGGCTTGCCGTATTCAGTCCTGTGGTCGCAGCAAAGGTCCCCGCGATGGAACCAACCAGCGGAAGCCCGGAAAATCCGGAGCCGTCAAGACCTGTGATGATGCCTACCACGATCTCAATGATCACGCAGAATACGCTGTTCACCGGCACATGCTCGGAAATAAAGTAGCTGATATCATTTAAAATAGCCGGCGCACCCTCTCCGAACACAGATACCGCGTACTGCTCGCTTCCCAGGAAGAAAAATCCTGCGATGACCAACACCGGCGCGAAAATACGCACAGAAAAGATAAATCCTTCCTTCAGATAGTCTACCGTATCTCCCAGGGCAGCTCCTAAGCCGGAATCCGCAACGGTGATCACACAGGTCAGCAGTAATGCCGAACCTGCAACAAATGCCGTGGCGTCTCCGCCCTGAATATGTAAAACAACCATGGCAACGATCATAACCACAAAGGAAAGTGTGACGATCACCGCCAGAACCTTTGCAAGCCCCGGACGTCTCACCTCTTCCGCAGCATAATCCGCTGTGATCTCTTTTGTCTCAGCTGCCCTGTTGTTTTTCATGTCGCGTTTCATCATGACAAAGGAAACAACCGCAACGGTAACCGACATCACCGCCCACAGGGGAACGGAAGCCGACATTACAGAAGTGACTGAAATATCCGCGCTGGCTGCTGTGATCGCCGGCGCTCCCTGGATGAAGAAGTCAGAAGACAGTCCCATACCATGGCCGAAGATATTCATCGCCACAGCCGCCCAGATCGCCGGGAGTCCTACTCTTCCCGCAACCGGCAGAAGAAGGGCTCCGATCAGCACCACCGCAGGAGAGGGCCAGATCAGCCAGGAAATGATCAGCATACAGATACCGATCCCCCAGAAGGCTCCCACCGGTTTGCGGATGATCCTGCGCACAGGGCGGATCATGATCTCGTCAATACCGGCCTTGTGCATGGCTCTTGACATGGCAGTGACCAGCGCGATGACCAGCATGATGCTGAACAGTTCTCCATTGGAAACGATGACGGCGTTATTCAGCGCCTGGATCGATGATATGACATCTCCTGTGTAAGCAAAAGCGATCAGAAGGATACCGATCACACAGGGAATCACGATTTCCTTCTTTAAAATAAGGAAACCCAGGATGATTATCGTCATTATAATGAAAATATAATGGACGAGTGACAGAGTGACCATAAGCAATCTCCTTTTTTATTACGAAATTACGGCACAGAACAACAGAGACCGCAGACGGCCTTGATATGATCTTTCTTGCAGGCATCCCTTTATCTCCGGCAAATGCCTGAAAAATACCCCCTCTGACACTCTGCTCCGTTAAATTAAAATGGTAACATAAGTTGCTGATCTTGTCAATAATCCGACAGGAATCTCCTGCCTGTACCGCCTTAGAATTTGTATATTTTTTTCCACAAAAATATTGACAAACGCCAGGAAAAAAACTAAGGTATTTTTAGTGAGGTCCCGGCTCCATAGCCGGAGACAATTATTATATCCAGAAGGAGAGGACAGAAATGACAAAGGTTGTAATCGCAGGCGGCGGCTGGTCAGGCTGCGCGGCTGCCATTGAAGCAAAAAAAATGGGCGCAGAGGTCACTTTGCTGGAAAGGACAGATATGCTTCTGGGAACCGGACTGGTAGGCGGCATCATGCGCAATAACGGAAGATATACCGCTACAGAAGAAATGATCGCCATGGGCGGCGGCGAATTATTCGAAGTGATCGAAAAAAATCTCCGCCACAAAAATATCGAGTTCCCCGGGCACGCACATGCAGACCTGTACGATGTAGCCACCATTTCCGGAGAAGTCACCAAATACATCCGTTCCCTGGGCATCCAGGTATGCCTGCAGGCAAGGATCACCAAGCTGGAAAAAGACGGCGGAAGGATCCTTCACCTGGAAGACGCCGACGGGACCATCTATGAAGGGGACGTATTCATCGACACCACCGGGACCGCAGGCCCCATGAACAACTGCACCAAATACGGCAACGGCTGCGCCATGTGTGTTCTGCGCTGCCCAAGCTTCGGCGGACGTGTATCCGTAGCCGGCCTGGCAGGCGTAGAGGAAATGCAGGGCAAAAAAGGCGACGGCAGCATCGGTTCCATGAGCGGCTCCTGCAAGATCCTCAAGGAATCCCTTGCGCCTGAGATCGTAAAAGAGCTGGATGAAAAGGGTGTGGTCGTATGTCCCATTCCCCAGGAGCTGCGGGAGGACCATCTGGGCATCAAGTGCTGCCAGCAGTACGCGCTGCCTCAGTTCCGGGACAACGTAGTCCTTTTGGACACCGGACATGCCAAGCTGATGACTCCCTTCTACAGACTGGAAACCCTTCATCAGATCCCGGGCTTTGAAAATGCCCGTTACGAAGATCCCTACTCCGGCGGAAAAGGAAACTCCATGCGCTACTTTGCCATGGCTCCAAGGAGCAACGCACTGAAGGTAGAGGGCGTGGACAATCTCTTCTGCGCAGGGGAAAAAGCCGGCCTTCTGGTAGGCCATACGGAGGCCATCGTGACCGGTGTGCTTGCCGGATACAACGCCGTATTGTACTGCGAAGGCAAAGAGCCTCTTACCCTGCCGGAAAGTACAGTGATCGGAGACGCCATTGCCTTTGTAAAGAAAGAAATGGAAACCGAAGAAGGCCGCTCCAGAAAGTATACCTTCTCAGGTTCCGTATACTTCGAGAGAATGAAAGAAATGGGACGCTACAGCACCGATACGGCAGAAATCCGCGGATGGGTGGACGAAGCCGGCATGACCGATATATTTAACGCCAAAGCATGATAATTAAAAAACCGGAGCCGGGATATCCGAAAGGATCCCGCTCCGGTTTTTAATAAAATGTAGATATTATAGTAGGCAAGTCCTCTATCCGACTTGCCTGTACTTCTCTTTTGTATATTGCTCTTTTCTCTTCGGAGTATTACAGAATTCCTCCGCTTCTCATTTTACTTTTTCCAGTTACAGTATTGTCTGCTACTTACTCTTTCTGCGGTCCAGGAATTGCCTGAAGTCGTCCATTGACTTCGCTGCTGCGGCCTGCCTTAAATACAGTTTCAAGATTTCCGGATCGTTTTCTCCTGAAACAGCTTCTTTGATCTCTTCCGGCACTTCGCCCAGATCGGACAGCAGCTCCAGGATTGACGAAACCTGTCCCCGGGATATTCCTTCTGTCAATCCAAGTTCACGGCCCTCGGAAAGCCCAAGTTCGTGCCCCTCAGCCAACGCCTGTTCCCGTTCTTCTTTGATCAGCTCTTCCAACAACATATACTGCTCCTCCATTTCGCGGCTTGCTTTCACATTCCTGACCGCGGTCTGTACCCGTTTTACAAAGCTGTCCTGGAAATCCTCTGAACTCTCCTTTAATCCCGCTTTTACATATTTCAGGAACTTAACCAGCTCCTCCGGCACTTCGTTCTCATTCTCCCCGCAGGTGCTGAGGAAAACGGTATGGCTTCCATCTTCCAGGGCAACATTCCCGTCCTCACGGCATTTCATATCAAACGTATACCGGTATTTCTTCCTGTAAAAAGGATCAAAATCACAGATGAAGATCACATAGGAATCCGGCAGTTCCTCATAATCCTGTCCGCTCCGGAGCAGTTCCATGTCGATCTGGCTGTGATAATATCTGCTCCTCTTTCCTGGTTTTCTTTTACGGGATACCTGCATCTCTACATTATAATGTGTATTCTCCTCATCTGCTGCGAGTATGTCCAACCGTACACCTTTATACTCCGGATGGTAAACAAAGCACTTCTCTTTGCTCACCGTCACCTTCGCGATCCGGAACCCCAAAACAAGTTCCAGAAGCTCCCTGCAGATCTCTTCATCCATCATTACAGCCCCAAACATGAAGTTGTCTTTGATGGTAAGATCCTGCAGCGTCTTACGTTCTGCCATCTTCACTCCTCCTTAAATACCTTCGGAGGAATCCTATATTATGGTTATCCCGGGATTGTCAGTGTCAAAAGCGTACAGATGCTCTTAACAGCAAACTCCAGAATATGATTTTATTATAGAAAAACTGTCTTGAAATTTCAATATTAAAAGTACATACTACTACGATTTGTTACTTGAATGCCTCCGTCAAAGGAGCGGTACTTAACTTGAAAGTTATACCTCAAGAGACCCGTTTTCCGTCGTAGTACTAGGAAAGTTCCGTCGTTTTTGTTTTCCTACTTTGTCCATCTATTCCTCTGCGCTTCGATTTTTCCCATTTTTACGGTAAATTCTTAATGCCCTTTTTAGGGCTTTTTTTGTTGAAATTTTTTTTGGGATATGTTATAATAATAGTACTTTATAGCACTTTGTTCGGAGGTCGATTATGGCATACTATTTACGAAAAGAGAAAAAGAAAAAAGGGATCTATTTACAAATGTATGAATCCCATTGGGATAAAGAGAAGAAACAGCCACGCTCAAAAAGTGTCATGGCTTTTGGCTATGTAGACGATCTCATCTCCAACGAGATCCCTGATCCTATCGCTTATTACTCAGACTTTGTAGCAAGGAAAAATGAAGAACGCGCCGCTGCCTTCGCCGAGGATACCCGTCCGCGCGCGTTTGCTGCCCCTGTTGAGTACAATCTGGGGCATTTCCTTCTCCATACACTTTTAGAAGAACTAAATGTTAAGGAAGTCATCGGCATCCTCGCCGCTCAAATGCG
>DXBU01000074.1 GCA_019116385.1 Candidatus Blautia faecigallinarum | reverse complement strand
AACAGATCTTCCGCAGCCCAAACCGGAACATTAGAAGTAGCCAGCATCGCCGCAACGAGTGAAACGCTCAGCGCTTTTTTCGCCATGCCCTTCTTTGTGTTTTTTAGTTTCGTCATGTTATAGTTCCCCTTGGGTTTTTAGACAGAACGAGTTTTTAAGAAGAAAAAGAAAAAGCTGATATTTTTTTAGGCGGCCATGAGTTGGAAAAGAATTTTTAAGCAGTGATTAAGTCACAAAAAGCCTTTTAGTTCCACTTATAGCAGAATCAAGGGGATTATCCCCTTATCTTCTGTAGAAATATAAAAAGAACATATCTTGATAACATATGTACCGTTCAATTCCTCAATCATCCCAAATAACCTAAAAGCCGGTATAGAGCCGTGAGCGATGATGCAGACCTTTATGATGCTTTTAGAAGAAAATGGTAAAAAGGAAAACTGCGGTATGTTATAATTTCTGTCTTGTCTCACCGATACCTGGCAACAGGGAGGAGGTGTCCAGATGGAAATCGTAATTTCCTTTGTAGTTGCTGTTTTGGCAGGTGTGATTTGCCACCTCATCTGCAAATGGCTTGACAGTAATGATAAGGACAACAAATAGCCTACTAGGTGCTTTGCCAGTATAAAAGAAAAGAAGAATCCCCAGACTGTGCTGCAACACGGTTTGGGGATTCGTTCTTTGTCCAGATGGACTCGCAATTTCCTTTTGCCTACCGGCATTATAGCATATGCAGATCTGTAATGCAATATACTTGCCGCTTGAGGTATGTGTCAAGTAATCGTTGGCACTTTTCCCTTTTCTTTTGATGTTTGATTATTTTATCTTTTTTCTGACTATTTTAAAGACCCTTTCTCTCAACTTCCATGTCTCCTATGAACAGAACGCTGACATAAACGCCTTTCTTGATGCCGTTCTCATCGCATCCAGCAAAGGCATATGATGGGTGATGACATCGACATATCTGTTTCCCTTCCCATCTTTTTTCGGCGCTTTTGCCGCACTCAGGGTCTGTACAATTTCCTGTATCTGCATCGTAAAGATCAGGCCGTCCGTATACCTCTCAATCGTATCGATCAGTTCACGGTTTTCTTTCCGGTACAGGGCTTTCGCCATGTTGTTCGCCCCGTTTATGGACCAGCGCATCCTTCTGTGCTTCATCCGTAAGGTGATAGCCGTACAATTCTGGTTCTCCTGCACTCCCATCTCCTTATATACTATCCCCGGCTTTGCTTCTGGTATCTTGATCCCTCGTTCCTGATATGGCAGCAGCCCGGCTTTGTTATTTGACAGGTATTCATACAATTTCTTTGCGTCGCCGCTCCGTTTGTCAGCTGCATCGCTGCTCTCCACGCTATCCGCATAAATCTGGATGTATTCCAACATCTCATCTATTTTCCCGGCTTCAAACAATTCGGTCACTGCTTTCTGCGCTTCTTTCTCTTTCAGCTTCCTTTTTATTTCCTGATAAATGTGAAACCGGTCAAGCTGGATGATCACTTCGGAATCATACGGTTCTTTGATCCACGTCCCTCCATCCCCGTTCAGTATCCTCTGCTGTATCTCGTCTGCATTATATTTTTTCTCGATCAGGGCCTCCCGTTTCCGGTGGAACTCATCGCTTTTTTCCATCCCCGCCAGCATTGTTTTATTTACCAGACGGCTCCGTTGCCTGCTGCTTCCATCCCATCCTTCATACATTGTGAAGACTTTCATTTCCTGCTTCTTCATCTTTTTATGACCTTTATCCTGCATGGAGAGCCATACGCCGTCCATCTCTTCAAACAGCACCGGCAGACTCTCCCTGCCTTCCGCCTGCCCGGCTTCCATCTGCTTTACGGCATGGTCTTCTTCCCCACTGATCCGCTCGCCAAGCCTCTGCACCAGGTTCCATGCGCCTCCATGGCTGATGCTCTGGCCGCAGGTTCCGCTGATGATCTCTGCTGTTACGCGGTAGGGAGATTCAGTAACCGTCATAGCGATTTTTTCTGCCAGGTTTGTAGAGAGCAACCCGATCTTATCCATATGCATGGCTTCATCCAGCAGATACACACAGGCCTTCCTACCATCCTCCAGCTTCGTCTGGTAGACTCTCCGGGCATAGCTTACTTCCCCATAAACGGTCTTGATCGTAGTCGTCCGCTTTCCCTTATCCCGGTACTGGCTTTTATCTCTTCCTTCTGCCAGTTCCGCATCATAGTTCTCCAGCATGATCCGGGTGATCTCCTGTGCCAGTTCACAGACATATCTGAAAACTTTCTGCTCCAATGTCTTGAAAGATACCAGCTTTTCCTCTACAATAGATTTCATCATACAGTCTCCTTTATATGTTTTTCTCGCAACTAACATCATAAAGAAAAACTGTATGATTGGGAAGTAGGGAATTTCTCTACTTCCCTTTTACTTTAGGAATAATTCCTATCTTTGCCAATAATAATTATACACTAACTTAAAAAAAGTACGCTGAACCAGAATATGCTGAAATGGGAGAAGTATAAATTGCAGTCGCTATTTCCGCAGATATGCCGAAAAGTCCGGACTGAAGCCGTCTTTTTGCTATTATAAGCGGTGAGGCGTAAAGAAAAAGCGAGGACATAAATCGGTGATCCCGCTTTACTTCAGTAAGAGCGGAAAAACAGAGATCGAAAAAGCATATGCGACTCATTATGTAGATATAAAGAAAATCGAACAACTGAAGAGTCCAGTATAATATAGACGTAATCTCTTGTTGAATAAAAATATGCGTAGCAGCCATAAAACTGCTACGCATTAAAAGTCTAATTTTTCTCAAGGACGATGAACTGCTGCAGGGAAACCTGGGGAAGTTCTACGGTATAAACGCCGTCCTTTTCTGTTACAGACAATTCTTTTGCTTCCGGATACACCATCTTCGCAGCTCTTACCGGGACTGTAAGTTCCAGTTTTCCGCCGCTTATTGGAGTGAAGTCTCCCTTGTACTCATGGGCCAGAGTGGAGATCTGATGTACATAATAGCTGCTTTCTGTCTCAAAATAAGCAGTCCGGAGAATGTGCGGGATATCCGTCACATTCCGGATGACCGGACGGACGCCAAGCTTTCCGTAGATCTGATGGAAAAGAGGCTGTACCTGACGGTAGGTCTCAGCCGCAGCCATGGTAAACAGATCAAAGGCTGCGTAGAATACGGTCCCTTCTCCATAAGCGTTTATCGTCAAAGCCGGATAGTCCGTTTCCTTTCCAGGGGGCGGGCTCCACCAGTTTACCCAGTGGTCAGGGGTGCAGGCCACGCAGGGAAGGACAAAGGTGAACTCCGGATGTGCACCGGTACATTCTGCCTCCAGGAAAAAGTCGCTTACCGGCGGCGTGGTCTTGGCGAGCATGCCTTCATAGGATGCGTCCGGACACTTTTTCAGATAAGCGCTCCAGTCGTTCTGGGCATATTCCGTATGTATGGATTTAAAGCTCACTCCCATGATGTCAGAAAGAGCAAATTCTTCCCTCATGGAGAAATCCGCGTTCCAAAGACCGGTCTTGCCGGAGATCAGGACCTTTCCGCCTTTTTGGGTGTATGCGGTAAGAAGCTCCTTAAGATTTTCGGAAACAATGTAAACCTCCGGAAGGATCACAAGGTCATAGCCGGAAAGGACGTCGGCGGAAGCCTCTCCCTCCGGGAGTATGGAATAGGGGATCTTTTCGTATTCGCAGAGCTCCATAGCGCCCAGGATCGCATGGGTGTGCGGATTGTGCTTTTTCATCCGCAGGATCGCATCCGGATGGAAGGGGAATGCGTTGACGGATTTGGAAGCGTCGCTCTGGATAATAGCCGCATGTCTTACCGGACTGCGGTCCACCAGATAAGGTTCCAGTTCTTTTAAGACTGTAAATACACTTCCAAGCTGCTCTGCTTCCGGCATATCCAGAGTACCGTCATAATGCTGGGAACCGCTGTACATACCTACCCGGCAGCCCTGTGCCGCGATAGAGGACAGGTCGCAGATATACTGGGCCTTGGTATCATAGTTGTATACCTGGGACGCTTCCCCCGGCGCCAGCATGGGATGCTGTCCTTTGGCCGTATCCCGCGCGTAGGCGGAAGAAAACCAGTTGTCCTTAAGAAGCGGTTCGGAATACTGATAATCCAGAAGATCACGGATCTCCTTGGGATAATGGCAGGAAAAGTTAATGGTGATGGCAATAGTAGGATCGACAGCCTTTACCCTGCGCTTTAATTCCTCCAGATATTCTTTTGCATTGCCGTCCAGGAAATCTACCACGTCCAGGCGGTGTTCAGAGAGACCTTCCTCTGTCTCCGGAAGGGCATAGCCGTATTTTTTCTGGAACTTTTCTTTGCAGTTGGGGCAGTAGCAAAGGGAAGCCCCGAAAATATCCAGGAACAGTGCGTCCGGATGATATTCCCTGACGATCTCCTCAAGGTGAGATAGAGAGTATTCCCGGTAACCGGTCTGGTAGCAGCAGAGGCTCCATTTTGCATATAGGTCGTCACGGATCAGCGGGGTGCCGTCCGCCTTCCTTACCCGCCATTCCGGGAATCTACGGGCAGCTCCTTCGTCGTATTCAATGCAGTAATAGGCGACAAATTCAATTCCCTTCTTTGCGGTCAGGTCTCTGACCTGGCGGATCCAGTCGCCTTTTACACCCGGATGCTTCCGGGAACCGGGGACTTTGGAATCAAAATAAGTAACGCCCCAGTGGTCCTTGCAGTACACCATCAGAGAATCGATGCCGGCGGTGTCAAAGAAACGCTCATATTCAGAAATATCAAGTGTTTCCAGGGTGACATCCGGCGGATCCGGAGAATGGTGGTCGATCAGATAGCAGCGTTTGCTGTCTTGATAGCGCAGACTCATAAAATGCCTCCTTCCTGTTTGTGAAATATATACAAATTTGGACCGGATCTTTCGGCCCATCTGATGTTAATATATCATTTTGGGTGAAAGAATGCAACGAAAAGATAAAAGATAGCGAGTGATGAAATTAACTAAAAAATCAGAGATGAAATTGGAAGAATGTTTCAAAATATACTATGAATGCATGAAAAAAACGGAAAACTATTGACAAAAGGATATAAATATGTATAGAATATGCAGGTAAAGACATATAAAAACGACCTGGTTTTTGTTTTTAAGTTGGTATCTTATCTGGTTGAGCCAGTTGACCAATGAACCAGGAGAGAAGGAGAGACATTATGGATCAGGACTTGATGGCACTGACACACACAGCAGACGAATATGACCGTTATCTCCATGCAGTGGTACCGCCGGTATTTATGAATTCCCTTCATGTATACGACCGGTTCGAGGATTACTGCAATGTGGATGTCTTTAAAGATGATGAATATATTTACGGAAGATCGTCGAATCCTACCGTACATGTCCTGGAGCGGAAGATCGCCGCACTGGAGCATGGAAGCAGGGCAGTGGTGTTTTCATCGGGAATGGCGGCCTGCACGGCTGCGATCATGGCTACCTGCAAAGCCGGAAGCCATCTGATATGTATGAAAAACATTTACGAGCCTATCAAACGTTTTTTAAGTACGGTGGGGATACCGAATCTGAATTTTTCCGTCACTTATGTAAGCGGCAATGACCTGCAGGAGATCGAGGATTCCATTCAGGAGAATACGGCCCTGATGATCCTGGAAAGCCCGGCCACCTTTGTCTTCCGTGTGATCGACATAGAGGCCGTCACAGCCATTGCCAGAAAGCATAATGTGAAAACTTACATAGACAACACCTGCCTGACCCCGATCTTTCAGAAACCGCTGGATATGGGCGTGGATATCGTGATGCACACCATGTCCAAGTACATCGGAGGCCACAGCGATATCATCGGAGGCGTTCTTGTCTCCAAGGACGAAGAGCTGATGCGCCGGATGATGGAAGAAATGAGAGAGTGGTTCGGCGGGATCATCGGACCCATGGAAGGATGGCTCGCCATCCGGGGACTGCGTACCCTGGAGGTGAGGATGAAGCGGCACCAGCAGGTGGCTATGGCCGTGGCGGAATATCTGGAAAAGAGCGATAAGGTAAAGGAGGTGTACTATACCGGACTTGCCTCCCATCCTCAGGCAGATATCATCAAACGCCAGCAGAAGGGACATTCCAGTCTCATGAGCATTGAACTGGACGCCTCTACAGAGAAGGCCATCGAGTTTATCGATCATCTCCGTCTTTTCGGAAAAGGCTGCTCCTGGGGCGGCTTTGAGAGCCTTGCCCTCTGTCCGGTATATATGGAGCCGGAGGAGGAAGTAAAGACTTTGGGAGTGGACAGAGGACTGATCCGTCTTTACTGCGGACTGGAAGGTGAGGAGAACCTTCTGGAGGATATTGAAGCGGCGCTTAAGCTGCTTTAAATATAAGAGATCTTAATTAAAAGGAGGAAAAAATATGAAGAAAAAAATCAGCGTGCTGCTGGCGGCTGCTATGCTGGCAGGCTCATTGACCGCCGGAGTGGCAACAGAGGTACAGGCAGCAGATGTAAGCCTTCGTTTCCTGGACGTAAGCCCCAGCGAGACAAGACAGAGCTACTTTGAGGGCATTTTCCAGAAGTTCTATGATGAGACCGGCATTGAAGTAGTATACGAGAGCGTACCCTGGGACGACGCGGCAAACAGGATCACCGTTCTGGGCGCATCCAATCAGCTTCCGGACGTTATGACCGTTTGGTCCGGATGGCTTGGCCAGTATACACAGGCAGGCTGGGTAATTCCTCTGGATGATTACCTTGCAGACACAAGAGACGAGTATACAGACGCTGTAAACAAGCTTCTGTGGAGAAGTGAAGAAGACCGCTACGGTCATGTATACACCGTTCCGGACGGCCTGATGGTAAAGGGTGTGTTCTATCGTAAAGACTGGGCGGAAGAAGCCGGATTGAACCTGGATCCTACCAAGGGCTGGACCTATGATGAATATTTCGATGCAGTAGAAAAGCTTACCAATGTGGATGAGAGACACTACGGCGTTTCCTACCGGGGAGCCAGAGGAGCTCTTGATCCGCTCCTTGTTTACCTGCAGTCCTTCACAGGCGGAAATACCTATGATTCCGAAGGAAACATCCTCATCAATTCCGATGAATGTCTGGAAGCCTTCAAGACCTGGACTGACCAGTATCTGAACGGCTATGCTCCGGAAGATTCCATCAACTGGGGCTTCACCGAGATGGTTGACAACTTTACAGGCGGCCTGACCGGAACACTGATCAACGACTCTGAGGTTCTTCCTACCTGCGAAGCAAACATGGATCCGGAAGTCTGGGGCGTTATGCCGATGCCTGCAAGCACAAAGGACGGCAAGATCTACAATACCATCAATGCGCCGTACGCATACTCCATCTCCGGAAACAGCGAGCATCCGGATGAAGCATGGCAGCTCATTGAGTTTATGACCAATGCAGAAAACAATATCGAATACTGCAAGACAACCGGTGAGATCCCGATTAAGAAGGACGTTGAAAACGATGAAACCTATGGTACAGACGGACCATACGCAGCATTCGTTCAGCAGATGAATGATCCGAACCTGGCAGTTCCTACTACCTTTGGACCGTTCGACTACACAGACCTTCATCAGGGTATGTTCCATGAAGAGATCCAGAGCTACCTTCTTGGCGACATTGACGCCGAAACTGCACTCACGACCATTACCGATGAGCTGCAGACCCGTATGAAAGCGTATATGGAAGAGCATCCGGATACGATCGTGGAAACAGCTTTAACTCTGCAGTAAGCCGGATGTAGCATAGCTGTCGCAGCATAGACGGCAAAAGGGGCATCCTATTTTCAAAGACGAAAATGAGATGCCCCGTTTTTATATGATGCCTGGTTTGGGAGAGGCGTTTTTTAAACCGGGCGCAAAAAGGAGGAATACTATGAGCGGAAAGAAACATAAAAGTACGCTGAAGTCCAGAAGGGCAAGGGAACCCTGGTTCTATGTGGGACCGGTCCTTATCATCCTTTTGATCATGTTCGGTTATCCGCTGATCAAGAGTGTGATCATGGCATTCCAGAATTACCGACTTGGAAATGCCAATATCTACTTTAACAATTTTGAAAACTTTAAAGAGCTGTTCAGCGACAGAGATTTTCCATTGCTGCTGAAAAACTCCATCGTATATGTGGTCGTGGCGGTAGCCGGACAGTTTATCGGCGGACTGACCCTTGCCCTTGCGCTCAGGGACAAGTTCCCCGGAAGAGGGATCTACCAGTCCATCGTATTCCTGCCCTGGGCCTTCTCCACATTCGTAGTAGGTCTTGTATTCCGCTGGGCCTTCAACGGAGAATACGGTGTCATCAACGATCTTCTCTTAAAACTTGGGATCATTGATGAGCGTATCGCATGGTTGGGCACGCCGGGACTGTCTCTGGCGGTCATCATCATAGCCATGATCTGGATCGGTATCCCGTTCTTCGGTATTATGATCCTGGCGGCTCTGCAGTCTATCCCGGAGGATATTTATGAGGCGGCAGATATGGACGGCTGCGGTATGTTCCGCAAGTTCTTCAGCCTGACTCTTCCTTATATCAAGCCAACGGTCATCATGACCCTGCTTCTTCGTACCATCTGGATCTTTAACTCCTTCGATCTTGTGGTCATTGTTACAAACGGAGGTCCGGCGAACTACTCCCAGACCCTTCCGTCCTATATGTATACCAAGGCATTCTCAGGCTACGATTTCGGTCTGGCAGGCGCCTTCGGCGTGCTCCTGATGGTGATCCTGGGCGTGTACGCGGTTCTGTTCCTGAAGTTAACGAATTACGATAAGGCAGGTGATTTTTAATGAAGAGATCAACGAAAAGAAGGATCATAGGAGTGGTACGTTTTATAGTCCTGGCATTTTTCCTTTTGCTGGTGCTTTTGCCCATCTACTGGATGGTGATCACCTCCTTTAAGACAAACCCGGAGATCATCAATGCACAGGAGATCACCTATTATCCTCATACAGTGACCATGGAAAACTATCAGTCCCTGTTTAATATGCTGGATTACGGCGTGTATCTGAAGAACAGTATCATCATCACTCTGGCGACCGCCATTGTGGTAGTGCTCCTTTCTATTTTCGGCGGCTATGGCCTTGCCCGTTTTAAATTCAGAGGAAAGGGCGCAACGCTTTTGTTCTTCCTGATCACCCAGATGATCCCCAGTATCCTGGTTATGATCCCTCTGTACATTGTATTTGCCAATATGGGGATCATTAATACCTACCTGTCCCTGATCATTTTCTACATAGCCACAAACCTGCCCTTCTGTGTGATCACCATGCGGAGCTTCTTCGAGCGTATCCCGTATGTACTGGAGGAAGCGGCTTATGTGGACGGCTGCGGCAAGCTGCAGACCTTGTGGAAGATCGTGCTCCCGGTTATGTTCCCGGGTATTGTGGCGGTATTCGTATTTGCTTTCATCGGAGCATGGAACGAACTGATCGCCGGAACGATCTTTATCAATACTCCGGACATGTGGACTATCCCTGTAGGCCTGAAGTCCCTGGTAGGAAAATATTCCGTACAGTGGGGCGCTCTGATGGCCGGCGGCGTTCTGGCTCTGCTTCCAAGTGCGATCATGTTCGTGTTCGTACAGAAGTATGTGGTAGAAGGTCTGACCGCAGGTGCTGTAAAGGGCTGATCTGTGCCGGGACGGGTTCTGAGGTCTTTCACCCCGCTTATGAGCAGATTTAAGTGGGCTTAGATCTCTTGACCCTGGCATCATCATATAAATATGATAGGGGAAGGCGCGGATGGGAAACGGAAATATTGGATTCAAACCGATACACCGGGATTTATTGTATACGAAGATCGCCGATGCGATCATGGATTATATAAAAGAAAATAATTTAAAGAACGGAGACAAGATCCCTTCAGAAAGAGAACTTGCCCAGGAGTTTAACACAAGCAGAAATTCTGTAAGGGAAGCCCTGCGGGTGTTGGAAAAGGACAAGATCATAGAAGTGAAGATGGGAAAAGGCGCCTTTATCACTTCTGAAAAACGGGAGGATTCTTTTTACCTGAAACTGTGGAAAGTTAATTACTATGAACTGCTGGAGGTAAAAAGAATCCTGGAACTTCATATCATACAGGAATTGTGCGGAAAACTGAGCCAGCAGGAGATCATAAGTCTTGAGGAACCCTTGCGGCGGATGGAGACTGCGGCAGAGATGGGGATGTTTTTACAGAAGGAGGACTTTATTTTCCACAGCAGGCTGCGAAAAATCTACGGGAACAATACCCTGGAACAGATGCTGGACAATCTGATCATGGCATTGGATGAAAATGGTAAGGATGTGAGCGGCGCGGCGGAAATCTGGCGTCAGACGATTCCCTATCACAGGAATATTTTAACAGCGATGATCGAAAACAAACCTTTTCAGGCAGAGGAGGCTCACCGGATCATCCACCAGCTGGACCGACAGGTGATCGACCTGCAGAAAGTGTGCAAAAAAGGCCGCTGAAAGACGCTCTGTGTCCAATAGGCAATTTCACGAAAAAGACTCAGAAAATTCACCTTTTTTTTACGAACCCTCCATTGAAAAAGAAAAAGAGTTCTGTTATAGTAAAACATGGTTACAGGAAACAGAACGTGGAGGAAAGGCCCGTTCCCGGTTAGATGTCCCGACGGGAGATCCCGTTTTCGGACAAGAAAGAAGAGGAAGCTGTTGCGAAAAAAATCACATATATTATTAGCACGTTACCTTGCAGATCAGATGCCTGGGGCTTACAGCCTGCAGGAGCACAGAAAAGCTTTTTGCCTGGGGAGCATCCTTCCGGACCTGCGCCCATCCTTTGTAACGAAGAAGCATGAATACTTCGGTACCTTTCAGGAGGTCCAGGAAAAGCTGGCGGTCCTTGTAAAGCAGGATCCCTCAGAATACAAGGAGAGAGTTTACTGGCGGCAGCTGGGGGAAGCGATGCATTATATTGCTGATTATTTTACTTTTCCGCATAACAGAACCTACACCGGTTCTCTTGTAGAGCATAACCAGTACGAAAAATACCTGAAAAATGATCTGAAGACCTGTATTTTAAACGGACAGGCAGACATTCATGTAAAACAGGCGATACGTTTTGAAACTTTTGCCCAGCTTATTGACTATGTTAAGGAAAGACATGCTGAGTATCTGCAGAAGGAAAGAAATATAAAAGACGATATTTCTTATATTGTTTCTGTATGCTATCAGGTGATCCAAGGTGTGATCCAGCTGTGTGCAGGGAAGATGCCTGTATCTTTCCATATGGCTTGGGCAGCCTGAACAAGAAATTAAAAAAGTGTGAATAAAAAGTGAAAAATAAGGAAAACCGCCGGAAGTACTCCTTCCGGCGGTTGATTTCATGTAGGGATTATGCTAAAATGGTACAAGTATTGATGTAAAAAAACAATTCAGTGTGACAGATGGCAGATGAAAGGGGGAAAATCTGCCGATAGAAAGAAGGGAGCAACAAAGTAGTATGAAGAATAAATATCTGACAAAATGTTTGTGCATTACATTGCTGTCAACTATGGTATTGTCCAGCCCTGCGCTTTCCTTAGCATCGGCTGAAGATACATTTGTGTCAGAAGAAGCATTTGATGATCAGCCGGACTTTACAGAAGAGCCTTCCCAGCCTTCGGTCACCCCGCCGATCACCTCTGCACCTGTGGAGGAAACTCCCCAGATCACCCCTACACCAGGCAGTGACCTGACCCCAACACCAGATCCAGAGCCGACTCCCACACCAGGGGGCGATGTGACACCCACGCCGGACGTTAGTCCTTCACCGACTCCGACGCCAGAGCCGGAGGAGCCCGAGCTTTCTACCCCGGAGGAAATCGTTAAAAGACTAGACGAGCTTTCCCAGGAGCTGCTGCTCACAGGCATTACTCTGGAATACGAAGAAGAGATCATAAAAATACGTTCCGCCTATGAGATCCTGACAGAAGAGGAAAAAGCACAGGTTACAAACTACCAGATCCTTGTAGATTTCGAGAAGGCATTAGATGAACTGAAAGAGCAGCAGGCTACACCCACACCGACACCGGAACCCAGTCCTACACCTACGCCCACGCCTTCGGTTTCTGATGGAAATCAGAATTTCGGGGATGGACAGACTTCTGCCGGAAGCACCAGCAATGGGGCAGCCACAACAATGGTATCCAACCTTCATGCCGGAAAAGGCTTCTATCTGAACAGCCTGGAAGGCGTTTATAATCTCTCTTTCTCAGATGATTTTGCCTCTGTGATGGAGCAGATCGAAACCGAATATAAAGAGAAAAACAAACTGGCGGATGCCAGCGACCTGCGTGCGGACGGTCTCACTACGTCAGCAGATACACTCCTTGTGAAAAACTGGCAGGACATCATCGCCATTTATGTTTATGAACAGCATAAAAGCGGTGCCCAGACTTATACCCTGGATGCTTCCAGCAAGGACAGACTGGCGGAAATTTTTGCAGAGATGAACCCGGTGGTAAGAGACAAGTCGGATATCACCCGTGTTACATATGGAAACCGTCATATTAACTACTA
>DXBU01000073.1 GCA_019116385.1 Candidatus Blautia faecigallinarum | reverse complement strand
TCGAATATGCAGGGGAAGGACACAAAGGTGTGATGTGTGCCTCTGTGATACAAGGGCAGTCAAAAGATGCCCTTATTTCTTGCCATGGACCAGGAAAAATGGACGCCCACGAGCTGAGGAAAGAAAATAAGGACGGGATCAAGGCTGCCTTATATAAAGCCCTTGTGAAGATGACGGGGAGGACACTGCCTTGGGGCAACCTTACCGGGATCCGCCCGGTGAAGCTGGTAATGGACATGCTCCAGTCCGGGATGAAAAACACCCAGGCGGCAGAGGAAATGCGCTCCCGCTATTTTGTCAGTCCTCAAAAAACCGCCCTTGCCGTTACCATAGCCAACCGGGAGCGGGAAATCCTAAAAAATATCGATTATGATAATGGATACAGTCTGTATATCGGGATTCCCTTTTGTCCCAGTATTTGTTTGTATTGTTCTTTCAGCTCCTACCCTTTGACACAGTGGAGGGATAAGGTAGAGGCCTATCTGGATGCCCTGTGCCGGGAGATCCAGGCAGTTTCCGCTATGATGAAGGGGAGAAAGCTGGATACCATTTACATTGGAGGAGGAACGCCTACAACCCTTTCGCCAGACCAGCTGCGAAGACTGCTGGACCAAGTGGGGAGGAGCTTTGGCTTTGATGGCCTTTGGGAGTTTACTGTGGAAGCCGGCCGGCCGGACAGTATAGACCGGGAGAAGCTTCTGGCCCTTAGGGAATTTCCGGTGACCAGGATATCTGTGAACCCGCAGACCATGAATCAGGCTACGCTGGACCTGATCGGCAGACGCCACACGGTAGAACAGACCAGAGAAGCCTTTTATACCGCCAGAGCATGCGGCTTTGAAAATATCAATATGGATCTCATCGTGGGGCTTCCGGGAGAGGACCGCTTTATGGTGGAGAATACGTTAAAAGAGGTACAGGCTCTTTCCCCGGACAGTCTGACGGTTCATTCCCTGGCAGTTAAGCGGGCGGCCAGACTGAATATTTTTAAGGAACAGTATCAGGAGATGACGTTTGAAAACAATCAGGAGATCCTGGATCTCACACAGCGCACAGCCTACGAAATGGGTATGGGCCCCTATTATCTATACCGTCAGAAAAATATGAAGGGAAATTTTGAAAATGTTGGCTACTCAAAGGTTGACAAAGCCGGTATTTACAATATACTAATTATGGAAGAAAAACAGCCGATTATTGCCCTGGGTGCCGGCGGCTCTTCCAAGCTGGTGTGCAGACAGGGAAACCGGATCGAGCGTGTAGAAAACGTGAAAGACGTGACCAATTATATTACACGCATTGAGGAAATGATCGAGAGAAAACGTGCAGGCATCAAAGCCTGGCTGTAAGGAATGACAGGAGGTGTACGCTTGGACAGAGGATATGAGAGATCGGCAGCTGCACCGGAGAGGATTTTGGATTTTGACTTGTCGGCGGAACTCAGCCATGGAATGCGGGTGAGCAATCTGGCCTATGCGGTGGCAAAGGAATTGGGAATGGACGACCATGCCTGCTACGAGCTGGCTATCGCAGGAATGCTCCATGATATCGGCAAGCTGAAGCTGACAGGATATATTAACGGACAGGAAAAGAATCCCCTGGTAATCGAGGAATTAAAATATGTACGCATGCATTCTACACTAGGCTATGAGGAACTAAAAGGACAGGGGTATTCTGATTTTATCTTAGAAAGTATTCTTTACCACCACGAAAACTACGATGGAAGCGGTTATCCCTCAAATAAGGCAGGAGAAGAGATCCCTATAGGAGCAAGGATCCTGAGAGTCTGCGATGTATTTTCCGCCTTAAGTTCGGACCGTCCCTATAGAAAAGCCTTTGACAGGGACACTGCCGTAGAATTGATGATCGATGAGGTGAAAAATTTCGACATGGAGGTCTTTCTTGCCTTCCAGAGAGTCGTACATAATAATTAACGGAAAGTTAGAGGAGGTCATGATGGCATTAAAGAAAAAACCGGTCACCGGTATGAAAGACATTTTACCAAAAGAGATGGAAATCCGGAACTATGTGATGAATATGATCCGTGAGACATATGGCACCTTCGGATTTTCTTCTATTGAGACACCCTGTGTGGAGCATATTGAAAATCTATCCAGCAAACAGGGAGGAGAAAACGAGAAACTTATTTTTAAAATCTTAAAAAGAGGAGAAAAGCTAAAGCTTGAGGAGGCAAAGGAAGAGGCAGATCTTGTGGACTCCGGACTGCGCTATGACCTGACCGTTCCTCTTTCCAGGTATTATTCCAATCACGCAAATGAACTTTCTGCTCCTTTTAAGGCACTGCAGATGGGAAATGTGTGGAGGGCAGACCGTCCCCAGAGAGGGCGCTTCCGCCAGTTCATGCAGTGTGACATTGATATTTTGGGAGAACCTACCTATCTGGCAGAGATTGAACTGGTGCTGGCAACAACAACGCTTTTAGGCAAACTGGATTTTCATGATTTTACCATCCGCATCAACGACCGGAAAATCTTAAAGGCCATGGCACAGTACAGTGGATTTCCTTCAGAAAGCTTTGACACCGTATTTATCATTCTGGATAAAATGGACAAGATCGGCCTTGAGGGAGTAGAAGAGGAACTGAAAAAAGAAGGGTTTGAGGAAAGCGCCGTTAAAACCTATCTTAAGCTCTTTGAGGAGATTTCTCCGGATATCCAGGGGGTGCGTTTCTGCAAAGAGAAACTTGCAGAGGTTCTGCCGCCCAAAACAGCGGAAGATCTGGAAACCATCATTGCTACTGTAGACGCGGTAAAGACAGCGGATTTTAAGATCGTATTTGATCCGACTCTTGTGCGGGGAATGTCCTATTATACCGGCCCGATCTTTGAGATCGCCATGGATGAGTTCGGCGGTTCTGTAGGAGGCGGCGGCCGCTATGACGAAATGATCGGGAAGTTTACAGGAACAGATACCAGTGCCTGCGGTTTTTCCATTGGTTTTGAACGCATCGTTATGCTGCTTCTGGAGCGGGGGTACCAGATTCCCTCCGAAAAAGGGAAAAAGGCATATCTGATCGAAAAAAATATGCCTGCGGATAAGCTGCTTTTGATTTTAAAACAGGCGGAGGAAGAACGCCGCAGCGGTACGCAGATCAATATTTCCATAATGAAAAAGAATAAAAAATTCCAGAAAGAACAGATGATGACCGAAGGCTATACAGAGTTTGTGGAATTTTTTAAAGACAGAATGTAGAAAAGGAGAAAAAATCATGGCTGAAAGTATGTATGGCCTGCATCGGACATGCCGGTGCGCAGAAGTGACAAAGGAAATGATCGGAACCGAGGCAACCTTGATGGGATGGGTACAGAAAGCCCGCAACAAAGGCGGCCTGGTATTTGTGGATCTTAGGGACCGCTCCGGGATCATGCAGGTGATCTTTGAAAACGGCAGTATTGATGAAGCCGGATTTGAAAAAGCCGGAAAGCTTCGAAGCGAGTTTGTCATCGCTGTTACCGGGACCATAGAAAAAAGAGGGGGAGCTGTAAATGAAAATCTTGCCACCGGCGAGATCGAGCTGCGTGCCAAAAGTCTTAGGGTTCTGTCCGAGGCAGAGGTGCCGCCGTTCCCTATTGAAGAAAACAGCAAGACCAAGGATGAGATCCGGCTGAAATACCGCTACCTGGATTTAAGAAGGCCTGACCTGCAGAGAAATCTCATGCTGAAAAGCAAGGTAGCTATGCTGACTAGAGAATTTTTTGCAAAAGAAGGTTTTTTGGAGATTGAAACGCCTATGCTGGGCAAAAGCACACCGGAAGGCGCCAGGGACTATCTGGTTCCCTCCAGGATCCATCCGGGATGTTTTTATGGACTTCCCCAGTCTCCCCAGCTGTACAAGCAGCTTCTGATGTGCTCCGGCTATGACCGTTATATCCAGATTGCCAGATGCTTCCGTGATGAGGATCTGCGTGCGGACCGTCAGCCGGAGTTTACGCAGATCGACATGGAGCTTTCCTTTGTGGATGTAGACGACGTGATCGATGTAAACGAAAGATTCCTTGCCTTTTTGTTTAAAGAAGTCCTGGATGTAGAGGTATCCCTTCCGATCCAGAGGATGACCTGGCAGGAAGCTATGGACCGTTTTGGCTCCGATAAGCCGGACCTCCGTTTTGGAATGGAACTGAAAAATGTAAGCGAGATCGTTAAGGACTGCGGATTCGGTGTATTTACAGGTGCTCTTTCAAATGGCGGAAGCGTGCGCGGCATCAACGCCAAAGGCCAGGGAGAGATGCCCCGGAAGAAAATCGACAAGCTGGTAGATTTTGTGAAGGATTATGGCGCTAAGGGACTGGCTTATATCGCCATCGCAAAAGACGGGACCAGAAAATCTTCTTTTGGGAAGTTCATGACAGAAGAGCAGATGGATGCCCTCATCCAGGCTATGGACGGGGAACCGGGGGACCTCCTGCTGTTTGCGGCGGATAAAAATAAAGTGGTCTACGATGCTTTGGGCGCACTGCGTGTAGAACTTGCCAAACAGATGGATCTGTTGGACAAAAACCAGTACCGCTTTGTATGGATCACAGAGTTCCCTCTTCTTGAGTGGAGCGAAGAGGAAAATCGTTTTACAGCGATGCACCATCCTTTCACTATGCTGATGGAAGAAGATCTGCCTCTTTTGGATACAGATCCAGGAAAGGTACGGGCAAAAGCATACGATATCGTATTGAATGGAAATGAGATCGGAGGCGGAAGCGTCCGGATCCATCAGGATGATATCCAGGAAAAGATGTTCGAAAAACTGGGCTTTACCAAGGAAGAAGCTTATGAGCAGTTTGGCTTCCTTCTAAATGCCTTTAAATATGGCGTTCCCCCTCACGCAGGACTGGCCTATGGACTTGACCGCCTTGTTATGCTGATGGCAAAGGTGGATAGTATCCGTGATGTGATCGCCTTCCCGAAGGTAAAGGATGCTTCCTGCCTGATGACACAGTCACCGGGACAGGTAAGCGATGGGCAGCTGAAAGAACTGGGTCTTAAGATAGAAGAGGAAGAAGCCTGATATGGAACTTACCTTTGTGACATTTCTGATCGTATGCCCCATGGTGTTCCTTGCAAGCTTTGTGGATGCAGCGGCAGGCGGCGGAGGTTTGATCTCCCTGCCTGCCTATTTGCTGGCAGGTGTACCTATGCACAATGCTATTGCGACCAATAAGTTCTCCTCAGCCACCGGCACGGCGATCTCTACTATTCGGCTGTGCCGCAACCGGTTTGTAGACTGGGGGCTGGCCTTTCCCTGTGTGTCCATGGCCCTTTTCGGTTCGTATATAGGCGCGAATCTGGCCCTTCGGGCAAGCGATGCTCTTCTTCGGTATATGCTGATCCCGGTGCTGCCGGTGGTCTGCTTTTATGTCCTGCGGAAAAAGGAACTGGGAGAGGAAAACGTGGAGATCGGGCGGAAAAAGCAGTGGCTGATCTGTGCCGCATCTTCACTGGCGGTTGGGTGCTATGATGGATTTTATGGCCCGGGAACGGGAACCTTTCTCCTGCTTTTATACACAGGCGCCGCTAAGATGGATGTGCGCAGAGCTTCCGGGAACATGAAGCTGGCCAATCTTTCCTCCAATGTGATGGCTCTGGTGGTGTTTCTGTTCAGCGGAAAGATCTTTCTTCCTCTGGGAGTGGCCGCATCTGTTTTTTCCATTGCCGGCCATTATATGGGTTCGGGACTGGTCATGAAAAACGGCAGCAAAGTGGTGCGGCCGCTGATCCTGGTGGTCATGGTACTTTTGTTTGTCAAGATTTTATTTGATCTCTAAAAAAGCGTTCCTGTGCAGTTCTTTTTACCGCACAGAAACGCTTTTTTATTGGATCTTATTTATTCTGAGACCGGAGTAGTGGTCAAAGTACCAAAGATGGCATTGCCAAGTTCGTTGTTGTCGTTTAATAGTTCCCATTTTGTTCCATTGTTGACCATGGTAAAGGTCGCAGGAGAAGTTTTTACAGAATCATTTTTTTCAATACTGTCCAAAAGGAGCTCATAAGACTTTTCGTAACGGGCCTGTGAACCGCCGATGACTGCATCCGGGGAGGATAAATACGCATCCAGTTCTTCCTGGTAAGCGGAGAGTATGGAATCACTGTCAAAAGTAGTGATCTCTGTCTCTATAGTTGCTGTATAACCGTCCAGGGCAGTATCGATCACCTCATAGTTAAAACAATTATGTACTTCTTCTACCAGGGCAGAGGCGATAGCATTTCTGGTCTCATCGGAGGTATTCAGGATACTTCCTACGCCGAGATAATTGCTCATTTCTTCTATATCCATTGTTTTCAGGGAATTTAAATAGACTCCCAGAGTATCCTCAGGGGAGAGGAAATCAGGGTCGGACAGATAAGTAATAAGACCGCCGACAAGTTCATTCTCTAGGGAATGTGTACGATTAATTTCCCAATTATCCTTTTTCTCCTCCTGATACAAAGACATGGTACAGTCTGTCTCTATGGTGTCATAGGTGTTTTCGCTCAGAAGACGGTGCAGGATCATATAGCGTTCCTCCAGAGAGGACGTGTTTTCTTCGGTACTTTGGGAAGTTTGGGCTGCCGAATGTAGGATTTCCTGATAAAGTTCTTCCTTGATAAAATCTTTAGCCAGATTCTCTGCATCCAAAGTAGTCAGGCGCAAAGAGGCCTCGGCAGTTTTGTTTTCTTTGTCGACGTCGATTTCCAGAATTTTGTAATCGAAGTTCTGGAAGAAAAGTGAAAAGACTTCGTTCACTTCATCAGAGAGGACATTGTCCTCTGAGGCGTCGGGAAAAAGTGCCTGGTAGGAGATATACTTTTGTACGGTGTTCGTGTCCAGATTTTTAAGGAGATCCAGTTCACTGATTATGGCTTCCTCTGCTTCTGCTTTGTCTGAGGCGGAACAGCCGATTCCCAGTACCGCCAGGATGACCAGAAGAAGGGGAAGCAGACGTTTCGTAATCTTCATACGAGTTCTTTCCTTTCCAAATTTTTCCTTCTTATTTTAGCAGATTATGGGCAAAAAGTCAAAAATCCTTAAATTTTGTACATTTATTATAAAAAATCCATGAAAAATTTGTGAAAAATAAAGTGATTTTCCCCAAGACTTTTCTTTTCTTTCAGAATCTGGTATGATAGAGCAATGAAAATACTAATAAACGCAAATGATGGGAGGTAAATATGAAAAAAGCCATGATTGCTGTTGGGGGGATATTGGCGGCGGCAGCCTGTGCCGGCGGCGTATATTGGTTTGTGATCCGTGACAGCGGCCAGACTTCGTCTGACGGGGAGAGCGCATATGTCTCCAGCGTCAAGACGATCACCGGCTATTCCTCCGGCAATACCAACCGGTATGCTGGGGTTGTGGAACCTCAGGAAACGATAGAAGTAAAGATTGAAAACAACCGCAAGGTTACAGAAGTAGAAGTGGAAGAAGGGGAAGAGGTAAAACAGGGGCAGCTTCTGTTTGTTTATGATCTGAGCAGCATCCAGCAGGATTTAAAAGAACAGCAGCTGGCGCTGGACCGGTTGAAAAACGAAGCCTTAAGCCTCCAGGAGCAGATCAAGACCCTGGAAAATGAGAAAAAGCAGGCAAGCCAGGACAACCAGCTTTCCTATACGATAGAAATTGAAACAAACCGAATGAATCTGCAGAAAAACCAGTACGATCAGCAGTCTACCCAGGCGCAGATCGAGCAGCTTCAGAATGCCACCACCAATACCGAGGTGCGCAGCGAGATCGATGGCGTGATCCAGAAAATCGATACCTCCAAACTTTCCTCCGATGACGGGGACAGCCTGGATCAGTCCTATGACTACAGTTCTATGGGAATGGACGGAAGCTCCAGCGATGCTTTTATTACCATTTTAAGCACCGGTGCCTATCGGATCAAAGGATATGTAAACGAGCAGAATATCCAATATATTTCTGAGGGTGTGCCGATCATCGTCCGCTCCCGGGTGAATGAGGAACAGATCTGGAGAGGCATGGTGGGCATGGTAGACCGGGAGAATGCTACCACAGAAAACGATGCAAGTTCCATGTACAGCATGGACATGTCCAACAGCCAGACATCCTCCAGTACCTATCCTTTTTATGTAGAGCTGGATTCCTCAGATGGGCTGATGCTGGGACAGCATGTATATATAGAACTGGACAACGGACAAGAGGATCAGAAGGCCGGGCTGTGGCTGAGTGAGTTTATGATCGTGGACGCAGACGACACGAATCCCTACGTATGGGCTGCTGACGAGAACGGAAAACTGGAAAAGAGAGAACTGATCCTGGGCCAGTACGATGAAAATCTTGGAGAATATGAAATCGTAGAAGGACTGACCTTGGAAGATTCCATCGCTTATCCTGCAGAAAACCTGGAAGAAGGTATGAATACCGTATTAAGTGACGAGTCCTTCGGTATTACCCAGGGAACCGATGCTTATTCGGAAGAAGACGGGGTAGATATGGACCCCTCCGGTATAGAAGGAGAGCCGGTTACAGATATGAACGGTGAGATCATAGATTCTTCTGACACGTCAGAAGAACTGCCGGAGGAAGAACTGGTGCCTATCGAAGACGCGCCTGGAACGGATGAAGCGGCCCAAGAGGCAGAGATTGTGGAGGACGCAGGATGATCTTGGAATTAAAAGGAATCTATAAAGAATATCAGCAGGGAAAAATGAAAGTTCCTGTATTGAAGGATGTGAATTTTTCCATGGAAGAGGGCGAATATGTGGCTATCATGGGACCTTCCGGATCCGGAAAGACTACGCTGATGAACATTATCGGATGCCTGGACCAGGCCACAGAGGGAAGCTTTATCTTAGATGGCAAGGATATCCGCTCCTGTTCAGAAAATGAGATGTCGGATATCCGGCTGCATAAGATCGGATTTGTATTCCAAAGTTTTCATCTTTTGCCCCGGCAGAGCGCCCTTTCTAATGTAGAGATGCCCCTGCACTATGCAAAGGTTCCCAGGAAACTCCGGCGGGAAAGGGCTTTGAAAGCGCTGGACCGGGTAGGACTTTCGGATCGTGTGGACTTTCGTCCAAACCAGCTTTCCGGCGGACAGATGCAGAGGGTAGCCATTGCTAGGGCTATTGTCAACAGCCCCAAGCTTTTGCTGGCGGATGAACCTACCGGCGCACTTGACAGCAAATCCGGTGCCCAGGTAATGGATCTGTTTAAACGGCTGAATGAGGAAGGGGTAACGGTACTTATGATCACCCATGATCCGGAGATCGCTTCCCATGCCAAACGGGTAGTGACCATACGGGACGGCATACTGCGTGAGAAAGAGGTGAAGGAATGAGCAAGGTAAAAAAAGTCATTATCGGTATCCTGATCGTGGCTTTGCTGACCGGCGCGGCTTCCGGCGGCCTTATGTATTTAAGGAAAATGAATCAGAAGGAAGTCATGGTGGTAGACGTGGGAAGCGTCACCGGTGTTTATTATTCCGATGAAACCAGTCTGGACGGGCAGATCACTACAAATGTGTCCCAGAATGTCACGGTAGATTCCAATAAGGTTGTGGAAACGGTCTACGTGGAGGAAGGCTCCCAGGTTGCTGTAGGAGACCCTCTAGTTTCCTTTGACACAACCCTTGCGGAGATGGAACTGAATATCGCCCGTCTGCAGAAACAGCAGCAGGAGCAGAACCTTACAAAAGCAGTAAACCGGCTGAACAGCCTGAAAAACGGCGGCCCCATTGAAGATACAGACGGCTACTATTACAATGCGGACAACCTAAGCGGCTCCGATTCGGATATGACCGTAAATGAAGAGGAAGAACTTACGCCGGTAGCCTCTGCCGATACCAAGGTACAGGGAACACGTTTGGCAGCGGTGATGCAGCCCCTGCTCCTGACCAGTCTGTATGATGGAAATATGTTTGATGATGGCAGCGGGCAGAGCACAGGATCCGAACCGGAGGATCCCGATGACGGAGATTTCGATTCCGGGCTGGACGATGCACCTACCCCCTCTCCTGTACCATCGCCTTCCCCAACGCCCACGCCGGCCCTGGATGGGGATACGGACTATTTTGACCCTTATTTTACAGACGGGGACGGGGATTTCCACGATGGAGATCCAGAATTTTATTCTACTTTAGATGGAGAATCTTATCCCTTTAAAGGGAGCGGCACAGAAGAAGATCCCTATATTTTCTTCTGCTCCTCTTTGAAAGGATACGTAAAGGCCACCGGAGAATTTTTAAACAAAATGGCAGGGTATACGCCGGATGGCTCAACCGTTGTGAAGGAAGGGGGATACTGGTATCAGCTGGAATTTCACCAGGATGATGTGGTATCCAGCTTCTCTAATAGAAAAATGTCCTGTATCGGCTATTATCTGATAGACGGAAGCACCCTGGAAAGACCGGTGGACATGCTCCTGGAAACAGAATTCACCTTGGACGGAGCGTCTCAATATGAAGAAAATCTGGAACCGGAGTATCCGGACACTCCAGGCGGCGGTGGCGGCGGCAGCGTATCTACTATGACCAGGGAGGAGGCTATCCGTCTTCAGCAGAACCGGATCAACAGCCTGAAGCTGGATATCCAGGAAAGCGAGATCAATATTGAAAAGCTGGAAAAAAGTGTAAAGCAAAAAGTGATCTACAGCAGGATCGACGGTGTGGTTTCCCATGTGGGAAACGCGGCCACTGCATCCAGCGATGGAAACGCGTTCATTACTGTCCAGAGCAAAGATGGCTTTTATGTAAAAGGCTCTATCAGCGAGCTGATGCTGGATAAGCTTACGGAGGGAATGACCATCAGCTGTATGAGCTACAACGAAATGGGCATGGGAGGATTTGAAGCAGAGATCGTGGATATATCCGATTATCCTGCTGGTTCCAGCGGATTTTATTATGGAACCGGGAATCCCAATGTTTCTTATTACACTTTCAGCGCAGTAGTAACGGATAAATCCCTTCAGTTTTCAGATATGGAATATGTTACCATCACTCTTCCCAGCGAAGAACTTCCCGAGGGCAGTTTCATCCTCCAAAGGGAATTTGTCCGGACGGAAAATGGAAACAGTTATGTGTATAAGGATGACAACGGTGTATTAAAGCGGCAGCTCTTATCGGTAGGCGGAACCGTAAACAGCGGATACTACGTGCTGATCAAAGGGGGACTTACCATGGAAGATAAGGTGGCCTTCCCTTATGGCGACGATATAAAAGAAGGAGCCAAAACCAGAGAAGTCACCCTGAACGAATTATATGGATACTAGAAAGGAGGGATTTCATGATTGAAAATATCAGACTGTCATTTCAGGGAATATGGTCCCACAAGATGAGATCCTTCCTGACTATGCTGGGTATCATTATTGGAATTGCCTCTATTATAGCAATTGTATCTACCATCAAAGGAACCAGCGAACAGATCAAGGAGGACTTGATCGGAGCAGGGAATAATACAGTCAATATCAACCTATACGACGGGGATAACCCTTATGATGTGGAGTTTGGGATGTCAAGCGGAAATCCGCCTCTGATCTCAGATGAGCAGAAGGACGCGGTCCTGGAACTGGATCATGTGGAGAATGCTACTTTTTATCACAGCCGTTCTTATACCAGCACGGTGTATTATCAGAATACGGCATTCCAGGGAGGCACGGTATACGGGATCGATATGAATTATCTGGATACCTGCGGCTATACGGTACAGCTGGGCAGAGGTTTTGTTCAGGAAGACTATGATGAGTTTAAAAAAGTGGCGCTGGTGGACAACAATGCGGCGGACAATCTGTTCTCCGGGGAAAATCCGGTGGGAAAGACCATCGAGATCGGTTCCGAACCCTTTGTTGTGGTGGGAGTTGTCCGGCAGAGTGAGGACTATCTTCCAAACATTGATGACATCTCCCAGTTTTATGATTATTTCCAGACTATGATGGGATGTATCATGATCCCCAGTGAAAGCTGGCCCATCGCCTTCAGCTTCGATGAACCGGAAAACGCCATCATCAAGGCGGACAGCACCGATAATATGAGCAGCGCAGGAAACGCGGCGGCTGAGGTGCTGAAGGAAGGGATCGTCAACACGTCCAATACCAATTTTGAATATAAGGCGGATGACGTGATGGAGCGGGTGCGGAATCTTCAGAGACTTAGTGAGAGCACCAACCAGCAGTTGATCTGGATCGCCAGCATCTCCCTTCTGGTAGGAGGCATCGGCGTTATGAACATTATGCTGGTATCCGTTACAGAGCGTACCAGAGAGATCGGACTGAAAAAAGCCATCGGGGCGCGGAAAAAGACCATCATGGGACAGTTCCTCACAGAGGCTGCGGTGCTCACCAGTATCGGAGGGATCATCGGCGTGGCCTGCGGCATCGGCCTCTCCCGGGTGGTTGCAAAGGTGGCCGGATCGCCTACCGCCATCAGTATCCCGGCGATTCTTATATCGGTCCTGTTCTCCATGCTGATCGGTCTGATCTTCGGGCTGCTGCCCTCCTATAAGGCGGCAAACCTGAATCCCATCGATGCACTTAGGAGCGAATAACAGAGATAAAAAAATAAAGCGGGTTTTCCGCTTTATTTTTTTGCGCCGGCACAGGAGCCGGGATCCGGACTTTAAGGAGGGGAAAGAGGCAGCCGGATCAAAAAGGCCGCGCCGCCTCCCGGGACATCCGTCACCTGAATACTCCCGTGATGCAAAAGGACGATCTCTCTGGCGATGGAAAGACCCAGGCCGAAGTGCTGTTTGTCACCCCGGGAAGAATCTGCCCGGTAAAACCGCTGAAATACAGAGGATTTCAGACTGTCCGGGATCCCGGGGCCATTGTCGGCCACAGAAAGGAGCACGTGGCGGTCCTCAAGGGAAATGGCCAGCCGGATCTCTCCCTTTTCCGGAACATAGCTTAAGGCATTGTCCATAAGGATAGAGAGTACCTGGGAGATCCTGGCGGCGTCGCAGGTGCAGGGTGGAAGAGGCTCGTCCGGAAGGGAGATCTTAAGAGACAGTTCCTTTTCTCTGGCGGCTGGCTGATATTTTTCATAGGTCTCCAAAAGAAGCGTATCCAGCTCGCAAGGGGCGGCAAGCATCCGCCAGGAATGATTGTCCGCGTTTGCAAGGATGAGCATATCGTCTACCAGCCTGGACATACGGTCGCTTTCCTTTTGGATGACCCTGGTAAAATGGGCGGCTTCTTCCGGTCCTGCTTTTTCCAGGGCGGAAATACCGGAACGGATCACCGCAAGAGGAGACCGGAGCTCGTGGGAGGCGGAGGCGATAAACTCCGTCTGTTTTTTCCGGCTTTCCTCTATAGGAAGAAGCATCCTCCTGGTAAAGAACCAGGAAAAGACAAAAAGGGCAAGGCCGGCAAACAGGACTGCCAAGGCAAAGGCTATGCGCATGAACCAGAGCTGCCGGTTCAGACCATCCAGAGGATAGAGGAAAACGGCGCTTAAGGTTCCGCTGTCTTTGGGGATCACCGCAGCGGCGGCATAGTACCCATCCATTTCAAAAAAAAGGCTTTGGGTCAGGGCTCTGGCCGTGGCCGGATTTTCCACATCAAAGGCATAGACTTCCCGGGAGATGCGAAGGACTTCCTCAAACAGGACGGCTTCGCCGGAGGTTTCCTTAAGCCGGTCATAAAAAAGGGGCTTCCCGCTGTCAAACAGCTTCATTTTTATTTTATAGTTATTTTCTGCCTGGGACAGCCAATGATGGGAAAGGACGGACTGGCTTTCCAGATAGGCGATGCAGGAGCCCGCGTTATTGGAAAAGGTGGTATAACTGTTCCTTTTCAGGCCGCTTTCTGCGATAAAAAGACAGATCAAAGTCATGGCGATGAGGATCGCCCCAGTGGCACAGGCGGCAAAGACGGTCATCTGTATGTGCAGCTTTTTAAACATCAAAATTTCCTTCTTCCTGTTATAATGAACACAGACTTTCTTATGCTCCTTATCATATCACAGAAATCTCTATGGTTCCTCTAAAATGCGGGAAAAGTTTTTTGTCTTTAGAGATTGTTTAGAGAAAGGCCTGCTATGATGAGGATGATCAAGAAAAGGAGGATATCAGACATGAGACACAGAAAACGGACAAAAGGGATCGCCATGACTGCAGCCATCGCGCTGGCAGCGGGCAGTATCACAGTATACAATGGATTCATACCGGCAGCCGTATCCGCCCAGGCGGCGGATGGGACAGAAGATTCTGGAAACGGCGCAGACCAGGCAATGGGAAGATATCTGGAGGAGGACATCCGGCTCCCGGAAGGATTTAAGACCATAGAAGCGATGACCGTCCTTGGGGACGGAAGACTTCGGATCTGCTCCTATAATGCAGAGAATACCCTGGTCTATGTAGATTCTTCGGACGGGGGAAAGACCTGGGGAGAGGAAACCTCCCTTTATGACCTGTTCGGTCTGGACAGCGGACAGTATTCCCTCTGCTATCCGAAATTATCCAGGAACGGGGAAATCTTTTCCGCCGCGTCTGATCTCACCGTACAGGATGAGGATGCCGGACTTGCTTCGCAGCTTTTCTATGCGGACGGAGAAGGAAACACGTCAAAACTGGAACTGGGAGAGAAGATGGCCAATGGCTTTGGCTTTTCCAGCGCATTTACAGACCGGGGGACCCTGCTTTTAGCGGTGCTGGGAAATGGAGTGATCGAGGTGGATCCTAAGGAAGGTACTGTTCTGGGAGAATACGAAAAGGGAGTGATGCTGTCCTATTTCTTTGCTGCCGGGAACCATCTGGTGACGGTCAGCGGGGACGGGATCCATTATTATGACCTGGAATCCGGACAGCCTGAGGATGACCAGCAGGCGCTGACCGGACAGATCTCATCAGATCCAAGAAACCTGGAACTGTCCAGCGTGGGACAATATCCGGTGGTGGCGGCAGCCGGAGAAGAGGAGGACAGTCTGTTCTTTGTGGATGATGAAGGAATGTACCGCTATGTGTTCGGAGGAAGCGTGGCGGAGCAGGTGATCAACGGAAGCCTGAACAGCTTAAGCTCTCCAGATCTTGCCTTTGTAGAACTGGCTATGGATACAGAGGGGGCCTTTTATCTGGCTGTGCGGGATTTTGGACAGGGCGCCAGCACCCCGGCGAGGCTGATCCGCTATGAATATTCTGCGGATACCCCTGCGGTTCCGGATACCGAGCTGACTGTATACTCCCTGACAGACAATACGCTCCTGCGCCAGGCTGCGGCGGCGTTCCAGAAGGAGAATCCCAATATTTATCTGAACCTGCAGACAGGCATGACAGGGGATGACGCAGTGACCGACACAGACGCCATAAAAGCCTTGAATACAGAGATCATGGCGGGAAAAGGACCGGATATCCTGATCCTGGACGGGATCCCGGAGGATACCTATGTGGAAAACGGTATGCTTGAGGACTTAAGCGGGATTCTTTCCTCCGTGGAAGGAGGCATCCTGGAAAATATTAAAAACGCTTATACGGAGGAGGACGGTTCCGTCTATTGTATGCCCCTGCGGTTTGGCGTTCCCATGCTCCAGGGAAAGACGGAGGATGTAGAGAAGGTTTCTGATTTAAAGACACTGGCGGATGTGCTGGAATCCCACCAGGGAGAGTACGGCAGCGATACGATGAAGATCCCCATGGGTCTTGTCTACACTCCGGAACTTTTGCTTTCCGGACTTGCGGATGTATGCTCCCCTGCATGGTTCAATGAAGACGGGACCTTAAAAGAAGAGGCGGTTTCGGAATATCTGGAACAGGCAAACCGGATCTATCAGATCTGCGCCCCGATGCTGGAGGAGATGTTTGCCGGGGCTTCACAGGAGGAGCTTGCCTCCATGTCAGAATATGACCGGACCATGTTTGGTGTGAGCACATCCAGTATGTCTCTTTTTGGAGGCTACTACACCATGGGCACAGGCGGACTGTACTCCCCGGATAATCTGGCGATGGTCTATTCCACAGAGCAGGAAGATCCTTCCCTGGAAAGCGTTTTATGGAACGGGCAGGCAGAGAATGTATTTATCCCCTGCTCGGTGATCGGGATCAGCGCCAAGGCGCAGGAAAAAGAAGCGGCAGAAACCTTTGTGAAGTTCCTCTTTGACCAGACTGCCCAGGAGATGGCGGGAGCCACAGGACTTCCGGTAAACCAGACGGCATACGACGGGGAAGCCTACTGGGATCTGGGGGGATCGGACGGCGTTGTTTCTGTGATAAGCTCTTCCAATAACCAGACCGGAGAGACCACAGAACTGGAAGTACGGCAGCCCTCCGAAGAAGAGATCCAGAAGATCCGTGAGATGGGAAAGACCCTTACGGTTCCCTCCAGGACCAATGAGATCATTCTGAATGCAGTGAAAGATGCCGGCGCGCGGTATCTGCGGGGTGAGATCGGACTTGAGGAGGCCGCAAGGGCGGCGATCCAGGAAGTAAATCTTTACCTTTCAGAATAAAGGGGCACTTCCATCTGGTAGCCCACGCCCCGGATAGTCTTCAGAGCCAGGGTGCTGTCTACGGATCTCAGACGGCGGCGCAGAAAATGGATATAATTGTCAAGATTTCCTTCCTCTACGTCGCTGTCCATACCCCAGACACGGTTTAAGAGAGTGGCTCTTGTAAGCGTCTGGCCGGGATTGCGGAGGAAAACCTCCATCAGGGCGCCCTCTCTTCTGGAAAGGGTGCATTCCTTTGTGCCTTTAGAAAGCCGGCTGCTGTCCGGATCAAAGGAAACGTCTCCCAGCCTTAATAAGGCAGAATCATCCCACTTGCCCGGCCGGCGCATGAGACAGCGGATACGGGCAAGGAGTTCTTCCACGGCAAAGGGCTTGACCATATAATCATCAGCCCCGCAGTTCAGGCCGGTAAGCCGGTCGTTAAGCTCGCCCAGGGCGGTGAGCATGATCACCGGTGTGGATACGTGGGTACGCCGGGCTTCCTTAAGGACGGAAACCCCGTCCATGGACGGGAGCATCCGGTCCAGGATCACCAGGTCGTGGATGTTTTCCTGCATGTAATAAAGGCCCTCCTCTCCGTCATGACAGACGTCTACCAGGAAATCTTCTTTTTCTAGCCGGTATTTGGTGGCCTCACAGAGTTCTTTATCGTCTTCGATCATTAAAATACGCAAATGAATCCCTCCAGTTATTGTATTTACAGGTCTGGATCACCGCAGATCCACCCTGGCAAAGAATTGTTCCAATATACCGGTATTTTATCATAAAAATCTCTAAAGAATCTCTAAAATTTACCGAACACTCTTAGAGAAACTTTAGAGATTTTTGTGTTATGTTAGGTACTGTAAAGGAGGAAGTGAAGACGAATGAAAAAACGTCAGCGAAAGGGATATTTATTTCTTCTGCCCAGTCTTACAGGCGTGATGCTTTTCTGGGTGATCCCATATATAGATGTGATCCGGCGCTCTTTTTTCAGCGCGGTGACAGAAGAATTTACCGGCGTGCAGAACTACCGGACCATTTTTAGCAATCAGGCATTTTTGCTGGCATGCAAAAATACCCTGCGTTTTTTCGGGGTGTGTATCCCGATTCTGGTGGGCCTGTCCCTTTTTGCGGCGGTGCTCCTTACCAGACAAAAACATTTTGCTCATCTGATCAAGAGCATGTTCCTGCTGCCTATGGCGATCCCGGTGGCATCGGTGGTGCTCTTATGGAAGGTGCTGTTTCACAGCCAGGGACTTCTGAACCACCTTTTGGAACGGCTGTCCCAGGGAGGCGTGGACTGGATGAATACCGGCGCATCTTTTGCCGTCCTGGTGGTGAGCTACCTCTGGAGAAACCTGGGGTATGATATTGTCTTATGGGCGGCCGGCCTTGGAGCTATTCCAAAGTCCCTCTATGAGGCGGCCAGAGTGGACGGAGCGGGAGAGTGGAGGTGCTTCAGGGACATCACTCTTCCCAATCTGCTGCCTTCTCTTTTTACCATTGTGGTGCTGTCCCTTCTCAACGCCTTTAAGGTGTTCCGGGAGGCGTACCTGGTGGCGGGGGATTATCCCCAGGAGGACATGTATCTCCTCCAGCATCTTTTCAACAACTGGTACCGGGAGCTTTCCATGGATAAGATGGCGGCTGCCGCAGTGGTGACCGGGGCGGTCATACTGGCCTTGATCCTGGTACTTCAGAAAGCATGGGACAGGGAGGAATGAAAGGATGAGACGGATCTTGACAGGATTTTTGCTTCTTATGGCTTTGGCGTCGGTCTTTCCGGTGGGCTTTCTGCTGGCGGGATCGCTGATGGGAAACGGAGAACTTTCGGATCTTCTGGGACCGGTGCTCCTGGGAAGGGAAGGCTATGCTTCCTGGCGTCTGCTCCCTCTATATCCTACGCTGCGTTCCTATGTGGAAGTACTTTTGGATTCTCCGGAATTTTTCGTTATGTTCTGGAATTCGGTGAAGATCACCTTCGGGGTCCTTATCGGTCATCTGGCTGTCGCCACGCCGGCGGCATGGGGCTTCGCAAAATTTGCCTTTCCGGGAAAGAAAGTACTGTTTACCATTTACATTGCCCTTATGATGATGCCCTTCCAGGTGATGATGCTGAGTGATTATCTGGTGCTGGATGGTCTGGGATTATTGGATACCCTGGCGGGGATCATCCTGCCGGCTGTGTTTTCTACTTTTCCGGTCTTTATCATGTACCGGTTTTTTGAAGGGATCCCGGACAGTCTCCTGGAATCGGCCCGCCTTGACGGGGCCGGAGAGCTTTCCATCTTTTGGCGGATCGGACTGCCGCTGGGCTCTCCCGGGATCCTTTCGGCGATGATCCTGGGCTTTTTGGAATACTGGAATCTCATTGAACAGCCCATGGCTTTTTTGAAGACCAAAAGCCTGTGGCCCCTGTCTCTGTATTTGCCGAATATCAGCATGGAGGATGCAGGAATGGCCTTTGCCTCTTCGGCGCTGGTCCTGGTGCCCGCCGTGCTGGTATTTCTGGCCGGACAGGATTATCTGGAGCAGGGGATCATTTCTACTGCATTGAAAGAATAGCAAGAAAAACAGGAGGACAGATACAGGATGAAACGACAAAAATTAGTCAGATGGGTTTTTCTTTTTTTTGCGGCGATGGTGCTTTTTACTTTTTTGTCCAGAGCGGCGGATTCTGTAAATGTGGCGAAGGTCCGGACCGCCGCCGTTTCAAACAGGGTGGTATCCCATGTCGTTCAGGGGACAGGGAGAGTGGAAGGAACAAAGGAACGCGCCGTGTTTGCAAAAGAGGGGCTTAAGGTTGCCCAGGTGCTGGTACGGGAAGGGGAGACGGTAGAAAAAGGCCAGGTTTTATTAAGCCTTTCCGCCGCTTCGGTAAACGAAGGGATAAACGAAAAAGAAGGGGAACTGGAGGAACTGACCGAAGAAGTCCAAAACCTTACAGAGGAACAGGAACAACAACAGTCGGAAAAGGAAAAGGAACGGGAACGGGCTGAGGAAAATTACAGGACAGCCCTGGAAAACGGAGATATCAATATGGCAAACGCCCAGATGGAGGTAGATGTGGCAAAACAGAAGCTGCAGAACTATTTAAATTATAAAAGCATATATGGGAACGGCGGAGATTCTTCCACCGAACAGGCATTGCGGGACGATGTGCGCGCCAGGCAGGAATCCCAGAATCAGGTGATCATGAGCCGCAACCAGGAGGTGCTGGAGGCAGAACGCGCCCTGGAGGACGCAAAAGAGCAGACGGTTTCAGACAACGGGCTGAAGGCGGCGCTGCGCCAGCAGGAGGCTGCAAAAAAAGAACTGAGCGCCCTGAAAAAACTGAAAGTCAGAAAAGGCCGGGTGACAGCGCCCTGTGACGGCGTGGTCAAAAGCATCGCCGCCGGCACCGGAAGCACGGTCACAGAAGAGGCGGCCGTCATCCTGTATATGCTGGGAGGGGAACTGCGCATGGAAGGGACCATACGGGATCAGGATCTGAAATATGTAAAGACCGGAGGAACAGCGGCCCTCACCGGAAGCAGCGGAACGGAAGTCCCGGAGGCGGTGATCGAAAGCATACAGGAGGACCCATCGGACGCGGAAAGCCGTATCATCACCGTAAAGGTTCCGGAAAATACGCTGGCTGTGGGCGAAAGCGCGGAGTTTACCATCACGGTGGATGCCGGGCCGTATCCCTCCAGTGTGCCGCTGACTGCCCTGTATGAAGAAAACGGCACCAATTATGTCTATGTGGTGGATACGGAAAACACCGTGCTGGGAGAGGTGCAGACAGCACGCCGGGTAGACGTGCGGGTACAGGATAAAAATGAGATGGTAGCAGCTTTGGTAAACGGATCTGTATCCAGCACAGAACAGGTGATCATCTCCTGTGACAGAGCCATTGAAGACGGCAGCCGGGTACGGCTGCAGGAAAACTGAGCGGCAGGAGCCAGGCCGTCCTTATCAGAAAAGGGCGGATCCTGGTGCTGTGGCTGCTGGTACTGCTTTTTTATATGGAAGGGGCGAAGCTGTATCTGGCGTTGGAGCCTCTTTACGGGGTACCGGTCTTTTTCACTGACACCTGCCCGGATGGACAGGAGGTGACCCGGATCCTTGAGACAGAAAAGGAAAAAGAGCTTCCGGCAGACCTGTGTTTTTATCACGATGGCGGCCTGGTGACTTTACACGAAGAAGGATACGGCAGACAGGCACAGGCGGCCGCGGCGGGGATCCAGGGAGCGGCATTCCTGTATGACCGCAGAGCAAACGGATTTGCTGAGAATGACAGAAACGGATGCATGATCGACGAGCAGACGGCCCGGGAACTATTCGGGACTGCAGAAGCCGTTGGGAGAAACGTTGCCTGGGGAGAAGAAAGCTTCCAGATCCGGGAGATCCTTCCGCTGAAAGAACGGATTTTTTTGTATCATCCCAAGGAACGGGATGCAGAATATACCAGGATATTTGTGGGGCAAAAAGAAGGGGAAAGCATCAAGAACACAGTTTCCCAGGTTTTGATGAGCTACGGCCTGGACGGGACCATCGTGGAAGGGGAGAGCCTGAAGCTTATACCCCTTTTGGGAATGCTTCTTGTCCCGCTGGCCTTGTTTGTATTTCTGTTCTCTTATCTGGGAAAAGGAAGCCGCGTCCTTTTGGCGGTCCTTCTGGCCGTGCTGATCTGGAGGACAGTAAGGATCCCTTTGGACTGGCTGCCTGGCAGGTGGTCGGACTTTTCCTTTTATCCGCAAAGGATCGGGGAAGAGACAGAGAAGCTGCGCCTGTATCTTTTTCTTTCAAAGACGGCGGTCCAGACGGAAAACTTTATCCGGATCTGTAAAAGCGTCCTCTGCTCGGCAGCGGCCTTTGTCCTGTGCCTGGGCGCGCTCCTCCCGAAAAAAGGAGAGGAGACAAAGGCCCGGACACAGAAAGATCTCTGGATGAGACAGATTTAGAAGCCGAGCTTTTCGCCGCAGAGCACTACCTGGATCCGTCCCGGTACCCGGGAAAAACGGGTCACAAGGATCTGGCAGCAGATGCAGTCCGGGCTTAAACAGTCCGCACATACGCCGGTTTTGGCACAGGGAGTCTGCGCCTTTACCCGGATGGCGTTGGGCGGGGAAGCCAGGGTGCGCACACGGCGGACGGCATCCTCCACAGAAGCGCACATTTTATCCATGCTCGCCAGAACGATCACATTGGCCGGACCATGGCTGATACATGCCACACGGTTTGCGGCGCCGTCGATATTGATAAGCTCGCCGTCCTTTGTGAAGGCGTTGGTGCTGGTGAGAAAATAATCGCAGCAGACGATTTTTCCGTAAAGCGCCCTGGATTCTTCCGGGGTCTTTGCGGATTTTCTGTCTATGGCGTCATAGGAGCCTTCTCTCACCGCCTGTATGATCCCGGCTTCTTCCATGGACTCGGAGCCGCCCCAGCTTACAGAGGAACCTTCGGGGATCATGGAAAGTACCTGGGCTTTCGCCTCCTCTATGGTAGGACAGTAGTAAAATTTCATATTTCGTCTGGTGAAGGCTTTTTCCAGACTTGCCGCCGCCTTTTCCCGGCTTTCTTTGATATAGGACATGGCGATCCCTCCTTTTATAAAATTATCCGGCTATGATACCCATGGATCGTTCCGTGCCATGCACGTTCACTCTCCTGGTATTATTCTAAAATTATATCATGGCAGTTTTACATTTTCAATTGAGATACCGGGAAAAATATGTTACACTATAGCATGTCATTTACGTGCAGAACGCAGCGAGATAACAGATCAAAAGGAGAATACGATATGGGAAAGATTGCCATTGTGACAGACAGTAACAGCGGCATAACACAGGAACAGGGAAGGGCGCTTGGTGTTTCCGTGCTCCCTATGCCGTTTTACATTGATGAAAAAATGTACCTGGAAGGGATCACCCTTACCCAGGAGGAGTTTTATAAGCGCCTGAAAAATGACGAAAAAATTTCCACCTCACAGCCAAGTCCGGCAGAAGTCTGCGGACTGTGGGACTCTCTGCTGAGAGAATACGACGAGGTGGTCCACATCCCCATGTCCAGCGGGCTCAGCAATTCCTGTGAATCCGCCATGGGACTTGCAAGGGATTATAACGGCAGGGTCCAGGTGGTGGACAACCAGAGGATCTCCGTTACCCAGCGCCAGTCCGTGCTGGATGCGCTGACCCTTAAAAATGCAGGAAAAAGCGCTGCAGAGATCAAGAAGATCCTGGAGGATGAGAAATTTGAATCCAGTATTTATATCACGGTAGAGACGCTGAAATATCTTAAAAACGGCGGCAGGATCACTCCGGCGGCAGCGGCCATCGGAACGGTCCTGAATTTAAAGCCTGTCCTGCAGATCCAGGGAGAAAAGCTTGACGCTTACGCCAAGGTACGAGGCAAAAAACAGGCCAAAAGAGTGATGATCAAGGCCATGGAGGAAGACCTGAAGAAGCGCTTCCAGACGTATGCGGAAAAGGGAGAAATGTGCCTGCAGATCGTATATTCAGGAACTTCTTCCAAGGAGGCGGAGGAATACAAGATAGAGGTGGCGGCAGCCTTCCCGGGATATGAGATCTGGATAGACCGGCTTTCCTTAAGTGTTTCCTGCCATATCGGAGACGGCGCGCTGGCTCTTGCCTGCGCAAAAAAAGTGACGGTCTGACACCGCCTGCAATATCAGAGTACGAGGAGCTGAAAAAATGGAAAAATTAATGGATTTGATGGAACGGGAAATTTCCGCCGCTTTTGAAAAAGCCGGCTACGATCCGTCCTATGGAAAAGTGACGGTGTCCAACAGGCCGGATCTCTGCGAATTTCAGTGCAACGGCGCTATGGCGGGAGCCAAGACATATAAAAAAGCCCCGTTCATGATCGCGGAGGATGTGGTGGCCGCCCTTGGAGAAGACACCATATTTACCAAAGCAGAGGTGGTGAAGCCAGGCTTTATCAACCTGAACCTGAAAGGAGAATACCTGGCGGGTTATTTAAACCGGATGGCGGAAGATAAAAAATTCGGGGTCACCGAAGCAAAAGAACCAAAGACCATCATCATCGACTACGGCGGACCAAATGTGGCGAAACCCCTCCATGTAGGGCATCTGCGTTCCGCCATCATCGGAGAGAGTATTAAACGGATCGGAAGATATGTGGGACATAAGATGATCGGAGACGTACACCTGGGAGACTGGGGACTGCAGATGGGCCTGATCATCACAGAGCTTAAGCACAGGCAGCCGGAGCTGGTGTATTTTGACGATTCCTTTGAAGGGGAATATCCGGCGGAAGCGCCCTTTACCATCAGCGAGCTGGAAGAGATCTATCCTTCCGCCAGCGCAAGATCCAAGGAAGATGAGGAATACCGCAATGAGGCTCTGGAGGCCACACATCTTCTGCAGATGGGAAAAAGAGGATACAAGGCCCTCTGGCAGCATATCCTGAATGTGTCTGTGGCAGACCTGAAGAAGAATTACGCCAATCTCAATGTGGAGTTCGACCTTTGGAAATCCGAGGCGGACGCCCAGCCTTATATCCCGGACATGGTAGCGTACATGAAGGAAAAGGGCTTTGCCTATGAAGACGAAGGCGCCCTTGTGGTAGATGTAAAAGACGAAGGGGACACCAAGGAGATCCCTCCCTGTATGATCCTGAAATCAGACGGAGCCTCCCTGTATACCACAACAGACCTTGCCACTATCGTGGAGAGGATGAAGCTTTTCGCGCCGGACGAGATCCTTTATGTGGTGGACAAACGTCAGGAACTTCATTTTATCCAGGTATTCCGCTGTGCCAGAAAGACCGGCCTTGTGAAAGAAGATACCAGACTTTCCTTCCTAGGCTTCGGCACGATGAACGGCAAGGACGGAAAGCCCTTCAAGACCAGAGAGGGCGGCGTTATGCGCCTGGAGAACCTGATCGCGGACATCAATGAAGAAATGTACAAAAAGATCGTGGACAACCGGAGCGTGCGGGATAAAGACGCCGGGGAGACGGCGAAAATCGTGGCGCTGTCCGCCATCAAATACGGCGATCTGTCCAACCAGGCCACCAAGGACTATATTTTCGATGTGGACAGATTTACTTCCTTTGAAGGCAATACCGGGCCGTATATCCTTTATACCATCGTCCGGATCAAGTCTATCCTGAACCGTTATGTGCAGGAGGGCGGCGATCTCCTGGAAGGAACGCTGCTGGCCCCTGTAAACGAAAGCGAGAAGAACCTGATGCTCATGCTGACCCGCTTCGGGGCGACGGTGGAAAATGCCTTCGAAGAGAAAGCGCCTCATAAGATCTGCGCATATATCTACGAAGTCTCCAATGCCTTCAACAGCTTTTACCACGAGACCAAGATCTTATCCGAGGAGGACAAGGAGCAGAAGCAGTCCTTCATCCGGCTTCTGGAGCTGACAAAGAATATGCTGGAGACCAGCATCGATATGCTGGGCTTTTCCGCACCGGAGAGAATGTAAGAAAAAGAAACAGACAAAAACGGATCGGGAGACGGTCCGTTTTTGGCTGTTGAAGGAGAAAGCAAGCCTGAGAAAATACTGCAGAAAAAAATGTGCGGTTCACGAAAATTCCTGGAGACAAAAGGAACATTACGTGCTATAATAAAACATATGCATTTCTATTCATCGGAGTTCTTCCGGTGGAATTTTCCATTTTATTTTTATCACGATCAAAAACAGAAGGAAGGTGGTCAGGATCAGTCTTACTGGTATCATCTTAAAAGGGCGGTACTGTATCCTGGAGCAGATCGGACAAGGGGGAGAAGGAAGTCTGTATCTTGCCCGGGATCTGGAACTGGGAACCATGTGGGCGGTGAAGGAGCTTCCCATAAGCAAAAAAAGAGAGGCCAAACTTCTGCGCCTTTTAGAACATCCATCCTTACCGCGTATGATGGATTATGCAGAAAAAGATGGTTACTGCTATATCATCATGGAATATATTAAGGGGCAGTCCCTGGAAGAAGAAAGAAAAGGGAAAAAGAGCTTTGCCTTGAGGGACATTCTGGAAATCGGGAGCGCTTTATGTGATGTCCTTAAGTATCTCCACGCGCAAAAACCTCCGATCTACTATGGGGATCTTAAGCCGGGGAATATTATGCGCACTGCGCAGGGCAGGCTGTATCTGGTAGATCTGGGAAGCGCGGTTTTTGGATATGGAGATCGGGTACAGAACTGCCTGGGAACAAAAGGGTATGCGGCACCGGAACAATACGAAGGAAAAATCGGGCCGGAAAGCGACATCTATGCCCTGGGAAAAACTTTGTGGGTCCTTTGCGGCAAAAAAGTTTTTTGGTATATGGCTGGGACTCCCTCTTTTGCAAGACTTTTGGGAAAGTGTGTTCAGAAGAACAGAAAACTACGATACCGGGATATGGATCAGGTAAAGGAGAACCTTGTTAAGGCTGCAAAAAAGGAAAATGGAAGAAAGACGGCAGGAATTTTGCTGGCGGGTATTTTCGGCTGTGCTTTGTCTATTTTTCTGCTGTCTTTACCGGAGAAAAAAACAATTTTTGAGGAACAATTATCCCAGATAACGGAATTATATTATGTGCCTGCCTTTTTGGAAGGGGAAAAAGAGGAAAGAGCCGAAATCTGCAGCAAGGCAGAAGAAGAACTGACAAAATTATTGGCTGAATATCCGGATGGAGAATCCCAGAGAAAGCTTCTTTTGCTTTTAGCTCTTAACGGAGAACTTCAGGGTAAAAAAGAACTGGCTATTTTTTATTTCGAACAGCTTAAAACAGCCCACTCCGGATTTAGAGAAACCTATGGAGAGTATGGGGTTTATCTTTACAGGGCCAATGAAATGGAAAAATGCCAGGATCTATGGAGGGAATACCAGCAGAAAGACGAGCAGGGACTTTTATCTGGAACGGAAACCCCAAATACGAAAGCATGGTCTGCGCTTATGGATACACAGAAAGTAGCGGAAGAAAACTTTGCAGACCCGCTTCTATGAGACGAAATAACACGGAAAGGAGGCTGCCATGAGACAAAAAAAGAAAAACAAAAGGAAAAGAAGTCTTTTGACGGCAGGAGCAGGTATTTTATTTTTTACCTGCCGGACAGCGGCGATGGAGTTTGGAGGGTTTGATGTAGAAGTCGGCGTGGGAGAAAACCCAGGTTATCCCTCCGGCTGGTATGAAAATCCAGGAGACAGCGGGAGCATGCTCTGGGAGGATACTCCCCCTTTGGAACACGGCGATGGCTGGCAGCAGGATGAAGTATACAGTGGGGAAAATCTATACAACGGGGATAATTTATACAACGGGGAAGACTTATACAATGGAGAAGTGCCGGACGGTTACTGGTACAGTGGAATAGATCCTGGATATTGGCAGGAACCGGGCTGGCCGGACGGAACCGGAGCGCAGGAATCGCCTGGTACAATTTTTGCGCCCACGTCAATACCGACATTTACGCCCATTCCAATACCCACGTCCACACCTGTCCCAACACCGACACCCATGCCAACACCAACATTCACGCCCACGCCAACACCAACGCTTACGCCCACGCCAACATCCACGCCCACGCCAACTCCAGCCCCAACGGAACCTCCCATCCCGTCTCCATATCCTGAGTCCGCCGTTCTGAAAGGAGAGACAGAGCTTTGCTATCTCACAAAAGTCATTAAATGGACAGACCAGAAAAGTCCTGTGGGGCTTTCCATAACCTTTCAGTCCCAGGCTCCGGTACAAGTACTTTCTCTGCGGATAAATCGACAGGAATGGGACTGGAAGTGGGAGGAAGAGGGAATTCTGGCACAGGGAAGGACAGAGGAGGAGAAACTTTCCCTGGAATTGTTAGCTATTTGTGAAAAAAAAGATCAGGTGGAGATTTCCGTAGACGCTCTGACAAAATAGTGCTATACTATTGGGCAAATCTTTAAATTTGTATCAAGCAGATATGGAGCAGGAGGCCTACATGTACAAAGCTATTTTATTCGATTTAGATGGAACACTAACAGAATCCGGGGAAGGGATCATAAAATCTGTCCAGTATGCCCTGGAAAAAATAGGAAAGCCTGAGCCGGATGGAGAAAAACTCCGGGTATTTGTCGGTCCGCCCCTTTTGGAACAGTTCATGAAGTATGCGCAGATTGACGAAGAAACGGCAAGGCAGGCGGTTACTCTATATAGAGAACGGTATTCGGTTACCGGTATATTTGAAAACCGTGTTTACGACGGGATCCCGGAAGTTCTGGAAAAGCTCAAAGGAAAAGGTTATGCTTTGGCTGTGGCTTCCTCCAAACCGGAATACTTTGTGGAAAAAGTGCTGGCTCATTTTGACTTGGCCTCATATTTCGATGTGGTCGTGGGCAGCGAAATGAACGGTGGAAGAACCAAAAAGGCAGATGTGATCGAAGAAACCTTAAAACGCCTTAAGCTGGAAAAACACAGAGATCAGGTGATCATGGTAGGAGATAAGGAACATGATGTACTCGGAGCCAGACAGGCAGGGATTTCCTGTGTAGCAGTGACATATGGATATGGTACCATGGAAGAGCTTGTGAAGGCTGGGCCTTTGCAGATCGTAAATTCGCCGGAACAGCTTTTGGATTTTTTTTGCTGAGCCCTCTGCGTAAGGAAAATCCCGCCAGAAAATGGTGGAGGGTGATCTGGCCGGTAATCATGCATTTTTTGATCTTTCAGTTTGCGGGAAATCTGTTTTTGGCTATAATTATGAATGTTTCAGGGGGCGGGATAGAGATTTACAACGAAAATCGCATTCTGCTCACCGGCCTGGCCGGATTCTGTGTGATGCCCTTTGCCCTGTATTTCTATAAAAGAGATCATGCAAGAAGAATGGCCGGAGGGCTCCTTCCGGGTACGGGGGAAAACCACCTTTCTTTTTGGGACGGTATTCTTCTTTTGGTGCTGGGAGCCGGCGCGGCGCATTTTTTTAATGTAGTAGTGAATATTCTGCAGATCTTTATTGATGCCAGCGCTTATCAGGAAGAAATGGCCCTGGTCACAGAAGGAAAAAGTCTTTTGATGATGGTATTCTGGATGGGGATCGTAGCGCCTGTTTCGGAAGAGATGGTGTTCCGCTGGCTTGTATACCTGCGGCTTAGGGATTATATGAGAGTGGGAGGGGCAGCAGCGATCTCGGGCGTGATCTTTGGTATTTATCACGGAAATCTGCTCCAGGGCATCTATGCTGCTGTTTTGGGGACTATATTTGCATATGTGCTGGAAATGACAGGGAATCTTTTAAGTACTGTGCTTTTGCACATAGGTGCCAATGTCTGGTCTGTGTGCATATCGGAGCTTGCAGTACGCATTACCGACGAAAGGGCTTTAAGCCTTTTAGGATCAGGCATTTTGGTCCTGTTTGTTTTGGCGGCAGCAATATATGTC
>DXBU01000072.1 GCA_019116385.1 Candidatus Blautia faecigallinarum | reverse complement strand
ATCTGGTCTATTTTTGTCTTGCGTCATTTTTTTTATGTAAAAAAATATGAAACATATCAGTAACTACCGCATAATAAAGTGCGTACTTTACGGAAATGATAGATTTCCTTATACTATCACCAACCCTGACGGTGTTTCCGGACATGAATGGGATTATTGTTTTCAGTTTGGATGCGGTATGCTATACTAAGATTATTATAAAGAGACTGGCAGTATGATCTTGGTACGCAGGCGCGGAAAATGCGCAGAAGGAGGAGCTATGGGAATTTGGATAAAGAAAAGATAACAGCAGGGCTTTGACGATACAGGAGCCTTGCTGAGGAGAAAAGTTTAAATTTTACCTGGATGACGGACGTAGAAAATGAGTCAAGAAGGAGAAAATATTAAATTTCCATCAGGAGGCGTGAGATGTCATATTTTTATTATCAGTCAAAGAAAATTTATTATACGGAAAAGGGTACGGGAAAGCCAGTGGTATTTCTTCACGGAGATACCGCCTCTTCAAGAATGTTCGAGCCCCTTCTCCCCTTATATGAGAACCAGTTTAAAGTAATATTAATGGACTTTCTGGGAAATGGAAGATCAGACCGGATAGAGAGTTTTCCGGTGGATCTATGGCAGGAAGAAGCGAAACAGACGGTTGCCTTGCTTAAGCATCTTGGGTATAAAAAATCTGGTATCGTAGGATGCAGCGGAGGCGCCTGGGCAGCGGTGAATACAGGGCTTATGGCGCCGGAATTGGTAGATAAGATCGCTGCAGACAGCTTTGACGGAAGGACACTGGCAGAAGGATTCGCAGAAAATCTGATAAAGGAACGAGAAAGCGCCAAAGAAGACGTACAGGCGGCTGGCTTTTATAAGTGGTGCCAGGGAGAAGACTGGGAAGAAGTGGTGGATAAAAATACAAAGGCGCTGGTTGCCTGTGCAAAGGAGAGGCTGCCTCTGTTTGTAAAACCGCTGACAGAATGTAAAGTTCCTCTTTTGCTGATAGGAAGTCTGGGAGACGGAATGACGAGGCAGAATCTGAAGGAGGAATACGATGCTATAAGAAATGAAACAGGGGCAGAGCTTTGCCTCTTTGAGAAAGGAGATCATCCGGCATTATATTCAAATGCGGAAGCTGCTGCCGCGGCTATATGTAAATTTTTTACGGACTAAATAAACAGGACAGACAGGTGTCGTATTAACATGTTATCATAAGGATATGCGATGAAAAAACAGAAGCGCGGCGGCGAAAAAGGAATGTGGAGCGGAATTAAGGAGGGATTATCGTGGAGCAAGAGAAAAAAGACGATTTATATTCAATTCCGGGAGTTGGAAAAAATATTGCTCAGGATTTGAGGGAGCTGGGAATCTTTTGCACTGGGGATCTAAAAGGAAAGGATCCGGAGGAGCTTTATCGGTTGGATTGTGTGAAAAAGGGATTTTTAGAAGACCGCTGCCAGCTTTATGTCTTTCGCTGTGCTGTATATTTTGCAGAGCATAAGGAACATGACCCGGAAAAATTAAAATGGTGGTATTGGAAAGATAAGAAATATCCGGAAGAGAAAAGGGATAGAAGTAAATAAGGCGGTAAGAGATTGTGGGAATACCACTTCTGAGGGAAGCGAAGGGGCATACTTGTTTTGGCAGCATGTGATCCAGGAATATACAGGCGGGAAATATAGCTGCGAAGACGGGATTTTTACGTTTGAAAATATAAGAGACACGGGCATGGGCTTGGAAAGGTGAGAAAATTTGGAAGCAAACTTCCAAATCTGGTATGTGACAGAACACAAAGGGAAAGAAGGAAAAAGTTATGTGGCTATTATATGCCGTAGGTTCCGCTTTTTTTTGCAGGACTTACTTCGATACTTGCAAAATGTGGGATACGGAAGACGGATTCCACAGTAGCGACGGCAGTGCGCACAGCAGTAATTTTGATTTTTTCGTGGATCATAGTTGGGATTGTGGGATCGGCGGAGCAGATTCCTTCTATACATGGAAAGACCCTGTTGTTTTTGATCCTTTCCGGTGCAGCTACCGGTGCTTCCTGGCTCTGCTATTTCCGGGCATTGCAGCTTGGAGATATTAATAAGGTGGTACCTATTGATAAATCCAGTACCGTATTGACGATTCTTTTGGCATTAGTGTTTTTAGGGGAAGGAATCAGCCTGCCTAAAGGAGCCGCGGTGGCGGCCATCGCGGCGGGAATCTTTTTAATGATCGAGAAAAAGGATGTTAAAGAGACAAAAACCACAGGAAAAGGCAGTTGGATGCTTTATGCCGCAGGCTCTGCTTTTTTTGCAAGTCTCACAGCTATTTTGGGAAAGATTGGCATTTCCGGAGTAGAATCAAATCTGGGAACAGCTATCCGTACGGTCGTGGTGCTTATTATGGCATGGCTTATGGTATTTGTGACAGGAAAGCAGAAGGAAGTGAAGCATATTGAGAAAAAGGAGCTGGTGTTTATCTGCCTTTCCGGAATTGCTACAGGAGCCTCCTGGCTTTTCTATTACCGGGCACTCCAGGACGGACCGGCAAGCGTGGTAGCTCCCATTGACAAGCTGAGCGTTTTGGTTACAGTAGTGTTCTCGTATTTTGTATTTGGAGAAAAGCTAAGCGCGAAGGCGATGCTTGGTCTGGCGCTTTTAACAGCAGGAACCGTGGCTATGGCTGTATTATAACAGAAAATGGACGTTTTAAAGGGGCCATCGCATAATAACAGTCCTATGGAGGATTTGGTTTATCTGAAGCTGGATTCAGTGTGCAGTTCATCTATCCACTGCCAGACACCACATCCATCAAACAGACAGTATATTGATATGGAAAAAGAAACAGGGGCAAATGAGGAAGGAGCTGTCAAAAAATGACGGAAATAAAATGTGAAAAAGCGAAAAAATGCAGAGGCTGCAGTATCAGGGAATACCCTATAAAGAGCAGTTGAAAAAGAAACAAAAGACAGTGGAAAACCTGTTAGGTAAGTTTGGCAGGGTACAGCCTATTGTGGGAATGGAAGAGCCGCTCTATTACAGAAATAAAGTACATGCAGTATTTGACAGAGATAAAAAAGGAAAAGTGATTTCCGGTATTTATGAAGCAAATTCTCATCGTGTAGTACCAGTGGAGAAATGCTTCATCGAAGACGAAAAAAGCCAGGAAATTATCCGTACCATCAGAGAACTGGCAAAATCTTTTAAAATAAAGATCTATGATGAAGATACCGGCTACGGACTTTTGCGCCATGTACTGATCCGCAGAGGCTTTCAGACGGGACAGATCATGGTAGTCCTGGTTCTTGCTTCCCCTATCTTGCCTTCAAAAAATAATTTTATCAAATGCCTGCGGCAGGCTCATCCGGAGATCACCACAGTGGTGCTGAACATAAACGACAGACAGACCAGTATGGTTTTAGGAGAACGGGAAATTCCTGTTTATGGACCCGGCTATATAAAAGATATTTTATGCGGCTGCAGTTTCCGCATTTCTCCGAAATCCTTTTATCAGGTAAATCCAGTACAGACGGAAAAGCTATACCGGACGGCGGCGGAGTTTGCAGACCTTAAGGGAAAGGAAACCGTCATCGACGCATACTGCGGCATTGGAACAATAAGCCTGGTGGCGGCAAAACATGCCGGAAAAGTGATAGGAATAGAACTGAATAAAGACGCTGTGCGGGATGCCAGGGTCAATGCAAGGGAAAATAAAATAAAGAACGTGGAGTTTTTCCAGGGAGACGCAGGAGAATTTATGGTCACTATGGCAGAAAGCGGACAAAAGGCGGATGTTCTTTTCATGGACCCGCCCCGTGGAGGCAGCGATAAAAAATTCCTTTCCTGCGCAGTCCGGCAGAAACCGGAAAAGATCGTGTATATTTCCTGCAATCCTGTTACCCTGAAGCGTGACCTGGAATACCTTACCGGACACGGCTACCAGGCATGCAAAATCCGGCCGGTGGATATGTTTCCGTTTACGGATGATGTGGAGACGGTAGTTCTTTTGTCCAAACTCAATGCTAAGCAACATATCGAGGTGGAGTTGAATCTGGATGAGCTGGATTTGACAGCGGCGGAGAGCAAGGCTACCTATGACGAGATCAAAGCGTATGTGCTGGAAAAGTATGGTTTGAAGGTGTCCAGCCTGTAT
>DXBU01000071.1 GCA_019116385.1 Candidatus Blautia faecigallinarum | reverse complement strand
AAACATCTGTTTTAGAAGTAAAACCACGTTTTCCAAAGATGAATATTTCAAAGGGACTGAATCAACAATGTCCTGTAATTGCTCATATGTAATTTCATTGATCGGTATATCGTGTAACAATTTGCAGTTTTTATAAGCGGCACGAGTAGAGTTCTTGGATTGCTGAGAATATACTCTTTTACCATTATATTTCCAGTTATAGTAAAGCTGGTAAAGCTCCGAAAAAGTTAATACTTTATCTTCCGTTTTACGTGTAATAAGCATATAATCAGCAAGGAGCTTTTCTACAAACTTATTCATTTCCGAACTGGATAAATGGCTATCTCTGACAAGTTCCTTTTCCATTCCTTGTTTATATGTTCCTGCTTTGTAGGCAGTGAGTATGGCTAAGCCAATATACCAATCCGATACATAGCACAGAGCTTTCGGACGAACAACTTTTCCTTCTTCTGTATAGTGTGTCGTCGGAGGATAAACAGCATATGAATTCCGACGATTTCCAGAAAGTTTTTGGATTGAACCATATCCATTTGGAAGTTTTGGATGTTTTTTCTTTTTCGACATAACCGTATCTCCTTTATGTATTTACTGAAATTATACCAAAAAAAGGCAAAGTGCGTTGATTTTGCATACGTTCCCGCAAGACATGACGGGCTACCGGTGAAAGGCAGAGGAAATCTTCCATATTTCTTACAAACATAGAAGTAGGAGAAAGGAAGTTTGCTTATGAAACCAATCATCAGAAATGCGGAAGAAGCTGCGTATGTCTTACAGATCCCACCGCAAGCTTTCCGGATGCAGGCCCGCAATAAAAGAAATGGATACAGCCGGGTTGTATGCGGCAAGTCAAGGAAAACATACGAATTTTATCCCTATGTAGCGGCGGAAGAATTGAAAATTCCAATAGAGATATTGGAGAAAAGGGCAGAGGAATATTGCAAAAAGAAAAAGGAGGTCTAGGACATTATGGTGGCAAATCAGCAACAATGCTGGCACCTGTTTACAATCACTGTGGAAATAACCCATATTATAGACAACCATCAAAGTCAACATTCAAAAAGGAGGTAACTCAACATGATTCAAGTCAATGGTTTGTTTGATGACAAAGACCACATCATCACAGAGCAGAAAGGGATGTTCTCGATTGTAGAACACACAAGGGATTTGACGGTTTCGCCAATTACGGCCATGGAAGAGTATTTCATGGCGAAAATGGATGTCCGCAGGAAACAGATCCTGTGTACCCTGGACGGAAGCGAAGGCGTTACCGTCCAGGCAGGTGCCATGCAGTGGATGGCCGGGAATATCCAGGCAACCACAGGCGTGAAAGGTGCCGGGGATCTTTTCGGGAAACTGGCCAAAGGGTTTGTAACAAAGGAAAGCGCCATTAAGCCGGAATACGTCGGATCAGGCTACCTGATGCTGGAACCGACGTATAAGTACCTGCTGCTGGAAGACGTATCAGAGTGGGAAGGCGGTCTGGTGTTGGAAGACGGGATGTACCTTGCGTCAGAAGGATCCGTCAAACTGAAAACTCAGGCAAGGAACAGTGTATCCTCAGCAGTGCTTGGAAACGAAGGCCTTTTCAACCTGAAGCTGGTAGGAGAGGGAATTGCCGCATTGGAAAGCAATGTCATGCGCCAGCAGCTGGTGGAAGTGGTGCTGAATAATGATGTACTGAAGGTGGACGGCAACCTGGCAGTCTGCTGGTCTGGCAGCCTGGAATTTACGGTAGAACGGTCCGGGAAGACACTGGTAGGATCCGCAGTCAGCGGGGAAGGCCTGGTGAACGTATACCGGGGAACCGGAAGGGTTTACTTAAGCACCCTGGACGACAGCACCAGCATGTACAGTTCCACACTGACCAAAACTGTGAAAAATGAATAATCGGATTTCCGGAAAGGCATCACAATATGTGGTGCCTTTTTCCTGTACCGGAATGCGTCCTGTCTGCCATATTCCGGGTGAAATTAAAAAAAACAGGAGGAAACGTATATGAAACCATTTACCATTTGGAACAGTGAATTGAATCTGGATGACTGGAAAGACTACCTGGAAGAGGAAAAGGAGTTAAACCCGTCCTACTTTGAGGGCTGTGATTTCGAAGAAGCGGCGTGGGCATTGATCAGTGACCTGAACCAGGAATACCTGGAAGATGAACGGGTGAACCTGAACGTGCGGCTGGAACATTCGATCCTGGTTCTCGCAGATCTGGGACTGTGGGACGGAAGAAGGCGTGGTGTTGCCAGAATTCTGTCCGGTAACATCAAAGACATTCTGGAATCCATGGTCAGAGGAGCGTCTGAACAGTACTGGTACTGTGACGGGAAAGACATCTGCTGCCGGGAAACCCACCATGACGGAACCAACTATTATACCTACCGGGAAGTGCGCCGTCCGGAAACCATCGACCGTTTTGTGGACCGGTATCTTTCTGGGGAAGAAATTTCCAGAAGAACCCTCAATTATTACACCCGTTCCCGGAAGAGCATCGCATAAGCGGTGCTTTTCTTTTTGTTCGCAAGCTCCCGCAATCTTCCATATTACAGGAGAAAAAGAAAAGGACAGGAGGAGTTATATATGGAACGGAAACTATTGGAAAATGTAACGGAGCTTGCGGTGCTGTTTGGACGCCTGACAGAGGCAGGGGAGCTGGACCTGGAAAAAGAGGATTCGGCAACGGAGCGCCTGTACGACAACCTGGAAGAATGGGCGGAAGAGTTCGAGGACTGGTATTCCGAAGAAGAGGACGGGGAATATTACGAAGCCATTGAGGCTTTCGGGATCGACAAATTCAAAAAGCTGGGCTGGTATTCCCCAAAACACAAGCAGGGAGCATCCGGCAGACAGGAGCCGGAGGGCATCCCACAGAAAACACCCGACACGGCAGAGGAGGAATTTCCAGAATGGGACCACCATGCCATGTATCTCATGATGGCGGAACTGGCAGACATTAACAAGAAGCTGACAGTCATTTCCAATTCCATCCACTAAGTGAAAAAGAAAGGACATCGCATAAGCGGTGTCTTTTCGTATGCAACTTTTTATGCAGATCCGGAATCCGGTAGAATAAGATCAGAAACGAAAGGGGGAATGTCCATGAAAGCAGATTATCCAAACCTGGAACTTCTGGAATACATTGCTCAGTCGGTGATGCGTTCCGACGAAGTGTTCCAGAAAACGATGGAAGAGAAACGAAAGAAAGATAAATTTCTGCGCCCGGAGTGGGAGGCGGTTGTATTCCCGCAGATCTGGGGCAGCACCAATACTGGATTCGATGTGACAGAAGACGGGGACCCGGTCATGGGCGGCTGTGCCATGACAAAGGCCTACACCACGGTTATGCATGAACTGGTCACGGAGACGTACCTGGTATTTTTCGACGGACGGCCGTGCTACAAGGTGGACAATCCGACAGAAGCATTTTATGAAGATTTAAAGACAGGAAATCTGGCTTCGTTAAGCGAAGCAAAAGAAAAGTATTAACGGGCAAGGGAGGAATCATGATGGAAGATCTGAAAAAGAAAATTGAGGAATTGATTCGGGGCTATGAACGGCAGCAAAGGCGTGCCGCAGCAAAAGAAGCGGACTACCAGTCCAGGGAAGAACAGTTGTCATCCCATGGACACTGGTCTCTGGGTTACCATGGCGCAAGGGCTGATTTATATGCGGACGTGATTGATGATCTGCGGCAGTGCTTGGAAGAAGCAGAAGAAAAATGATAAGGGGGAGTTGGCATGATACCAAAAAAGTATACAGGTGAGATGCTGAAAGGCCGAAAGGCGAGATGCCTTTGTGATATCTCCAACAAAGGAGGACATGGCATCAGTGCAGGATCCACGGTCACAATCGTCAATGTAGTGCGTGGAAAAGGGCTGTATGTGAAAACAGAGAAGTGTCCCCACTGTGGGCAGTATGCTTATATCACCGGGGTTGCAAGGAACGAATTGGAGCTAATTGAGGAGGGGAAAGAATCGTGAAGAAAGAAGAGTTTAAAAAGGGACAGACGGTCTGGGTCTACCTGATCGGCAACGCAGCCAGAAGAGTCACGGAAGACAACCGGATCCAGGAATGGGAAGTCAAAAGTGTGGGAAGGAAGTATCTCACTGCAGGACCCAAGGACGGGAGAGGCTGGGATGCCAGGTTTTCCATGGAGAACGATTTCCGTAATGTGGGGGAACCATGTGAAGACTACAAGTTATTTTTTACAAAGGAAGACCTGCTTGCGGAACTGGAAGCGGAATCGCTGAGGAAACAGATCCGGCTGTTCTGCCAGGCATTTAACAAGCTAGAAAGAGTGCCGTTGGAACAGTTGCGGACAGCATGGGATGCACTGACGGTAGAATAGGAGAGAAAAAATGAACAGACAGAGAAGAAAAAAAATGGAACAGGCATTTAACAAAATTTCCGAAGCGATGGACATTTTGGACGAGGTGAAAGCGGAAGAATACGAAAGCCTCGAAAATCTCCCGGACAACTTCCGAAACGGAGACCGAGGGGAAGAAATGCAGACTTATATCGAAATGATCGAGGAGACATCTAATTATCTGGATGATGCCAGATCGGTCCTCGAACAGATTTAAAAACAACGGCCCGGGGCAGGTTGTCAGTCAGGCAAGCCCCGGGCCATTTTCCCCATCTATATAATAGACGCACGAAACCGGAAAAACTTTCGGTAATTTGGGTGATTTTTTCAAAAAACGGTAAAATCTGCAGGAAAAGAGGAGAATTTTATGACAGGACGGAAGAAAGCGGGACAGACATTCGGACAGGGATACCAGCAGCTGGAACTGATTTTTACGGAAGACACGGGCAGAGGGGATGGAAGCAAAGCACCTGCGCCGGGAGACGGGAAAGGACTGGACAAAAAGAAGAAACCGGGAACAAAGAAAGAGCCGCAGCTAGGGACTTTTCCGGAGGCGGATCGTACAGAGTGTCTTTCAAAGGCAGAACGGGAAGCAGCGGAAGAGCAGCTTGAGGCAGCCTTATGCGGACGCCAGGATGTATTTGTCGGCCGGATCATGCGCATTTGCAGGGTATCTTCGATTCAGGGAGAGCTGATTTTGGAGGATCTGAAGAGGAAAGGGCGCATCACGAAAACCGGATGGAGGACCAAAGATCCCAGTCCCTAATATACAGCCCCATTGACAAAGGCATAACCAATGATCCAGACAGGAATCGGAAATATGTTTTTCTCTCATATTGAAGAAAAAGAGAAAATGGGAGGAGACAATATGATCTTATTACATAGTTTGTTAAACGAAGGAGAAGTCATTGCGGAGTACATTGTGGCCGGTTCCTATTGTGTATGGAACTGCATCACCACACCGGGAAATACGGACATTGCAGGAGCGTTGGAAGACACACTGCACCGGATCCTGGAAAACGGAGGAACGGAAGGCGATGTGCAGCAGATTATGGGAGCACATATCCCGACTGATGATCCGGACTGGATGCTGGAAGACGCTACCTACCTGGATCTGGGATACCTGCTTCCGGGACCGCTTTTATCTTTCACGGAACAACCGGAATAAGAGATAGGAAGAAGCACTGCGGTCTGTGGTGCTTTTTCTTTGGCTGATGACAAAAGGCTGCCAAAAGAAAGGATGGGACAATATTATGGAAGAAAACAGCTATTTTGCCTTTGCAGAACGAGATTACCGTTTTTTCCTACGTGTGCGTGAAACCGGAACGGAAGGGGGAACTCTGGCGGCGCTGGGGCAGAACATCTGCGAACGGTATCTGAAGCATATCGTGGAGCTGTATGCCAAACCGGAAGACGAATTGGGAACCCTAGAAAAAGAAAGCGTTCTTCACACGCACAGCCTGCACCGGCTGATTCGTTATCTGAAAGAGAAGATGGGTCTGAAGATCCCGGAACACACAGAGGAATGCCCGAAGAAAATCGATGTGTTCTTCACTGCCACAATGGAGCCGGGAGACAACAGCTTCTTCCCTTCGGAGGAAGACATTGAGGATGCCTGGGAGGCAGTTTTGCAGACAAAGGGGGTTGTTGAGGATGTGATCTGGACGATGGAATGTATATAAGGGCAGAGAAAGAGGAGCTGTATTGATACAGCTCCTTTTTTTCTACAGAGGGCGTAAAATTTTCTGTGTCTATGGGGAAAAATCTTCTTTGATAAGAACCAGATATGTATAATTGTATTGTCCGAATTTCTGGTTTTCTGCTGTCGAATTATTTATCTAATAATAGTATTGC
>DXBU01000006.1 GCA_019116385.1 Candidatus Blautia faecigallinarum | reverse complement strand
GGAGTAACTAAATAAAGAAGGATAGCATTTTTCCAGAGCTCTATCATAGTTTGTTGTTATTAATATTCCTTTAAAAAGTCTGTGAAAATAGCTCTGATACTCAGGTACTCTTCCATGCTCATTCATTAATTCAGAATCAAATTCACGATACAAAGCTTTAACAGCTGCACTTTTCTTGTTTATTCCTTCATTTCCGACGTAATATCGTAATTGTCGAAGTATAGAATCTGCATTTTTTGTACTCGTCTTATTTTTTAAGACAAATTTTTCAACATTCTTTTTATAATCTTCTTCATTATCATCAAAAATACATTCTGCGATTTCTTCCATCCAATGAAAATTACTTTTATTAGAGGCATCTTTAAAATCAGGCTTCTCTGTACAGTTTAAGGCCTTTTCAACAATATCTGCACACATAGCCGAATAATTTTCAGCTACAATATCTTTCAAAAGACGACTCCACGTTTTATAACACCAAGCAGACATTCCAGCACCTATAAAAGGAACCAATGGAAATTGTGAACTGCAAAGCATTTCCCAGTTTTTCTCATTTTTTCTTTGTCCGCGATTCAAAAGTTTAGCAAAGCTTTTCTGCCTTATCTTGAGTGTATTGTCCATGCCCAATTCCCCCTATCATTTCTTACTTGTATTTTGCCTCAAAAAGAATAACAAATCCTCGTTATTCTACAGTACACATGTTAAAAAGCATAACTAAAGTAGAACACCTAATAATCTTAATAAAAAAAGCCAATAGAAACCCTGCTGTTCCTATTACCTGTCCATACACCATAAAATAATTATAACAAAATGAATATTTTTTTCAATATATAGAATATTCAATCTTACCAATTACTTTAGAATTTTAAATTAAATATTCATGCTTTATGCACAATGGCTTAATATAAATTACACATCTACTAAAACTCTTGTTTTTATCTATTAGAGCTAATTAAAATGTTTTTTTTAAGTATTATATTCCTCACTGTACTCAATAGTACAATTTTATTGTAACTCTTGCCTGTCTTCAAAAAAATTCTTTCATATACATTATAGTTTTACACATAGCACACTTTTTTCTTTTTGTGTAAACCATGTTGTCTTAGTCCGAATTTTCGGACATTGTCAACACAAAACACATACTTCTATTCAAGTACTATTTATGGCCAGGATATGAACGATCCCCGCCATCTGATACCGTATCTTCAGCTCCTCCTCCAGGCTGGATTTTTCTCCCAGCACCATGGCTTCCATTACCGGCGCCGCCTCTGCCGCGCTTTGGGAAAGAATGGCCTGGAATTTTGCCCGCAGCCGGGCCAAAAACTCCCCTACGAGCCGATAATCCTTGGAGCAGCTTTGGATTTCCCCATCCTTTAGGAAATAATAGATCCGGTCCGCCCCGTAATATTGGCGGCTGTCAAACTCTCCCGGATTTCTTGGTCCTTCTATGGCTTCCAATTTTCCGGACACCAAAAGAATGGTCCCAACGGGAATTTCTCTCTCTTCTTTTAAAAATACTCTTACATTTTCAATGGAAACTTTTTCAGATTGATAGATCAGATAGGTATGATTTAGATAAATAGATTGGGAAAATTCTGTCTTGGCACACCTTACGGCCTCTCCGCAGATCTGAGCGTCCGGATGTGTCTTGATCCAGTTTTGTACAGAAGCGGGAAGGGGATTTCCCCGGATCAGGGGAAACCCAAGCCCATCTGCCAAAAACACAGCCGCCGCCAGAATAAGGCATGCAAGACACACAGGGCGCCTTATCACATGCACTTCCTCCTTATCTCTTTCAGGACTCCTGCACAACTGTCTCTATTACAAGACTTTCATTTTTTTCGTAAAAACGGTAGCTTTCCAGTCCGCCCAAAAGCTCGCCTTCTGCTTCCCCGTCGATCAGGATCTGTACCTTGTCCACTTCGCAGGCGTCAATAATAGAATTGACAATAGAATAAATGCTCACCTCTCCCGATACCGTGCCTTCTGCCGTGTAGTCCAAAAAGCTTCGGTCCAGATCGATATAGCAGATCCGGTCTGAGATCACAATATCCCGGACCAAAAGGTTTTCCGGAACGGTGGGATAACAGCCCCGGTTCATCGGCCCGGTACTAAGCTGTTCTAAGACCACCCGCTCCTTTGGCAGATCTCTTCTATAATATAGAGTCCTTTCTTCCTGTACCAGATGCTCCCCGGCCCTGTCCGCGAAATACAGGACAAAGGTTTCGTCACAGTAGGCATCCATATCCTCTCCCGGATAGGAAACAAAGGTATTTCCGTTCATTTCCCCCAATGGTTCGCCCCTGGAATCGGTAAGGGGATCCCCATTTACCAGAAAGAGCACGGCACGGATACCCGGAACCTGGACAAAGCTTTTGACAACGCCTGCCCGGACCAGGATCTCTCTGGATTTGCTCATATCATTATAAGCTCTGTTGAAATTGATTGTTAATACTCCGTCTTCTCCCAGCTCATACTCCTCTATGGAAACCGCTGCCGGCAGGACCGCCGTCTGCCCTTCTCCGGGTTCCGGCTCTGAAAGGGCTGTGAGCAGTTCCCCGATCATAGACTGGGCCGCTTCGTTCTCCGGGGTGTAAGATTCTTTCAGCAGTTCTGTCTCATCTGCGCTCAGGTAGTAATGGTAATACCCGGTCGCACCTGTGTTCTGCACCTCCTCCGTCTCCACCTGGCAGCCGGCTGCGGCACAGACTGTCAGAAGCAGAAAAAGCAGCATGCTTATTACTCTTTTCACCTGACACCTCCTAGGGGATATAGGACAAGGGAATCCTTACTGAGAAAGTGGTTCCCTCGCCTTCCTTGCTGTATACTTTGATGGATCCATGATGCATGGCAATGGCGCTCCTGGTGATAGAAAGGCCAAGGCCGGTACCGCCGATCTCCCTTGAGTGGGACTTGTCCACACGATAGAACCGTTCAAAAATACGTTCTATGGATTCCTCCGGAATACCCATTCCAGAGTCCGCCACCGTCACATAAAAATATTTATGGTCCGCGTCCAAAGACACTCTGACCCACCCATCGTCTACATTATATTTGATCCCGTTCTCCACCAGATTGCTGATGGCCAAGGTAAACTTCACCTCATCCACATCGGCCTCCACAGGGCGGAAACAGTCCAGGATCAGATCGATGTTCCGCTTATCTGCAATAGGACGCAGCCTTTTCAGCAGATCTTCCAGGAGCTGATTGATATCCATATGGGAAATGTTGATATCCGCCACCTTCTTATCCATTTTTACCAGAGACAGAAGGTCTGTGATGATCTTGTTTTCCCGGTCGATCTCTGCGGTAATGTCGCGCATAAACTCCTGATAAAGCTCCTCCGGCACGCCTTCCTGCCCTACCAGGGAATCCGCCAGGACCTTCATAGAGGTAAGAGGCGTTTTCAGCTCATGGGACACATTGGAGACAAACTCCTGCCGGGATTCGTCCAGGATCTTCATTCTGGAGAGCATTTTATTAAAGGCATCGGTGATCAGCTCGGTCTCTGTATAATCCGGCACAGAAATGGCATCATTCTGATAGCCGTCTGTAAGGTCCTCAATAGATCTGGTAACTCTGGCAAAAGGCTTTACCAAAACAGTAGACAGAGCGTAGGCCAGAAGCACCGACAGCACCACGATGATGCCGATAATCAGGATCCCATTCTGTTCCAGCATATCCACGATGATGCCGATCTCATTAAAAGAAACCGTCACCAGCATGGCCCCCTGAAGCTGCTGTACTTCCGGGCTCCTTACCGGCACTGCGATCTCCACATTCTCCCCATCTCGAATGTATACCGGTTCTGTCCCATTCTGGAAGCAGCGGATCACTGCGGGGGAGATCAGGCTTTTTCCGGTGTCTGTATCGTACGTGTCCTTTATGATCCGGAAATCCCGGTTTACTAAAAGGATCCGGCTGGAATAGGTGTTACATAATAACTCCAGCTTGGCATTTACTGCCTGGGAGCTGGAGTCATTCAGATAATTCTCTTTAATTATCAGGCTGCACAAAATACTGCATTCCCTGCGGAGATTTCCAATCTTCGTCTCCACTGCCTTATCTGCATAATCCGCTATAACAAGCCCTGTGACGATCACGCTGGGTACAATGCCCAGAACGATCAGGATCAGCAGAATGCGGAAACGCAGGCTCTTAAAAAATTTTCTCTTTTTCATGGATTACCCCTGGAAATAATAACCTACACCCCATTTTGTGTGTACATATTTCGGCTCGCTGGGATTTTCTTCGATCTTTTCACGAAGGCGGCGGATATGTACGTCCACAGTGCGGACATCGCCGGGATATTCGTAGCCCCACACGATATTCAGCAGATTTTCCCTGCTGTATACCTTATTGGGGTTAAAGATCAAAAGCTCCAGCACGTCAAATTCTTTGGCGGTAAGGTTGATCTCTTTTCCGGCAATAAATACCCGCCGGCTTTCGCAGTCCATGCGGAGATCTCCCACCTGGATCGTCTTTGCCTTTTCCTTCTCTTCCCGGTCGCTTCCCGCACGCCTCATGATGGCTTTGATGCGGGCCTTTACTTCAAGAATGTTGAAAGGCTTGGTGATGTAGTCATCCGCTCCATACTCCAGGCCCAGGATCTTGTCCATGTCCTCGCCTTTGGCTGTGAGCATAACGATGGGAACATTGGAAAATTCTCTGATCTGCTGGCATACCTCAAGCCCGTCCATCTTGGGGAGCATAAGGTCCAGAAGGATAATGTCGTATTTTTTTTCTTTCGCTTTTTCTACGGCTTCTTCCCCGTCATAGGCACAGTCCACTTCCATTCCGTCCTGTTCCAAGCTGAACCGAATCCCTTTGACAATCAATTTTTCGTCATCCACCACTAATACTTTCCTGCTCATTCCATTACTCCTATTCTACTGTGATATCGTCTTTTATCTTTTCCAAGGTACCTTCTTTGATACCCGATACATTTAAAATATCTTCCACCGTCTGAAATCCGCCGCTCTCCTCCCGATATGCGAGGATTGCCTCTGCTTTGGCTTCTCCGATCCCGGTAAGGGTCATCAGCTGCTCCTTGTCTGCGGTGTTCAGATTGACCTTGGCCTCTGCTGCGGACGGATCTGCGGTTTCTCTAAGGACTGGCGCCATCTGTCCCTCCATTTCTTCCCTGGAGGGGACATAGACCTGCTCTCCATCGCTGATGGGTTCTGCGCGGTTTACATACTCTGAAGCCGCTGTATCCAGAAAACCTCCCGCCGCGTTTATGGCGTGAAACACCCGGCTGTCCGCCGCAAGCTCATAGACTCCCGGCTTCGCCACAGCCCCACATACGTCCACAAATATCTTCTGGGGCGGCTTAGATGGTTCTTCCGCTTCTGTGTTTGGCGCTTCCTCCCCGGGGGAGGGTTCTGCGGTGGCGGCCGTCTCTTCTCCGGTCAGAAACCTTGCCTGCCGGTTTCCACAGCCGGACAGGGCAGCCAGCAGTGCTGCTGAAAGTATACCCAAATACAAGGCAGACCCTTTTTTTCTTTCCCTCTTCATGAAATAACGGTTCACTCCTTTACCACATATTTGCGGCAAGCTCCCCGAATCTCATACTTAACCATGTCTTATTTTAACGAATTATTACAAGTTTTACAATACTAATTTAAGAATTTTCCCATTTAAAGATCACGATACCTGCCACTGCGATCAAAAGGCCAAGGATCCTGCGCCATTCAAAGGGCTGCCTTTCCACCCCGAACCAGCCGAAAAGTTCGATCACATAAGCCACCGCCAGTTGGGAGATCACGATGAGCATAGCCGCGCGGGCCGGTCCCAGGGATCCCATGCTCATGATCACGGTTATGGTGATAAACGCTCCGATCACTCCCCCTAAAAGGGTATATTTCTGATCCACCTGCAACAGGGCGCCCACGCTCTCCCTTCCGGTAAAGATCCAGGCGGCCGCACATACCAGAAAGGCGGAAAGCTGTACCCATCCGGTAGAGACCCAGAGACTGGTCTGCTTTGTCACTTCCGTATTGAACACGCCCTGGATGCTCATCAATGCGCCGGAAAGCAGCGCCACAAGAATTCCCCACATAAGCATTCCCTCCATCTGTCAAAAAGAGGCGCCGCACGGGCAGCACCTCTCTTGTTTTTTATTAGCTTATACGTTTTTTCTTTTTTTATGCATAAAGGCCGGGATCCGGAAAAAAATTTACTGCTGTCCCATGCTCTTCAGGGCCTTGGTGAGTTTGATGGGGTTTCCGTAATGCAGGGTTCCGAAGCGGAAGATCTTTGCCGCCAGAATTCCCGCAGCCACACAGCCGATGACCAGGAGCAGTACCGAAAGCCCTACTTCCCACAAAGCCACGCTTCCCATGGAAACCCGGATGAACATGGCGTTTCCGGAGGTAAAGGGGACGAAGGAGGCAACCTTCATCAGAAGGCTGTCGCTGTCCGTAAGTCCCACCATGGCAATGAGAAAGGAAGCCACGTAGATCAAGGTCACAGGGGTAGCGCTTTTGCTGATATCCTCCGTCTTGGAGACCATAGCCCCCAGCATTCCGAAGATAAAAGCATAAAGCAGGTAGCTTAAAAGACCGAACACCACAAAGGACGCCATCACGTTCCCCGGTATCTGGAAAAGGAAATCCAGCATGCCGCCCCAGGCTTCCCGGCAGGCACGGTAGGCGCCGAAGCCGGCTCCTATGATCACCACCATCTGCAGGACGCCGGCAATGGCTCCTGCCAGCACCTTTCCGAAGATCAGGCTGTTGGGATTCACGCTGGTCACCAGGATCTCAATGGCCCGGTTGCTCTTTTCTGTGGTAATGGATACGGCGATCATCTGTCCGTAGAACAGGATCAGCATATAGATCACGAACACCAGCACATAGGTATACCAGTAATTGCGGGAGCCGTCCTTGCCCAGGACCTCCTGCTCCAAGTTTACAGAAAAGCTGTCCGCCTGGGCGATCTCCTCCGGACTCAGGCCATGGTCTTTCAGATACGTCTGTTTCTGGTACTGAGCAAGGGCGCTGGAGAAGGTCTGGGAAAGGTTTTCCGACATGGTAAGGTTATTTACCACGTATACCGCATCCGAGGGGCCGTTCAGCACAAAGCCTGCTTCGATCTCTTCTGCTTCCACAGCGGATCTCAGGCTTTCTTCGTCCTCATAGCTGCTCCACTGGCCGGGGATCATGGCCAGAAGGCTGTCCACATCGGCGATCTCCGTTGTATTGACGAAAATACCCAGTTGTTCCTGGGAAGTTTCTTCTGTCTGTTCCGTTTCTTCCCCCTTTGAAGCGCCGCCGGTCAGTCCCGGCAGAAAGAAGGTGGGGACTACGATCACACCCACCAGCAGCACGGCCAGAAACAGGGTGGTGACCAGAAAGCTTTTGTTTTTAAAATAGTTATTCAGTTCAAATTTTAATACCGTCATAAATTGTTTCATCGTTTCCTCTTTCCTGACGCGTTCGGCGCGTCATATAGGTAGATTTGAAAATCCGTTTTCAAACTTTCCTCTTTCCTGGCGCGTTCGGCGCGCCATATGGGTAGATTTGAAAAGCTATTTTCAAAGGTCGTCTCCTGCCTTTTCTACGAAGATGTCGTTAAGGGAGGGTTCGTACAGGCCGAAAAATTCCAGGTCCACCTTTTCCTGCAAAAGTCTCTCCAGGATGGCGGTTTTGCCGTCGGGGGCTTTTTTGCGGATGATCACCCGGTCCTTCTGGATCTTTTCCACCTCCAGAAGATCGTCGAATGTGCTGCTCAAGCGTTCAGCCAGCTTCCCGGGGGCTTCATTAAGACTTGAAAGCACCAGGCGGTCCTGTCCGAATTCTCTTTTGATCTCTTTTAGATCACCTGAAAGCACCACTTCTCCGTGATTGAGGATCACGATGTCCTCGCAGAACTCTTCCACATAGCTCATCTGGTGGCTGGAAAAGATCACCAGACGCCCGTCCTGGATCTGTTCGGTGATCACATCCTTCAGGATCTGGGAGTTTACCGGGTCCAGTCCGGAAAAGGGTTCGTCCAGGATCACGATCTCCGGGTCGCAGATCAGGGTCTGGGCAAGCTGGACTTTCTGCTGGTTTCCTTTGGAAAGAGTCTCCAGTTTGCGGTTTTCGTACTCCGCCACTTCCATACGCTCCAGCCACTTTTTCATATTTTCTTTTGCCTGTCTGGCGGTAAGGCCCCGGAGCATTCCCATGTAAATGAGCTGCTCGCTTACGGTCTTCTTAGGGTACAGGCCCCTTTCCTCCGGCAGATAACCGATGCCATGCTCTTTTGGCCGGAAAGGGCGCCCGTCCAGAAGGATCTCCCCTCCGTTGCTTTTAAATACGTCCATCAGGATACGGATGGTCGTGGTCTTGCCGGCGCCGTTCCGCCCTAAAAGGCCCAGGGCGCTGCCGCTTTCTACGGAGAAGGATATTTCATGGAGCACTTCCTTTTCTCCGAAGGATTTTTTCAGATTTTTTACTTCCAGTTTCATAGGTCTCCTCATTTCTCAGTATGATGTTCTGTCTTTTTATTTTTTTATGTTTCCCGCAGCGGCTGAAAAATCTGCTGCAGGAAGCGGCTGCTTATGTATTCAGTTTCCTGCGCTTGATCCTTACACAACTGGTGCAGTAGGACGCGGTAATGCCGATCCATACGATCCCCAGGAAGATCACTGCCGCGATCCCGGTATCCCAGATCAGATGGGTCAAAAGAGCGGCAAAGGTCAGCAGGGCTACCAGCCTGGTGGTAAACAGATAGGATTTATAGGAGGACTGATAGATCAGCTCCCTCTCTGCTTCATCGCAGCAGGCCAGCCACTGCTCCTGAAATTTCCGGGAGGTGGGGTCGGCGTTGTTTTCCGGATAAAGCTTCTGGAGCCCTTTGATGTACCTTAACTGCCACCAGCCGTGATAGGCGTTTCCGATCACAAAGACGGCAAAGGCTCCCATCAGCCTTCTTCCCTGGTTTCCGGACACATTGGCGATATAGTCCATGGAATATCCGGTGGACAGAATGATCAGGGACAGGACGCTTATGGCTGTGCCGGATATCAAAGCGATGGCGGACATCAGCTCCAGGTTGTATTCGATGGCGTCTCCTTCCTCATCCTGAGCATTCTCCAGTTGTCTTCCCAGGGCCGCGTTCACTTTCAGGACCGTCTCTCCTATAATGACGTCCAGAAGGAACAGCACGAGCAAAAGCGGGAGCATGGCCGTCCTTAGAGCAAGGATAAAGCCTTGTGCCCCGGTGCCGATGCCGTCCATGTTGACCCATGTGATGACAGCTCCCGTCACACCGCCTATGGCTGTGCAGAGAAGAAGGAGCAGAACATATTTTATGTACGTATTCCTGATTTTCTTTTGCATTTTTCCTCCTTCTGACGCGCCTGCTGCGTCAATAATGATAAATGTGAACGTTTCCTTTCACGTTTCTTCGTCCTCCACATATGTAAAAATGTCTTCCACTTTTACCTGGAAGATTTTGGCGAGCTTCAGGGCGAGTGTAACGGACGGTGAATAGTCGCCGCGTTCGATCAGACTGATGGTCTGGCGGGATACGCCGCTTCGTTTTCCCAGTTCGGACTGGTTCATACCCAGCCTGGCACGGTGTTCCTTCAGACGGTTTTCTAATGGCATTCCGTTTTACCCCCCCCCTTAGTTTTTCAGTGTTTTTTTCATCCTTTTTTTCCTTTCGCTGTTTTTTCGATTTCTCCCCGATTTCCGCAGAGAGGGTTGACATGGTTTATTGTCATTTTGACAAGTTTATTTGTCATTTGTAGGATAGCATTGACAAGGATAGTTGTCAAGAGGAAATTTTTTGTACTGGAAAACTCTGATTGACTTTCAGAGCAAAACAGAGGTACTGTATTTTGGAGAAAAGGAATGGGACGGACCAGTGCGTCTGAAAAAAATGCCTGAGAATCTGCATTCTCAGGCATCCCCCTCTTCACTCCTCTTCCTTACGCGAGCACCCTCTGCATCCGCCGCAGCCGCACCCGCATCCGCCGTCTTTTCTGTGTTTCCACTTCCAGCGGACCACAGCCCCTGCCGCTGCAAGGACAAGGGCTACGATCAAAATATCCGCAATCATTCTCTATCCTTTCTCTGTCAGGCCTTAAGGCTCATCTCCAGCTTCCCGATCATCTCATCGATCTCCGCTCTGGTGATCACAAGGGGCGGTACGATCCGCAGCACATCGCTTCCGGCTGTGATCACCACCAGGCCGTTTTCCAGCGCCTTCTTCACGATATCTCCCACCGGGCGTCCCTGGATCACCAGACCCTGCATCAGCCCTTTTCCACGCCGCAGGGCCACACAGTCGTATTCCTTCACGAGCATATCCAGCTTTTCTTCCAGATACGGCGTGATCTCCTGTACATGAGCCAGGATCATATCCCTGGCAAAAATATCAAACACCTTGCTCACCGCCGCGCACACAAAGGGATTGCCCCCATAGGTGGTCCCGTGATCGCCCGGCTTAAGAGACGCCGACGCAGTTTTTTCGTTTAAAACAAAGGCTCCTACAGGCACTCCGTTACCCAGGGCCTTGGCGCAGGTCATGATATCCGGCTTGACGCCGTAGGCCTGCCATGCGAAATAGCTGCCTGTCCGGCCCATGCCGCACTGGATCTCATCAAAGATCAGGAGGATATCCTTTTCGTCACAAAGCTGGCGCAGTCCCTCCAGGAAGCTCTGCTCCGCCGGGTAGATCCCGCCTTCCCCCTGGATCACCTCTGTGATGATCGCGCAGGTCTTATCTGTGACCTGAGCCTTCACACTTTCCAGATCATTAAAATCGGCGAATTTCACACCGCCCATCAGCGGTTCAAAGGGTTCCCGGTAATGGGCGTTTCCTGTAACGGAAAGAGCGCCGATGCTCCTGCCGTGGAAGGAGTGGTTCATGGCTATGATCTCATGGCCCGCATGGCCGTCCCTCTCGTAGGCATACTTTTTGGCCGCTTTCAGAGCGCCCTCTATGGCCTCTGTCCCGCTGTTTGTAAAGAAAGCCTTGGAAAGGCCGCTTGCAAGTACCAGCTTGGCCCCCGCTTCACTCATAGGTTCATTGTAATACAGGTTGGAAATGTGAGTCAGCTTGTCGATCTGGGCTTTCAGCGCCTCGTCATAGCCCGGGTAATGATATCCCAGAGCGTTCACAGCGATCCCTGCCGCGCAGTCCAGATATTTTTTTCCTTCCGTATCATAAAGATAGCAGCCTTCTCCCCGGTCAAACACCACCGGGAAACGATTATAGGTGTGCAGGATACTTACTTCTGATTCCTCTATTTGTTCACGCATATTCATGATAATATTTCTCCCCGTCTTCTCTTAATATGGCAGTTCCGATACCTTTGTTGGTAAAGATTTCCAAAAGCAGGCTGTGGGGGATCCTTCCGTCCAGGATATGCACCCGGTTCACCCCGTTTTCGATGGCGTCGATGCAGTTCTGCAGCTTCGGGATCATGCCTCCGCCCACATATCCCTCCGAGATCAGCGCCTCTGCCTCATGGACATGCAGCTCCGAGATCAGCGTGGACGGATCGTTCTGGTCTTTGTATACCCCTTCGATGTCTGAAAGGAAGGCCAGCTTTTCCGCATGGACCGCTTCCGCGATGGCGCAGGCCGCGTCGTCCGCATTGATATTATAAGTGGCAAAATTCTCATCATAGCCCACCGGGAATACGATAGGAAGAAAATCCTTTTCCAGGAGATCCTGAAGGATCTTCGGCTGCACCGCCGTCACCTCTCCCACGAACCCGATGTCTTTCCCTTTGGAAAGCTTTTTCCGGCACTGAAGGAGCCCGCCGTCCTTTCCGCTGATGCCTACCGCTTTCACGCCTAAAGACTGGACCAGAGTGACCAGTTCTTTGTTTACTTTTCCCAGGACCATCTCGGCGATCTCCATGGTGTCTTTATCCGTCACCCGAAGACCGTTGACAAATTTCGCCTCCATACCTACTTTTCCCACCCAGCGGCTGATCTCCTTGCCTCCGCCGTGGACGATGATCGGCTTGAATCCTACCAGCTTTAACAAAACCACATCTTTAATGACATTTGCCTTCAGTTCTTCATCCAGCATGGCGCTTCCGCCGTATTTTACCACCACGATCTTGCGGTTGAAACGCTGGATATAGGGAAGGGCCTCAATGAGCACCTCCGCTTTGTCCAGATATTTTTGATTTACCATAATCCAGTTCTCCTCTATACGATTCCTTTTTCCATCACGTCTCCCCTTCCCTTTGTGGTCAGGAACGGTAATCCGCGTTAATCTTTACATAATCATAAGTAAGGTCGCAGCCCCAGGCCGTTGCCTCTGCCTCTCCCATCTTTACGTCCGCAATGGCGGTCACTTCGTCTTCCGCCAGGATCTTGGTGGCTTCTTCCTCACTGTATCCGGTGGACACACCGTTTTCGATGATCTTGATCTTTCCTGCCCTGCTCTCGAAATACAGATCCACCTTTTCCGGGTCAAACTGCACGCCGGAGTAGCCCATGGCGCACAGGATCCTTCCCCAGTTGGCGTCGTGGCCATAGATCGCCGCCTTGGTAAGGGAAGAGGTCACCACCGATTTGCTCAGGGTCACTGCGTCCGCCTTGGAAGCCGCGCCTACCACCTTCACCTCAAAAAGAGCGGTAGCCCCTTCTCCGTCTCCGGCGATCTTCTTTGCCAGGAAAGTATTTACCTGGTTTAATGCTTTGCAGAAAGTGTGGTAGTCCTGATCTTTCTGGGTGATCCTGGGATTTCCCGCCGCACCGTTTGCCAAAAGCAGAACGGTGTCGTTGGTGGAGGTATCGCCGTCCACAGACACCATATTATAAGTATCCTTGATATCCTGGGAAAGTGCCTCCTGGAGCAGTTCCTTGCTGATATCCACGTCGGTGGTAAGGAATGCGAGCATGGTACACATATTGGGATGGATCATCCCGGAGCCCTTGCACATTCCGCCGATAGTCACGGTCTTTCCTCCGATCTCTGTCTGTACGGCGATCTCCTTTTTCACTGTATCGGTGGTCATAATGGCTTTGGCCGCTTCTGTCCCTGCTTCCAGCGTATCGGAAAGCTTTTCCGAAAGCATATGGACCCCCTCAGTGATCCGGTCAATGGGAAGCTGCATTCCGATAACGCCGGTAGACGCCACCAGTACGCTGTCCTCTTCTACCTTAAGTGCTTCTGCCGCCGCCCGGGCTGTCGCCTTACAGTAGCCGTAGCCTTCCTGGCCGGTGCAGGCATTGGCGATGCCGCTGTTGCACACCACGGCCCTGGCCCCGGAATGATGATACACGATCTCCTGGTCCCATTTTACCGGAGCCGCTTTCACCACATTGGTGGTAAAGGTCCCCGCTGCAGCACAGGGAGTCTCGCTGTATATCATGGCCATATCTGTCCTGTCTTTATATTTTATCTGCGCGGCAGCGGCCGCCGCCTGAAAGCCCCTGGCCGCAGTCACTCCGCCTTCTATGATCTTCATCTATGTTTCCTCCTCGTCTGTGTTTCTTTTTTATAACTTTCGCTGTGGATATTTACGGCACCATCGGGATCTGCAGCAGCCCTTCTGTCTCCTTTAATCCAAAGAGCAGGTTCATGTTCTGTACCGCCTGTCCGGCCGCGCCTTTCACCAGATTGTCCATAGCGCCCATCATGATGATCCGTTTCGTCCGGGGATCGATCTTAAAGTTCACATCCACATAATTGCTGCCTTCCACCCATTTGGTCTGGGGGCATACGTCCCGATCCAGCACCCGCACGAAGGTTTCTTTTTCATAATATTTGTCATAGGCAGCCTTTACTTCCTCATAAGAAACTTCTTTTTTCAGGGAAGCGTAGGCAGTCACCAGGATCCCTCTGTTCATGGGCACCAGGTGAGGGGTAAAATTGATCAGCACTTCCTGTCCGCAGACATACCCAAGCTGATCCTCGATCTCCGGTGTATGGCGGTGGGAAGCCACCCCATAAGCTTTGATGTTTTCGTTGACCTCGCAGAACAGATTATCCACCTTTGCTCCCCGTCCGGCCCCTGAGGTTCCGGATTTCGCATCGATGATGATGGTGGATGAATCGATCATATCTTCCTTTAAAAGAGGATAGATGGATAAGGTGGAACAGGTAGGATAGCATCCCGGGTTGGCAACGAGCCGCGCCTTTTTGATCTCCTCCCTGTTGATCTCGCAAAGACCGTAGACCGCTTCCTCGATATACTGGGGCGCTTTATGGGGAATACCGTACCAGGCTTCGTATTTCTTTACATCTTTAATACGGAAATCCGCGCTTAGATCGATCACCTTTGCCCTGGACAGGATCCCTTCATTAATAAGGGAAGCACACAGTCCCTGGGGGGTGGCGGTAAAGATCACATCCGCCTCATCTGCAAGCGCTTCCATATTATCATCCATACATTTGGCGTCCACCAGCTTAAAAAAGTTCTGGTAAATGTCCGCATAGCGCTTATCCACGTAGCTCCTGGAGCCGTACCATACGATCTCCGTCTCTTTATGTCCCAGCAGCAGACGTACCAGTTCTGAACCTGCGTAGCCTGTCGCTCCAATGATCCCTGCTTTTATCATGTCTCTTCCTCCTGATCTTCTTTTCCAATACAGACACCCTGGGATGCCTGTCTTAAGCTTCACCAATTATACATCTTTCTTGCATATTATGCAATAGTCTTTTCTTACTTTTCCAGGCCCGCCCTATGGCATTCGTGCATATTTCCATGTATTTTCCTATTTATAATTGTATTTTTATGCAAAATTAATTTATACTTTTTTCAAAATACCTATTGCATATTTATAAAAAATGTTGTATATTATCCCTTGTCAACAAACGACACAGAAGAGCCGGCCGCTGTCCGTGAATATTTATACAAAGTTTTCACTTTCCAAAGCGTCCCGGCCAGGTGATAAACATACAAGATCAGGAGGAACAATAATCATGAAAGAAAAAGTAGTTTTAGCATATTCCGGCGGCCTTGACACCACAGCCCTCATCCCGTGGCTGAAAGAAAATTTTGATTACGAAGTCATCTGCTGCTGCGTAGACTGCGGACAGGGCAACGAGCTGGACGGCCTGGAAGAAAGGGCAAAGCTTTCCGGCGCTTCCAAATTATATATTGAAAATATCATTGATGAATTCTGCGACGACTACATCATGCCCTGTGTACAGGCAGGCGCTGTATATGAGCACAAATATCTGCTGGGAACCTCTATGGCACGTCCCGGCATCGCCAAGAAACTGGTAGAGATCGCCCGCAAGGAAGGCGCCAGCGCCATCTGCCACGGCGCTACCGGAAAAGGAAACGATCAGATCCGTTTCGAGCTGGGCATCAAGGCTCTCGCTCCTGATCTGAAGATCATCGCTCCATGGCGTATGACAGACGTATGGACCATGCAGTCCCGTCAGGATGAGATCGATTACTGTGAGGCACATGGCATCCATCTTCCTTTCGACGCAAGCCACAGCTACAGCCGCGACCGGAACTTATGGCACATCAGCCACGAGGGTCTGGAGCTTGAGGATCCTTCCCTGGAGCCCAACTATGACGATCTTCTTGTTTTAGGCGTGACTCCTCAGAAGGCCCCGGACAAAGAGACAGAAATCTCCCTTACCTTTAAGGCCGGTGTTCCCACCGCATTAAACGGAAAGGAAATGAAGGTTTCCGAGATCATCACAGAGCTGAACAAACTGGGCGGCGAAAACGGCATCGGTATCGTAGATATCGTAGAAAACCGTGTGGTAGGCATGAAGTCCCGGGGCGTTTACGAGACTCCCGGAGGAACCATCCTTATGGAAGCTCACGACCAGTTGGAAGAGCTGATCCTTGACCGCGACACCATGGAGACCAAGAAAAAGCTGGGAAGCCAGTTCGCTCAGATCGTATACGAAGGCAAATGGTTCACTCCTCTTCGCGAGGCCATCCAGGCATTCGTAGAGTCCACCCAGAAATACGTGACCGGCGAAGTAAAGATGAAACTTTACAAAGGCAACATCATCAAGGCCGGAACCACTTCTCCATACAGCCTGTACAGCGAGTCTCTTGCCTCCTTCACCACAGGAGACCTGTACGACCACCACGATGCAGACGGATTCATCACCCTCTTCGGACTTCCTCTTAAAGTTCGGGCGATGAAGATGGCCGAGGTTGAGAAAAACAATAAATAAGCGATCTCTTTTTCAATAGAAAGGCAGCCTCCGGCGCAGCCGGATCCCAGTGATCCGGTCTGCCCCGGAGGCCGCCTTTGCTTGTTCCGTGCTATGCACTCCCCTGATTTCCGCAAATTGAAAAGGCTGGTGTCCCTATGCAGATCCAATATCTTCGTATCAAAAATTTCAAACTGATCCGCGACCTGGAAATTAAAAATATTGAAAGCGCCCTGATCCTGGTAGGAAAAAACAGCGTAGGCAAGACCTCCGTCCTGAACGCGCTCTGTGCCGTCGGCGGCGATTATACCATCACCCCCGGAGATTTTAACGAACAGCGTCAGAATATAGAGATCACCGTCTCCCTGTCTGTCACTGCCGAAGATCTGGCTCTGTTCCACAGATTTTCCAGAGTCAGCCCTTACCGGAACATGGAAAGCTGGAAGGAGGATTTCTGCCGGAAGCTTCCCTCCTACCAGAACGGCACGCTCACTTTTACCTTTACGGCCAACTACAGCGGCCGCATCCGTTACAGCGATCCCATCCACAAGAACAACCCTTATATTCCTCAGATCCTTCCAAAGATCTACTACCTGGACAGCCAGCGGGATCTGGAAGGGATCCAGGAAAACATCCTCTCCTTCATGGAAGATGACCTGCTGAACCAGATGCGGTCGGACTGCTGTATTTTCCAGCGGGCAAAAAAATGCACCCACTGCTTTTCCTGCATCGGGCTCATCAATCAGAAAACGCCTGCCCAGTTGAATGCCTTTGAAGCGCAAAAGCTTCTGGAATATAAGCTTTACCAGTTGAATTTAAGCGCCTTTTCCCATAAAGTGAATAAAAACTTCCACCGGAACGGCGGCGTGGAAGGAAACATCCGCTATGAGCTCACCTGCAATACAGACCGCATCTTTCAGGTACGGGCCGCCATACAGTCTCAAAAGGACACCCGTCCCGCCCCGGTCTCCCGGCTGGCCAAAGGGATGCGCAGCATTTATCTTCTGTCCCTTCTGGAAACCTATATGGAGGACGAGGGACGGATCCCCGGACTGATCCTCATGGAGGATCCGGAGATCTTCCTCCACCCTAGCCTGCAGAAAAAATCCAGCGAGATCCTTTACCGGATCTCCAAGAAAAGCCAGGTGATCTTCTGCACCCATTCTCCCAATCTGCTGTTCCAGTTTAACAGCCGGCAGATCCGCCAGATGGTGCTTGGGGAGGACGGGCGGCCCGCCATCCGGGAAAACACCAATCTCTCCTCCATTCTGGACGACCTGGGGTTCGACGCAGGAGATCTGATGAACGTAAGCTTTGTTTTTATTGTGGAAGGCAAGCAGGACAAAAGCCGGCTTCCCCTTCTGCTCCAGAAATATTATTCGGAAATCTATGACGAGAAGGGACAGCTCTCCCGGATCGCCATCATTTCCACCAATAGCTGTACCAACATCAAAACCTACGCCAATCTCAAATATATCAATCAGACGTACCTTCGGGAACGTTTTCTGATGATCCGGGACGGGGACGGCAAAGACCGGGAACAGCTCACCGCCTCCCTCTGCCGGTATTATCAGGACCGGAATCTGGAGGACGCGGACCGGCTGCCCAGAGTCTCCCGGGAGAACGTACTGGTGCTGAAATATTATTCCTTTGAAAATTATTTCCTGAATCCAGATGTCATGGCCCAAATCGGTGTTCTCAAAGATCCCGGAGATTTTTACCGTATCCTCTTTGACAAATGGCAGCAGTATCTGCACCGGATCCCCAGCGGCATAAAGCTGAAGGAAGTCCTGGGCAGGGATCTGACTTCGCCGGAGGATGTCCGCCTGCACATGGAAGAGATCAAGACCCATCTCAGGGGGCACAATCTTTTTGATCTCTTTTACGGTCCCTTTAAGAAAAAAGAGCAGGCTCTGTTAAAAGAGTACATTGATATCGCTCCCAGAGAAGATTTTCGCGATATACTGGACGCCATCGACCGGTTTGTATATTTTGACAATCGAAAAAAAGGAGGACCCGCCTGATCCGGAGTCCTCCTTTTTCTATCTTATGAAATCTCTTCCGCCTTGATCTTTTTCCTTTTCAGCTCTTTATAGACCCACTCTCTGAACAGGGAGTACAGCACCGACACAAGGGGGATAAAGACCAGCATGCCTATAACGCCCATCAGGCTGCCGCCCACCGTTACCGCCACCAGCACCCACAGAGAAGGAAGTCCCACAGAGCTTCCCACCACATGGGGATAGATCAGGTTTCCTTCTATCTGCTGCAAAATTAAGAACATGATCAGGAACATCAGCGCCTTCATAGGGCTCACCATCAGGATCAAAAAGAATCCCACCGCGCAGCCGATGAACGCTCCGAAGATGGGGATCAGGGCTGTAAACGCGATCAATACGCCCACCAGCATTGCATAAGGGAAACTGAAAATGGTCATACAGATGAAAAACATCGTTCCCAGAATGACCGCTTCAATACACTGTCCGGTCACGAAATTGGAAAAGGTCTTGTGGGCAATGGAGCATACATGCACGATATAGACAACCGCATTTTCCGGAAGGAGCGCATACAGCGCCTTTTTCGCCTGCCGGGATAATTTCTCTTTCTGCAGCAGGATATAGCAGGCAAAGATGAACCCGATAATGGTATTCGCAGTGGTATTGACAATGCCTACCGTAACCGTCACGGTAGAAGACAGAATATTGTCCACACCGTTTTTCAGGATATCCATGGCAGAATCCAGTGCTCTCTGAGGCTGGAAGTCAATGGAATTGGCCCACTCCACCACCGGGGAATCCGGACGGAAGGTATGCTCCAGCCACTCCTGCAGCCTGGGGATACTCCATTCGATCCGTTTTCCCACGCTGACAAAAGTGGTGCCCAGCTCCGGGATCACCATAAACATCACAAACAGAATGGCTGCCAGGGCGAACAGGATCGCCAGGATCAGACTTAACGGCCGTCCCATGCGCAAAGCAAATTTGTTCTTTTTTTTCTGCAGCTTTTCAAACAGATGCCGTTCGATGAACTTCATCGGCACATTCAGGACAAAAGCGATGGCTCCGCCCAGTATAAAGGGAAAAAACAGCCCCCAGACAACGCCTATGCACTCCAGCACCACATTGATATTCCTTGCGCACACATACAAAAGGATCGCAAAGGTGATCAGCCAGATGATCTTCTTCATTGTTTCCTTGCCCATTTTCAGTTCCACAGTATCCCTCCATCTCTATAAAATCTGTCTCTATGAAATCTGGCACTATAAAATCTGTCAGATCAAATGCTTACTGCACATTGTACCACGAAAGCCGGCTTTTGACCAGCGATTTATCCATCCCTCCAAAATACCGGTTTTACAAATGAATTGACAGCCCCTCCCCCTTCTTTTATAATAAAGAGGAACACAATAATACGGAAACTTATATAAGTCCATAATCGGTTGGACGTTTCTACCAACTACCGGAATAGTTGTCTATAAGTTCTTTTCAAGGAGGATCAGGACAGAAAGGGTAGTTTTTCTTTTGCCCGGATGTCCGAAAAAGGAAGGAGGACACCAAATGAAACAAACAACCTTTGCCCTTAAAGGCACTATCTGTTACAGTCAGTCCCAGAATCAGATCGGGGTTTATCCGGATTCTTACCTGGTCTGCGAAAACGGCCTGTGCGCCGGGATATTCAGTGAGCTGCCCGAAGCCTATCACGGCATTCCCGTCCGTGATACGGAAGATTCCCTGATCATCCCCGGCCTTACGGATCTGCACATCCACGCCCCTCAGTACAGCTTCCGGAGCGTAGGGATGGACATGGAGCTTCTCCAGTGGCTGGACAACATCGCCTTTCCGGAGGAAGCGAAATTTTCCGATCTGGAATATGCCAGGAAATCCTATTCCATTTTTGTCAACGATGTAAAAAGGAGCGCCACCACCCGGCTGTCCGCCTTTGGCACGCTCCATGTAAAAGCCACGGAGCTTCTGATGGACCTGATGGAAGAAACCGGCTTAAAGGCATACATCGGAAAAGTGAACATGGACCGGAACGGCCCGGATATCCTCCAGGAAAAAAGCGCCCGGGACTCTGCCCTGGATACCATTGCCTGGATCGAAGAGGTACAGGATAAATATAAAAATGTCAGGCCCATCCTGACCCCGCGTTTTACGCCCTCCTGTACGGACGAGCTTATGAAGGAGCTGGGCCGCATCCAGAAGCAATATCATCTCCCGGTGCAGTCTCACCTTTCAGAAAACCTGAGCGAGATTTCCTGGGTGAAGGAACTTTGTCCAAACACCGCATTTTACGGGGAGGCTTATGACCAGTTCGGGCTTTTCGGAGGAGAAGGCTGTCCCACCATTATGGCACACTGTGTACATTGTCCCGACGAAGAGCTTGCGCTGATCAAAAAGCGGGGCGTCTATATCGCCCACTGTTCCCAGTCCAACACCAATCTTGCCTCCGGCATCGCTCCGGTACGCAGGTATCTGGAGGCAGGGGTAAAGATCGGCCTGGGAAGCGACATCGCCGGAGGATTTTCCGTATCCATGCTCCGCGTCATGGCAGATTCCATCCAGACGTCCAAGCTGTACTGGCGCTTAAAGGACAATGCCGCTAAACCGCTGACGCTGGAAGAAGTCTTCTATATGGCGACTGTAGGCGGCGGATCCTTCTTCGGAAAAGTGGGAAGCTTTGAAAAGGGCTATGAATTTGACGCGGTGATTTTAAGCGACAGAAACCTTCCCTATCCTCAGGAGTTTACTCCTCTTCAGCGTCTGGAACGTCTGGTCTATCTTTCCGACGACCGGAACATCACCGGCAAATATGTGGCCGGAACCAGGATTTTTTAAATACTTTATGCAAAAGAAGGAATACATATGAACAGGCAAACGACATCATTGAAAAACTCTTTTATTCTGCTTTTAACCGCAACGATATGGGGCGTCGCCTTTGTGGCTCAGAGCGTAGGCATGGAATATATCGGCCCCTTTACCTTCAATGCCGTCCGAAGCATCATCGGCGGCATTGTGCTGCTCCCTGTCATCTGGTTTTTTGACTGCAGGCCCGGGCGGCCCGCACCTTCGCCCCGGGAAAAGGGTAGCCGCAAAACCCTCATCACCGGCGGGATCCTCTGCGGGATTGCCCTGTGCATCGCCAGCAACTTTCAGCAGATCGGCATCCAGTATACTACTGTGGGCAAAGCCGGTTTCATCACCGCCTGCTACATCATCATCGTTCCCATACTGGGGCTCTTTCTGAAGAAAAAATGCAGCCCTTTCATCTGGGCTGCTGTGGCACTGGCCCTGGCCGGCCTTTATCTGCTCTGCATCACGGACGGGTTCTCCATTGGAAAAGGCGATTTTCTTGTGCTGATCTGTTCCTTTTGGTTTTCCTTCCATATATTGATCATCGATCATTTTTCGCCCAAAACAGACGGGGTAAAAATGTCCTGCATCCAGTTTCTGGTATGCGGGATCCTTTCCGGCATTCCGGCGCTGATCCTGGAAAACCCGCAGATCTCCTCTATCCTGAATGCCTGGATGCCGGTTCTGTACGCCGGCGTGCTTTCCTGCGGGGTCGCCTATACCCTGCAGATCATCGGACAGAAAAACATGAATCCTACTGTGGCATCCCTGATCCTGAGCCTGGAATCCTGTATTTCCGTCCTGGCCGGCTGGATCATCCTTGGACAAAGCCTGAGCCTGCGGGAAATCCTGGGCTGCGTCATCATGTTCGGCGCCATCATCCTGGCGCAGTTACCCCAGAAAAGCAGCACAGCTCCGGCCGCCGGCAGATCGCCCGCTCCTGTGCCGGAAGCGAAAACACGATATTCCCGCAAATAAAAATAAGCCTGGCGACAGGCTTATTTTTTTCCGCTCATTTTCTCATAATGCTCTTTAATCTTATCGAAACTTTCCTGGCTTATATAGTGCTCAATCTTGCACGCATCTTCTTTCGCCACTTCCGGCGAGACCCCAAGGCTCTCAAACATGCCCGTAAGGACTTTATGCCTTTCATAAATACGGTCCGCGATCTCAGCGCCTTTGTCCAGAAGTGTCACTGTCCCATAGCGGTCCATGGCGATATAACCGTCTTCCCGCAGGAGTTTCATGGCATGGCTCACACTTGGCTTGGATACGTCCAGCATGGCGGCGATATCTACGGAGCGGACCGCAGAGCCGTTTTTTGATAAGACCAGGATCGCCTCCAGGTAATCTTCTGCCGACTGTCTGATCTGCATAGCTATCCCTCCTGTTTCACTGCTATTTATGGTAACATGATTCGAGATTTTTTTCAAGAATGGAAAAACAGGAGCATCCGCTACTTATCGTCCCCTGTCAGGCGCAGGATATCCTGGATCTCTTCCACATCCATATCCAGGAGAATGGCAAGCTCGTTCACTGTAAATTTGTTTTCTTCCTCATCCTCAGTGAGCTCCTTCACCGCACTTTCCAGCTTCTCCACCTTGGCCACAAGAGCGTCGTCGGCAAAACGGGTATCCTGCTGGGTCTTGATCGCCTTTTGGATCCCATTCCGGATCTCCCGGCGCAGCCAGGCATCATCCCTCACGGTTTCCCCGCAGTCCCTAAGGGCGGACATAAGGCTTACATTCGCCTCCTGGATCAGATCCGCCAGGGAAATCTCCTGGCAGTTCATCTCCACAGCCAGTTCAGCCGCCGTATCCATGTATCTCCCGGCAAGCTCGTTTCTGGCCTCTTCGCTGCCGCCGGCGAGCCGGAGGAAGAGTTCTTCTGTTTTGCCGCCGCTGGGATGAAAGGCAGACAGGCTGCTTCTGTAATCTTCCAGATAAGCCTGCTCCTGGGCAGTCAGAGGGATCTGCTCTCTTTCCGGAGCCTCGTCCGCAGTTTCCCCGGATCCCTTTTCCGGCTCTTCAGGAAGCACGGCCCCCTCTATGGTGATCCCCTGAAGTTTCAGGTAGGAAAGCACCTTAAGGAGCTGATCTTTATCTAAATCCGTCCCGGCAAGGATGTCTTTAAGCTGGCCGGTGGTAAGGACCTTTCCGTTTTCTCCGGCAAGGGCGCACAGATCACTGAGTTTTTTCTGAAATTCCGCTACTTCCATTGGTTTCTCCTTTTATATCCTGTTTGATTCCTGTTATCCTAATATATTACCAATGGATCCTGGAATTTTCAAGCGTTTGCCTGCATTTTTCCGAATCAGGATTCCGAAATAAAATTGACAATAATATGTCTGATATATTAAGATATTTTTACGATCAATATGAAAATAAAGTGATCATATTGATGGAAGGATGCCAAAAAATCTTAATATATTATCTTATTAAGAAAGGAGTATGAAAATATGCAGAAAGGAAACACAGGTAAGAAACGTATATGGACCGCACTCTCTCTTGCAGGAGTTCTGATGGTTAGTTCCGCAAACGTAATGGCCGCTGAACAGGATGTAATCTATTACTCCGAATATGATTTCATAACAAAAGAAGAAACTCTCGGAAAATACACCTCCGAAGATTATACCAACGATGCTTCCCGCGGCATTTCCCAGGGCTTTGAGGGAACGATCGAATCAGAAAGCAAAAGCAGGACAAATAGCGGATGGTTTACCAAAAATGGCCATAGATATTACCGGATGCCAAACGGAAAGCTCTGCACG
>DXBU01000070.1 GCA_019116385.1 Candidatus Blautia faecigallinarum | reverse complement strand
ATTATTCAATGCTCCCAGAATATAAGGGCTATGCGTGGTGATCATAATGCTGCAGGATTTATTTGCAGTCAATGCTAAAATATCTATCATGCCCTTCTGGGCTTCCGGATACAGGTGCGCTTCCGGTTCTTCCAGGATAAGAAAGGCTTTCGTATTATTGACCATCAGATGCAGCAAAATATTGAAAATCCACACTGTTTCCTGCTGCCCGGAGGATGCATAATTGATTTTTACAAAATGCTCCTTACCGATGTATAAACGTTCTTCTCCATCCTTATAAATATACTTGCCTTCCAAGATCCGTTCTGTCTGTTTCAGCAAGGCAGCTATCGCCTTTAAATCCAGAACCACACCGGGAGTATTCCCTTTCTGGCTTACCAGCCCATCTATCCCCTCGCTAAACAACGGGCGTATTTTCAAAATCCGCTCTATATATTTTTGAGTAGAGAGATCAATACTGCTCTTCTGCTCGTCATCCATAGTGGCAAACAGATAATTCATCTGTGACGTCAGTAAAGTAAGCAGACTTCTTCCTGCGGGGATAAAGACACATTCCTGCTCATCATAAAAAAGTTTATTGAGCTCTCTCCTTAAGCTTTCCTTCTCTATATCTTTCTTCTGCCAATCATTTGTTAAATATTCCATAATATCGGAACTAAAATTGAACCAGACAAGATTAGGCAGAAAAATCTCTATTCGATCCTGCCTTCTCAGGCAAACTTCCATATATGTGTTATCTGCATAATAATACTTCAGTTTCATTTCAGGATTCATTGCCATAGAGCTGCCAAAAAGCTGAAGGAATTTATTCCTCAAAATTCTGGTTACATCCTGGAGCAGACTGGTATCGCCGCCTAATAAAGACTTTCTTAAAATGATATCATAAATATCATCTTTAACTGTCTTGCAAAAATAAACACTTTTTGCTACTGTGCTTTTTCCGGATGCTTGTTTTCCTGTCAGAACAGTGAAATTCTCTATTTCAATGGCACACTCTTTAATCGGTCCTAATTTACAAAACTCGATCCGAGCCATTTCCGCAATACCTCCAACACATTTAATACGAAACATATATTTACAAAAATATTATACGATATCCTTTCCATATAACACAACTGCTAATTATAATATTCCCTTATCTCAAATTATTTTCCCCTTCCATTATGTCCATATGAAAAGCGGGCACTCTCCCAGACTCCACAAGTCCTTTCAAGTACCCGCACAAATATACTCATTTCCTATTTTTTAGTATTTCAGATCCGCATTCCGCACATCCGTGATAAACATATGTCCCGGCGCATGTGTGATCACAAATGGCAGCTTGCTCTGGATCACCGCATTCTGGGGCGTCACTCCGCAGGCCCAGAACACCGGGATCTCTCCCGGACGGATGGTCACCGCTTCTCCGTAATCCGGTGCGTTGATATCCTTGATCCCGATCTCTGCCGGATTTCCGATATGTACCGGCGCCCCGTGCACCCTGGCCATTGCCGCCGTGATCTGCACCGCCTTGGGGATCAGGCCGGATGGGATCGGCCGCATGCTCACTACCATATTCCCATGGAACACTCCTGCCGGCTGGCACGGTATGGAAGTATCATACATAGGCACATTCCGTCCCTCTTCAATCTGGCGTACCGGAACATTGTTTTCCAGAAGGTCTGCCTCAAAGGAAAAGCTGCATCCGATCAGGAAGCTTACAAAATCATCTCTCCAGAAAGAAGAAACATCTGTATACTCCCCTGTCATTTTCCCATACTCGTAAATACGGTACCTTGGAAAGTCCCTGGCAATATCCGAGTCCTCTCCCATCTGTACAAAATTCCTGCTGCCTGCATCGCTGACCTCCAGGATAGGACAAGGCTTCGGATTCCTCTGGGCGTACAGCAGAAAATCATAAGCATATTCCTTTGGCAGGATCACCAGATTTCCCTGGGCATAGCCGTCCGCCATGCCGCAGGTAGGCTCGTCGATCTCTCCGGCACGGATCAGCCTACGGATCTCCACCGGCGCCATGTGACGAAGTTCTTCTTTTGAATATTTTTTGTTTCCCATAATACCTTCCTCCTAGTATTTTTATTTTAACGCTGTCCCGTCATGGAACGCGCTGCCTACTTTTTCCCCCAGCTTCAGATAGGCATTGTTGAACGGATCGAAAGTGATCGGCGCAGCCTTTGCCGCGTCTACTCTTCCCTCTTCATCCAGCACCCTTTCATCTACGCTGACATTCACGATCTCTCCCACCAGCCTGCAGGTCTCGCTGTTATAACTGATCAGCTTACACTCTACCCCGATAGGCAGCTCCTGGATCAGCGGTGCATCCACAAACTCTGACTTTACCCCATGGAATCCGGCCTTCTCAAACTTATCCGGTTCCTTTTTCCCGGAGACGATGCCGATATAATCGCAGGCGGCCATATGGTCCACATCCGCCATGCTGACGGTAAACGCCCTTCTCTCCAATATATTTTCCGTAGTCTTGTGATCCGCGCTGATACACAGAGAAATCTGCTGGTCATCGCTGATCCCGCCCCAGGCCGCGTTCATGGCGTTTGCCTTTCCGTCCGGACCGTAGGTAGCGATGATAAACACCGGCTGCGGATAAAGATATGGTTTTGCTCCAAAATTTTTTCTCATGCTTTCAGACCTCCCGCTGCATTTTCGCTTTTTGTCTAAATACCCATACAATAATTATACGCTATCCTCCGGGAAGAATACAACTACTATTTCGGCTGCACGGAGCGCCTTGAGATAAAGTCTGCGAACGCCTCCTCTTCCATCGGTCTCGCGTAATAGAAGCCCTGAATAAAATCAGCTCCCAGCTCTGTAATAGTTTTTGCCTGTTTTTCTGTCTCTATACCTTCACAGACCACTTTAAATCCTATATTATGAAAAAACGAAAGCATATGATATGCCGCTTTCCTGACGTTTTCTTCATCCAGGGAATAGTTCAGCACACTCTTATCCAGTTTTACATATTCAAAGGGAAGCTGCATCAGCACTGCAATATTGGAATAGCCGCTTCCAAAATCGTCCAGGTAAAAACCAAGCCCCTTTTCGTTCATTTTCCCCATGATCTGTTTCACAAAGTCCAGATCCTGAATGATCACCCGCTCTGTGATCTCGATTTTAATCCTGTCAAAAGGAATTTTATACTTCTTCATGCAGTTTTCAATGTTTTCAAGAAGCCTGGGATCAACAAACTGCTGCATGGAAAAATTCACCGATATCGATTCCAGCGGCAGATCCCGGTGGGAGGAAAGAAAACGGCACACCTTTTCAAAAACCGCCCAACTGATCTCATCGATCAGGCCCATCCTCTCTGCTATGGGGATAAATTCCCCCGCCGGCACAGGCGTCCCGTCATAGTCCTTCAGCCGGACCAGCGCCTCCCCGCAGGAGAACCCTTTATTTTTGCAGTCGTACAAAGGCTGCAGAACGATGGTAAAACGGTCTTCCTTTATAGAAGAACGAAGAATCGCTTCCAGATGCTTCACGCGCCGGATACGTGCAGCCACCCGCTCATTAAAGCGGATCCATTCGCTGCCCTCCAGCCGGCCCATTTCCGGCATCGTCTCCAGGTACTCCATGATCAGCTTGGGCGTACACGCCTGTCCATTCCAGATAAGATCACAGGTGCACGCCGTCAGCCTGCATATGGCGCCCTTGCACCGCCATGTCCCTTCAAAGCGCTCATAGATGTTCTCTGCATTCTTTTCCGCCTGCCCATCGTCATAATATGGAAATACTGCGGCAAAGGAAACATTGGAAACTCTATAGGCAGAGCCCTCAGCGGACACTTCCCCCAGCCATTTACCCACTGTAAATAAAAGGGCGTCCCCAAAGGCATGGTCATAATTCTCATTGATCTCATTAAAACGCTTTAAGGACACGGAAACGATCTGAAAAGCCTGTCCGCTTTCTATTTTTGCGGAAATATCGTTCAGAAAGCTTTTCCGGTTTCCCAGATGGGTCAGATAATCCCTTTCAATCTGGCAGGTTTGAAAGTTGCTGTACAAAATAAGAATCGCAACCGCTGTGATCGTACCATTAAGAAGGATCTGGGGATACGCGATCTGAAAACAGGTCAGGACAGCCGCTATCGGCGGAAGCGTGCGGATCACACGCACGACCTTTGGCGGAACGGCAGCGCGGTTTCTCCAGTAGCAGGTCAGGACCATAACAAGCTCCGCCGCCATAATACCGTATCCCAGCCGGTTCAGCGGCCCCCGCACATATCTGCCCTCCGGCGAAAAATAAAAGAGCACCTTCGTATATACATTGGACAGGGCCGCACACAGGAAGCCTGTATTCAAGATCACAAGACCAAACACATATCTTTTATAACACTTCTTATCATAAACATGTTCAAGCATAAGATCGAAAAGATACAGCGCGATCATGCTGCACACAAGTACGATCAGGATAAAATAGGCCGTATTTAAAATAAAATTCAGCCAGCTTGGAAGCTGGCTGAAATTCCCGATCGTATGAACACAAATAAGATCCAGGATGACCGATGAAATGGAAAATCCGAAAATCCAGTTGAAAACACGCCGCCGGAAGGATAAGACTGCGTTTTTTTCATAGTAATACAAAAACATCAGCAGCATAAAAAACAAAGACAGAAGCTCTGCCAGCATATGCCATTTTGTCATAGAGCATACCTCCATGTGAAGCTCATGTTTCTTCACGACAATTCTCTAAAAAAGATTCTTTGATAATAAAACCTTTTTTATACTAGCATATTTACAAACAGGATACAACGATTCTTGCAAAAATATTTCGACTTTTTCGTGTTTTTATCTTTATTTTACCAATATTTAACCATTTTTATCTGATATCCGGCTGTCAAAACGCAGGCCTTTCCTCCGCCTCTGTTTCCGTCACCTTAAGGCCTTTCTCTTTATCCCACTGGATCTTTACCTGTTTCCCCCGCACCGGAAGGGAGCAGCGAAGGGAACCAAAGCCCTCCAGATGCGGATGGATCTCATACTTTCCGGTCAGGGGATCTGTGATCTGAAGGCCCACAAAATATTTTGCAAGGAGATAAATGGGGCTTGCGGACCATGCGTGGCACAGGCTCTTTCCGAATTTATCCCCGTACATATCATACTGCTCTTCCCTGGACACATTGGGATCGTACTCCTCCCAGAAGGTCACGGCGCCTCTTTCCAGCATTCCGCCCCAGTATTCCTTCACCTTCTCAAGCACTTCCTGCAGGTATCCCATTTTGCACAGAGCGTCCATCTCGTAAAATTTAAAATAAGGGGTGGTGATCTGAGGAACCTCATCGTTAAACAGTACGTTTTTCACAATGCTCTGTTTCTGTCCCTCCTCTGCCAGGTCGTAAATAATAGCAAAAATATTGGCATGTCTGGTCACGCACCGGCGTCCGGATGCAAAGGAATCGATAAACGCTCCCTTCTTCTCGTCCCAGTAAAACGCATTGATCTTCTCCAGAAGCTCCCGGTACTTATCTGCATATTCCCTGTCTTCCCTGCCGATCGCCCGGCTCACCTCTGCCATAACATCCCAGCATTTGGCAAACAGCATCTGCTCCGCACAGAGAGCGCCGGTCTTGTCCATATCCGCCCAGTCAATATATACCCAGTCCCCTTCCCGTCCGGTAAAGAAGCCATGCTCCTCCACCTGGCCGGCACAGAAGTCCATCAGGGAACACATCTTGGGATAGATCTGCTCCAGAAATTCCCGGTCCCCGTAAGCCTTATAATGCTCGCCCACTCCCAGGATCCAGAACAGAGAATAGTCAATAATGGTATTGATATGGGTGGTCATGGGATCGTTTCCCCGAAGGGCTAAAAGCGTTCTCCGGTCAATATCCGGATCCGCCAGAAGATACTGGTTGGTCAGGATACTCTGGTAGGCATCGCCGCTCCAGATCCACTTGTCCCGCTTGATCCCGTCAATAAAGAAAACGCCGCTGCACAGGGCAAAGGTATGCTCCGACACCTTCCAGATCCGGTTCAGAAGCTCATCGTCACCCTCAAAGGACGCCCGCACCGGAATGTCCACATACTGGTGGATCGCCTTCACGCGGATCTCATCCGCCCTGCACTGGGGAATAAAGGCAAAACGCACCGCACAGCGGGGACATCTGCCCGTCTTGGGATCCGGCTCCCAGCTATAGTAGCAATGCTCCAGATCCAGCGCTTCCTCCCGTGACTCTCCGCAGTATACTTTAAGGGGACGGTATCCATTCTGATATGAGATCTCCAATACCGCCGTCAGCTCGGTTTCCAGTTCATAAAGCACGCCGCCGTTGATTTCTTCTGTTTTTACAGGCGCAAACACCTTTTCACTGTAATCCCAGTTTGCAGGATCCTGATCCTCCCGGGTAAAGTACCTGCTCCATCCCGCCTTCTGGGCCGGGCCGGAATAGTCCTCTGCGTCCCATCCTTTATCGGAAAAGATCACGTCTCCTTTTATGTAAACGCTGGGAAAGGCTTCGATCTTTCCCAGATGAACGCTGATCTTCACCGATCCCGGTCCGCAGGTCACCTTTTGTCCCAGAGGATATTTTTTCTCCCGGTCAAAGCTTAATTCCTGCACCAGAACATAACCCACCGCTGTGGAAAAGGTCTGAAATTCCGTTTCTTCCTTAAGCTCATAAGTCCGCCGGAAAACGATCCGGTTCCGGAAGCCCTCGCTCTTCCAGAAGGCCGGCCAGCCGAACCCTCTTTCCACACGGCTGAAATTCTGCTTCATTCCATGATACAATTCAAAGTCTCCCGGATACCAGATCCATACCGGGCTGTTGTCAATATTTTTCAGCATATCTCCACACTCCTTCTATCTATCGTCTTAAATAGTCACTATTTACATATCCATAGCTGTCAAGGGCCGGTACATAGACATACCAGTAGGTGCCAAGGGATGAATCGATCAGATCCACCTCCTGTCCATTTGCGATCTGACCGATTTCGTTGTAGTAGTCATAAGATGGCGCGCTTCGAAGAGCCAGATAGTTCTTGGACACATTTGCATAATAAACATTGCTGCTGTACTGGCTTACACTGCTGTAGGAACTTACCAGATAACTGGAATTTGTGTATCCATAAGAACCAAGGAACGGAGAATAGACATACCAATAGTCTCCATCATCCCGCAGCAAGTACACATAATCACCATTGTACATCTTACCGATCTCATTTGAAGCATCATAGGATTTCTCATTTCGGAGAGCCAGATAACCTTTGGACACATTCACATAATACGTCCCTTTGTCGCTTGCAGGGGCTGCTCCCGGGCCGATCACATCCGCGTTCCTGGATGTACTTGTCCGCGCCTTGGCGCTGTTGTCCTTTGCTTCCCGGCTTGCGGTCTTCTCCTTTTCCTCCTCCGCTTCTTCCTTCGGCTTTTCTTCTTCCGGTTTTTCTTCCGCCAGCATACTCTGCTCTACATAGCCGTAGGCATTGGCATCTGCATCATAAATGTAGGCATATCCATCGCTGGGCTTTGACAGGACCGTCACCTCGTCTCCCCGCTTAAGGACTCCAACAGAAGTGCCGCTGCCATCCGGATTGCTTAAAATAGACGCATTGTCCTCCGCATCTATAGACACAAACCGTTCCGTTGGCTCTGCGGCGGCCTCCCGGTTATCTGTCAGATAGTGGCTGTCCAGATAGCCAATGGCATCCTCTGCCTCCACATAGATCTTCCAATTGTTGTCTGCCGCTTTTTCCACCAGGGCTACCTTTTCTCCATTGTCCAGTTTGGTCACGACCTTGCTGTCTGCATCCTCTGTCTCACGCACCTTAAGGACTTCCTTGCATCCGGTCACATAATAATCGCCATAGGTTTCTATTTTTTCCTCTTTTCCCAAAAAGAGCCACGCCACGATAATGATCAGAATAAGTTCTGCGACGCCTCCCACCGCGAGCCCTACGATCAGCCCTATATTTTTCTTTTTTTTCGGCGGCTGGGATCCATAATTCATCGGGCCGGATCCATACATCCCCTGTCCATAATAATCCTGATCGTTCCAGGGCTCCGGTCCATAATCATACCGATAAGCCTGTTCTGTGTCCGAATATCCCCATTCACCATTTTGTCCTTCCATAGTCTTTCTCCCTCCGCATCCAAATATCTTACTCTATTATACAATATTCCATCAGGAAATCCAGATGTATACGGTCAGTATTTTCTTATCCTATCCGAGGAAGCATAAAAATTTCAGACAAGAGCAAAACATAAAAAAGAGCACCTCACCTGAGATGCTCCCTAGCAGGGCTACAAGGATTCGAACCTTGAAATGACGGAGTCAGAGTCCGTTGCCTTACCATTTGGCGATAGCCCTTCATTTTATTCTTTCAAGCTTTTCGCTTGCGACAAATGGTATTATATAATAGATCAAGGCAAAATGCAAGCCCTTTTTTTCATATTTTTCTGATTTTCTTGATTTTTTCCCGGCCGCTGCTTTTCCCTTTTCTTCCGCCGGCGGCCGCGCCCTTTATTTCGCGGGATCCGCGTTCAGATTCCTGACAGACTCCCTCTCGTGGAAGGATACGCCCACCGTCCTGACCGCCGGAAAATCCGACCAGTCTCCGTTCATCCGCTTCACAAGGATCTTTGACGCCGTCTCGCCCATCCGCTTCAGCTCCTGAGCCGCACATGTGATCGGAGACGCCATGCTCCTGAAAATAGGGTCGTCGTCATAACAGATCACGGAAACGCCGCCCGGGATCGGGATCCCCATATTTGCGGCTTCCACAAAAACTCCCATCGCCGTGATATAGTTCGTGCAGAATATAGCGGTGGGCGGGTCATCCACGCTCATCATTTCCCGGAAGAAATCCTTCGCCCTGTCCATGACCACCTCATCTTTAACGATAAACCTGACCGGCGCAGAGCACCGCAGATCTATCTCTTCGGTATTTCTGCACCCTTCCCGGAAGCCTTCGATCCGGTCAGAGATCGTGGAAGAATATTCTGCGGGGGAAATGATCCCTATCCGGCGGTGCCCCTTTGAGATCAGATATTCCGCAAGCTTTTTTCCGCCGTTTTCATTATCCGACTGCACCACGTCCACAGGATGCCTTTCAATAAAGGCCGGATACTGGTCCAGAAGTACCACCGGGATCTTCATCTCCTGCAGAGACGTGTACATGGTATCCTCCTCGTTCACCGGCAGGAGGATCACGCCGTCCACCTTCTTTGCCGCCAGATAATTCAGCATCTCCCTTTCTGCCGTACTGTCATAATTATAAGCGCACTCGATGACAATATAATCCAGCTCCGCAAAAGAGCTGGCGATAGAATAGACAAGGTCTCCCCAGAAATAGTTTCCCAGATCAGGGAGAAGGACTGCCACAGTCATGGTGCGCTCCGAGCGCAGAGACTGGGCGATGCGGTTGGGGCGGTAGTCCAGCTTCCGGATCGCCTCCTCGATAAGGAGCTTATTCTGTTCCTGTATGCTTTTATTATTCAAATATTTTGATATGGTCGATAGAGACAGTCCCGTTTCCCGGGCAATATCCTTTATAGTAGCCGACATCAGTCTCCCCCCTTTTCCTCCTGTCTGTACAGATCCATCACAGAGTCCCTGTATATACACTCCGTCTTCAGGCGGACCGTCCTCGGAAAATCATTCATATCGCCGTTCATCCTGCGGCACAGCAGTTCGCATGCCGTCTCCGCGATCTGCAGGACAGGCTGCCTCACCGCCGTCAGACGCGGCTGCACGATCACAGACAGGTCAAAATCGTCAAAAGTGACCAGCGAAAGCTCCTCCGGCACACGGATTCCCATATTCCGGACAGCCTCCAGCATTCCCAGGCAGACGTCATAATTTGTGGCAAACACGGCCGTGGGCCGGTCTTCAAGGCTCCAGAGCTTTTTCATGCCCTCATATCCGCTCTTTCCGGTAAAGTCCCCCTCGATGATATAATCCTCCCGCAGCGGCAGCCCGTAATCTTCCATCACGCGCAGGTATCCTCTCCGCCGTTCATCCGCCGTGAGCTTTCCTCTGGGTCCTGTGATGATCCCGATCTTCTTATGTCCGTTTTTCACCAGATGCTCTACGATCTCATAAGCGCCGCCCGCGCAGTCTGCCAGCACGCCGTCCGCTTCACTGCGGATCGCCTTTTCTTCGATCATCACCACAGGGATCCTCTGCTCCCTGGCGCTTTTCAGAAAATCGATCTCGTTCTTCATAGGCGTTACAAACAGGCCGTCCACACCACGGTCCGTAAGATAATCCACATATTCCTTGAGCCGGTACGGCTCCATGCTCTCCTCCCGGGTCCCCAGAGGGATAAATGTAAGAGAATAGCCTCTGCTCCTCAGGATCTTTTCCGTCTCGCTGATGATAGATGCCGTATGCTGATTGGAAGCACCTCCCATGATCATCCCCACCGTATAGGTGCGGAAGGTCCGAAGCCCCCTTGCGGCGTCATTGGGCACAAAGCCCAGCTTCGCGATGGCCGCCTCTATTTTCTTCCGGTTTGCCTCCCGGACATTTCCGCCATTGATAAATTTGGAAATTGTTGAAATAGCAAGATTCGTTTCCCTTGCCACGTCTTTTATGGTAATAGCCATAGCTTTCTTTTTCATCCTTCTGTCATATTTCCCGGGTCTTTTATGCCCCATCCCTGATGTACCCATAAACGCCTTTATTCTACCACAACTTTCCGCAAAACACAAAGGGGACTTTCGCACCGGTCCTAAATCACCGGCGCGTCAGCCCCTCTGTATCTTTACTGTTTATTTATACCTTCTCCGGCGCGGTTTCCTGCCGCGGCGCGCCTCCGCGGGAAGATCACGGCTTATCTGTCCGCCGTCGTCATGCCCAGGGCATACATATCTTCCTTATAATTCTTCACAGTCACGCGAAGTCCCTCCGGACTGTCCGCGCATTCCATATCCACGTTTTTATCAAACGGGCGCAGATGAGTGTGCAGTCCTTTGATCAGGAAGGAATTTTCCCCTTCCTTAAGCCCGATGGCAAACACGTTCAGGTTTCCTGCCTTCTGTGTATAGTGAAGCTCCAGGCCGTTTTCCAACTGCTCGGACTCCCTGTCGCTGCAGCGTGTTCCGTAGATGCCGTCCTTATTTGTCTCAAGCCATGCACCCAGGAGCTTAAGTCTTCTTACCTGCTCCTCCGGAATGGTGCCGTCTGCCTTCGGTCCGATATTCAGAAGGAGGTTTCCGTTATTGGCGACGGTTCCCACAAGAAGAGCGATCAGATCCGGCACAGAGATCAGCATATCGTCGCTTTCATACGCATTGTATCCAAAGGACAGGCCCATACCGCGGCACATCTCCCACTTCACGGTGCGGTCCGCTTTTCCTGACTTATATTCCTTGGTAAGGAAATCATAGTATCTGCCGTTGAAGCGGTCGTTCACCACGCCTTCCTTTACCTTATTATAATAGTGAGCCAGGAAATAAGGCATCGCCTCTTCACTCTGCTTCGGCCATCCGATATCATTCCAGAATACGCTGGGCGCATAAGTATCCACCAGCTCTATCATCTGATTGTAGGAATAATCCGCATAGGCAAAGGTCGGGCTTGAGGTTCCGAAAAGATCGGCGTCCTCATAGATCGGGTCATTTGCAAACTGCCAGTCGATCAGGCCGGAATAGTAAAGGCCCATACGGATACCCTCATTCCGTACCGCTTTCGTCAGCTCGCCTGTGATGTCGCGCTTCGGTCCCATTTCCACGGAATTAAAGTGGGTATATTTGCTGGGGAAGAGACAGAATCCGTCATGGTGCTTGGTAGTCAGGACCACATACTGCGCTCCTGCTTCCTTGAAGATCTTTGCCCATTCTTCCGGGTTCCAGTTCTCCGCTTTCCACATAGGAATAAAATCTTCGTATTTGAAATCTTTTCCATATGTCTTGATATGATGCTCGTAGGTAGGACCTTTCCCTACATTCAGGGAATTGTAATACCACTCTGCATAAGGATTGTCCAAAAACCACTCGCTGGAGTCCACTTCTCCCAGTTCCCATGTGTGAGGGGCAAACGCAGGAACAGAGTAAATACCCCAATGAATAAAAATTCCGAATTTACAGTCGTCATACCATTTTGGAACTTCATGCTGGTTTACAGATTCCCAGTTTCCTACAAATCTTTTTTCACTCATTTTCCTTCGTACCTCCCGCTGTCTTAATCAATGGTGATCTTTAATACCACCGGCATATCTCCCGCCTCGATGTCCGTGCCGCAGGAAATATTCAGAGTCTTCCTCTGCTCGAATCCCGGATGAAGGTCTGTACCCAGCACCTGGATGTCACGGATCGTGGATTTCAGGTTCACATAATCGTCGCCCAGAGATTTGATATGGATTTCTCCATCCTCCGGCCATTTCAGGACGATGGCATAGATATGATTGCCTTTGCTGGTGAAACGGATATCCTCCGGTGTAAATTTCTTCTCATAAGTATCTGTAAAGTGGCCTTCCGGGATCACAGTTGGACCTTCGCCGAATACCTTCCAGTATCTGGTATCATAGATCGCCTCTCCGTTTACCTTTAACCATTTGCCCACTTCTCTTAAAATATGCGCGTCCTCTTCCGGGATCGTTCCGTCCGGCTTCGGTCCCACATTCAGGAGCAGAGCCCCGTTTTTGCTCACTACGTCTACCAGATCGAGAACAATGTCCGACGGTTTCTTGTAGTCGTTTCCTACGGTATATCCCCAGGAATTCTTTGCAACAGAGGTGTCGTTCTGCCACAGGTCCGGAGTGATATGGTCTAACTGTCCTCTCTCCAGATCCTTTACAGCGCTTCCATGCACATATGCGTCAAACTTGGCGTCAATGGCAACCTCCACGCCCCATTCTGCCGCTCTGTTGTAATAATATGCGGCGAACTTTCTCAGATATGGTTTCCATGCGTACTGCTGGATCCACCAGTCGAAGAAAATAAGCTTCGGCTGATATTTGTCCACCAGTTCACAGGTACGCACCAGCCAGTCCTCCATATGCTCTTCTGAAGGCGTATTGTCATAAATACTGCTGTGGTTTCTGGTGATCCCTTCTGCCGGTCCGTACAGATCCGCATAGGCCGGATCGTTCACATCAGACTCAGGGATCTGGCGGCCGCCGTTAAAGAACCAGTAATGCTCCGCGCGGTGAGAGGAAGCGCCGAATACCATGCCCTTTTCCTCTACCTCTTTCTTGATCTCTTCCAGGACGTTTCTCTTCGGGCCCATCTCCGCCGCGTTCCAGCGGCACAGGTCGCTTTTGTACATCTGGAATCCGTCGTGGTGCTCGGCTACCGGCACTACAAACTTCGCGCCGGCTTCTTCGAATAAGTCCGCCCACTCCCTGGGGTCAAACTTCTCCGCCTTGAACATCGGGATAAAATCCTTGTATCCGAATTTGTCCAGAGTACCGTAAGTGTTCACATGATGGAGATTTTCCCTGGAACCTTTGATGTACATATTGCGGGGATACCACTCATTGCCGAACGCCGGCACACTGTAAGGGCCCCAGTGGATAAAAATCCCGAATTTTCCCTTTTCATACCATTTTGGATTGGGATGCTCGCACAGAGAATCCCAGGTATCGGTATATGGTCCTTTTTTAATTACTTCTTCGATCTGTGAAATATACGCTTTTTTGTCCATAGTCTTATCCTCTATTTCAGCGATGTCCATTATAAATAAAAATTATTTGATCGGCTCAAAGATCGGATCTTCTTCCACAAGCTCCAGGCATACGCAGTAATTCTTCTTGCCGTGAAGCTCTTTAGGGATATCCACTTCGATCATGCCGTCTCCTTCGCAGGATCTCTGCACTCTGTAGGTAAGCTCCTGTCCGGTGCTCAGGATATATGCCTTGCTCACCTGGTTTCCAATGTTCAGGAGTTCTACACGGATTCTCGGAGAAAGCACATGCACGTACAGCTTATGCTCTCTTCTTGTAAATTCAATACCGGGGATATCATAGGGATAGATCGGCATGATCTTTGTCCCGTAGATCGCCTCGCCGTTTTCCGTCACGTATTTTCCGACCTTATTTAAGATCTCCACACATGCCTCCGGAACCACGCCGTCCGCTGTAGGCCCTACGTTCAGAAGATAGTTTCCGCCGCGGCTTACGATCTTAAGGAGAAGGGAAATGATATGATCCGCAGATTTCCAGTTGGTATCATATTTGTTGTATCCCCATGTATCGTTTACCGTCGCCGGGATCTCCCAGTATCCGTCGTATCCGTCATAAGGAAGTCTCGGGATAAAGTTGTCGCCCGTAGTCATGTAATCGCCCATATGATTTCCGGTACGTCCGCTTAAGAGACAATCCGGCTGAATGGATTTTACCAGATCGATCAGCTCCTGGGTCTGGTCTACGGTGATCCCCATAGGAGTATCGAACCAGATCAGGCAGATCTTTCCGTAATTTTCCAGAAGCTCCTTCACCTGTGGCTTACACTTTTCGTCCAGGTATTTCTGGAAGTCTTTTTTCGAGTTATCCCTGTGCTGCATAAATCCGTTGGGATCGTCCCAGTCCTGTGCCTGAGAATAATAGAAGCCCATCCTCACGCCGTATTTTTCACAGGCAAGCTGAAGCTGCTTTAAAATATCCTTTCCATAAGGCGTCGCCTTTACCACGTTAAAGTCGCTTACCTTGGAATCATACATGGCGAAGCCTTCATGGTGCTTTGCAGTGAGCACGATATACTGCATGCCCCACTGCTCTTTCGCACGCTTCACAAAAGCGTCCGCGTCAAACTGAGTGGGATTGAACTGCTCTGCAAGCTTCTCGTATTCTTCCACAGGGATATCCAGGAAATTCTCGATCCACTCTGCGATCCTGTCGGTCTTCTGTCCTTTATATTCGCCCGCAAGGATACTGTAAAGGCCCCAATGGATAAATAATCCATACTTCGCGTCCTTGAACCACTCCTGATTTTTTGTCTTCATAAGAAATACCTCCGTCGTTTATTTTTGTCGTTAACCTTTTACTGCGCCGGCAAGAATACCGGATTCTACCTTCTCATGGAGGAACAGATAAATGATCATCATCGGTATGATGGACAGGATGATGAAAGCAAACTCTGCTCCGTAATTTGTCGTAAAGTTCGTCGTAAAGTTCAGCATTGCCCTGGATACTGTGTACTTGTTGCTGTCTGTGATCAGGATCAAAGAGAAGATCAGCTCACTGTACCCGTAGATAAATACCAGGATCGCTTCTGTCGCGATGATCGGCTTGCAGACAGGGGTCAGGATCCTTACCAGAAGCTGCACATCCCCGCAGCCGTCGATCCTCGCCGCCTCGTCCAGTCCTCTGTCCAGGCTTTGAATATATCCTGTAAACAGGAAGATCGCCTGGGAAAGATTAAAGGCCGTATAGATCAGGATCAAGAACACATAGCTGTTCTTAGTTCCCAGTGTGCTGGAGATCTTGGAAACAGATACCAGTGTGGAGTGGACCGGAACCATAACGCCTGCCATAAACAGGATATAAACCACTTTTAAGTATTTATAACTCTTTCTTGCGATCACATAAGCCGCCGGCATGGCGACTACGACCGTCACCACCAGAGTCGCGATGGCAACCACCAGGGAATTAAAGATCGCCCGGGCAGCGCTTGCGATCCGGATAGCGTCCGGATAATTGTTAAAATTCCATACTTTTGGCCAGGAGAACATTCCCAGAAGGATCTCTTCATTTGTCTTGAATGAGGAGATCAGCGTCACGATCAACGGGAAAAATGTAGCCAAAGCCAGAAAGATGGCTATAAAATACATTAAACCTCTTTTTACGCCTCTTGCAAATACATACTTATTCATCCAATCTTCCTTTCCTACATATCCTCCTGCTTAAAGATCACATTATTCAACAGCAGGGACAAAAGAAGCCCTAAAACAAGCAGGATCATACTGATCGCTCCGCTTCGGCCCATCATTCTGTACTGGAAGCCCTGGGAATAAAGAAGGACCGCCGGTGTCGCGCTGGTCTCCATAGGGCCGCCGCCTGTCATGGCATATACAAGGTCAAAGGCTTTCAGACATCCTGTCACACACATTACGGAAAATACCATAAACATGTTTTTACATAACGGGATCGTGATCTTGGTGATCTTTCTGATGCCTGTACAGCCGTCCAGAAGAGCGGCGTCGTGGATCTCGTCCGGGATCGCCACAATGCCGGCTGCGAAGATCAGCATGTTATATCCGGCGTACATCCACTCGTTTACAAGAACGATGCACCAGATATTTACCGTAGGGGTGGCCAGCCAGTTTATGATCATATCGGAGCAGCCGATGGCCTTCAAAAACTGTGCCAGGACACCGAAGTTGGAATTCAGCATGAACTTCCACATCAAACCTACTGCCGTAGTACCCAGCATGACCGGGATCAGATACGCAGCCTTAAAAAACTTCGTACCTTTGATCTTGGATGTGACCAGCAGCGCCATGCCGAAAGCGATGGGCATCAGGATCACAAAACCGCCGATCATGAAGTAAAGTGCGTTCAGCATACTGTTCCAGAAGTTATCGCTGGTGAGAACGCTTATATAATTTTTCAGTCCCGCCCAGGTAACGGGGGCTCCGCCGATACCGTTCCAGTCGTTTAACGACAGCCAGAAGGTATTGATCGTGGGGTAAATGACAAACAGCACGGTCAGCGCCACGCCTGGGAGCACCAGAAACAAAGCCTTCAAGAAAGATTTTCTATATATGGCCGATTTAAAAAACATGAACATCCCTCCATATGAAAGGGTGGACACTGCAGAACACTTTATTCCACCTTGCCCACCCAATGTCATTCAATCACATATATTGTTGTGTTACACCTGCTGTCTCTTATTCGTACTGTGCGATCATTTCAACAATTCTCTGGCCTACTTCTTCTGCTGTCTGTCCCATTGCAAGTCCCTGCAGAGCCTGACGAACGGTATTGATCATATGTGTTGCGGAGTCATAGTTTTCGATATCGCCGCGTACATCCTCTGTTTCCGCGATAATAGCGTTTGCTTCTTTTACAAGATAATTTCCGGCGTCAGAGGTAACGTTTACAGACATCGGAATCGGATATCCTTCTACGAAGGTATTCACAACATCTTCTCTTGTCATATATTTCAGGAAAAGAACAGATGCGGCTACTTCATCGGGATCACCGGTATCTACTACATAGTAGCCTTCATTTCCGCCGCCCATGTCGTCCAGTTCATATTCTTCGTTCACATACGGGAAACGCATTGCATGGATCTTCTCGTTCTCGAAGAGCTCCAGTCCGGAGTGATCCTCTGCGCAGTACCATGTGCCCATGAACAGGAATGCACAGCCGCCGGTATTAAAGATAGATCTTTCCTGGCCGTCATCGTTTCCAAGGAGGTTTGTTCCCAGATATCCCTTATCTACAGCTTCTTTGATCATATTGTAGATCGCGATCTGTTCTTCGCTGTCATAAGTCATCTCTCTGCTTCCAAGCTGCTCTGCCACTTCACAGCCGTAGGTCTTGTAGTTCAGCATGGAGTGGAGATGTCCGAAACGGTAGTCGTCCATTTCACCCATTTCAAAAGGCTGTACGCCGTTGGCCTTCAATGTCTCGCATGCAGCCATCAGGTCGTCCCAGCTCTTGATGGAAGCCGGATCGATGCCGTTCTCATTCAGGATATCTTCATTGTAGAAAAGTTCGATCTGATATGCGGTAAACGGTACGCCGTAGGTTCCTTCATATCCGAAAGAGCTGTAATCTACCAGGCTGGTTCCAAGGCTGTTGAATCTTTCTTCCCATTCCGGATACTGCTCATAATATGGATCCATATTTACGATCAGGTTCTGCTCGATATATCCTGCCATACGGGAGCCGCCGTACTCCTGAAGGATATTCGGCATGGAAGCCGGATCGGACATCAGAACGGATTCAGAGTTCAGCCATTCTGACTCGGTCGGGATATTGATGCACTCAACAGTGATGCCCGGATACTCTTCCATAAATCCATCTACGATAGCCTGGTAGAGTGGACCGGAAACGTCCGCTTCATCCCATCTGGTATGGATGGTGATCGTAACATCATTGTACTCGCGGTTCTCCACATCGTAGTCTGTGGAAGCGGCTTCCTCTTCTGCGAAAACAGTAACTGCTCCGCCTAAAGATGTAGCAACCATTGTAGCAGCCATCATTGCGGCAAGTAATTTTTTCTTCATGTTTCTACCTCCTAGATGATCATTTGGTGCGGCATTTTTCCGGGAACGCCGCGTTTTACGCTTTGCAAAACGTTTCGTTTTTGTGTGATTTAATATTATCTCAATGTTTACAATTTTTCAAGCATTTTATGATTCAATTATTCACTTTCTATGTTTTTAATAATTTTTATCCGTATTTTTTATGCTATTTCGCCAGATACCTGATGTAAAACGTTTTGTTTTTTTATGCACATAAGCGAAAGCTCAAAAATCCCAAAGACATTTTCACCTATTTTCATGTCTTCGGGATTTTTTTCGTTTATTTCTGAAATTTTCTACAGTTTCGGAAAGATCTGTTTCACGCTCTGATACAATTCACGGAAGATTTCCTGTTTCTCCTTATAGATCCTGACATTCTCCACCATCGGCTCTGTCGCTCCGGGATTCCATCTCACCATCTCCCTGCAGGCCGTCTCAATATCCGGATAAACCCCTGCTCCCACAGCCGCCAGGATCGCCGCTCCCAGACAGGCTTCCTCCTGCACCACAGTGGTACGCACCGGCATATCCAGCATATCCGCCTGGATCTGCCTCCAGCACTCTCCCCTTGCCGCTCCTCCGGAAGCCACAAGGCTTCTTACCGGGATATCCATCCGGTCAAAGATCCCCCTGCACTCCATAAGGTTGAACAGAACCCCCTCCATAGCGGCCCGCACCAGATACGCCTGTTCATGTTTCATCCCCAGGCCGAAGAACACGCCTCTGGCCGACGGATCCTGATACGGGGTACGCTCCCCGGCCAGATACGGAAGGAAGAGAAGCCCTTCGCATCCCGCAGGCACGGCGGACGCCTCCCGGTCCAGTTCCGCAAAAGGTCTCCTATCCCGGAGCACTTTATTTTTCAGCCAGCTTAAAACGCTCCCTCCGTTCAGGGCTCCCCCCTGGCAGATCCACAGTCCCGGAACAGCATGGCACCAGAGCTGACACCGCATTTTTTCCTCCTGGACAGGTTTTCCCGTTACCACAGCCAACTGAGACGCCGTCCCGATATTGCAGGACATGATCCCTTCCTCTGCCACCCCGTTTCCGATCAACTGGGCGGCACAGTCGCCCGTACCCGTCATCACAGGAATGCCCGCCGACAGTCCCGTTTCCTCCGCAGCGGCCCCGCTCACTGTTCCTGCCTGCTCCCAGGCCGTGCATACCCTGGGCCAGATATCTGTCTTAAGGCCCAGCCGCCGGATCAGCTCCATGCACCATTCCCTGTTCTTTACAGAGAAAGCCAGTGCGGCGCTGGCGTCGTTATGGTCCGTACAGATCTCCCCTGTCAGCCGGTAACGGATATAATCCTTCGGCGGCAGCACCCAGGCAATTTTCTCATAGATCTCCGGACAGTTCCTTTTGATCCACAAAAGGGAACAGACCAGCATCCCTGTACCCGGCTGGTTAAAAAGCTCCTCCCTGAGAAGCTCTCCTGCCTTTTCTATGATCTCCCGTCTTTCTGCGGCGGATCTCTGATCCAGGTGGATGATCGCCTTGCCCAGCGGCCTTCCCTCCCGGTCTAAAGCCACCAGGCCATGCATCTGCCCGGAAAATCCGATGCCTGCCACTGCGTCTCCCTTTATGCCGGCGTTTTTCACGGCGTCCATGACCGCCTCCTTTGTCCGGCTCCACCACAGCTCCGGATCCTGCTGCGCATAGCCGATCTCAGGGATCTCCGTTCCGTATTCCTTCTGCCCCAGTCCGTATACCGTTCCTTTCTCGTCTGAGATCAGCGCCTTGACGCTGGATGTCCCCAGATCGATCCCCATGAAATATCCCATTTTCCTTCACCCTTTTCCTGATCATATACTATGGTCATCATACCACAGGATTCCTTTTCCCGGAAAGAGAAAGCAGAAATTTCTTGGGGAGTTTTTATTGAAACCACCATTTATTTATATTATAATCTGATGTAAATACACCGAATTTAGTCAGTAAAATTTTACATTACCGCTCAAAAAACAGACGCACGTTATACTTAAGTTAAATATACTAACCAATTTCCGTGTATAAACGGACATCTATATCCAAATATCACAATAAGGAGAAAAAACATGAGAGCAAATAACCTGACTCTGCTCACCGATCTGTACGAGCTGACCATGATGCAGGGTTATTTCAAAAATCCGACAGACCAGATCGTCATCTTTGACATGTTCTACCGCACCAATCCCTGCGGGGGAGCCTTTTCCATCACCGCCGGACTGGAGCAGATGATCGAATATATCGAAAATCTCCATTTTGACGAGGACGCGATCGAGTATCTCCGCAGCCTGAAAATTTTTGACGAGGACTTCCTGGAATATCTGAAAAATTTCCATTTTTCCGGAGATATTTACGCCATTCCGGAAGGCACGGTGGTCTTCCCAAGAGAGCCCCTGGTAAAGGTAGTGGCTCCTATCATGGAGGCCCAGCTTGTGGAGACGGCCATTCTGAATATCATCAACCATCAGAGCCTGATCGCCACCAAGGCGGCCAGAGTCTGCTATGCCGCAAAGGGCGACGGCGTTATGGAATTCGGGCTCCGCAGAGCCCAGGGTCCTGACGCAGGCATATTCGGCGCCCGCGCCGCAGTGATCGGCGGCTGCATCGGCACCTCAAACGTACTCACCGGCCAGATGTTCGACGTTCCTGTACTGGGCACCCACGCCCATAGCTGGATCATGAGTTTTCCTGATGAATATACGGCCTTTAAGACCTACGCCCAGATGTATCCCACCGCCTGCACCCTTCTGGTGGATACCTACGATGTGCTCAAGTCCGGCGTTCCCAACGCCATCCGCGTCTTTGAGGAAATGCGCGAAAGCGGCGTGAAGCTTACCCATTACGGCATCCGTATTGACAGCGGCGACCTGGCTTATCTGTCCAAGGAAGCCTACAAGATGCTGGCGGCTGCCGGATTCGACGACGCTACCATCTGCGCCTCCAGCGATCTGGACGAATATCTGATCGACAGCCTGAAGACCCAGGACGCCAGGATCAACTCCTGGGGCGTCGGTACAAACCTGATCACCTCCAAGGACAACCCTGCCTTCGGCGGCGTGTACAAGCTTGCCGCGGTAAAAGACGCCGGCAGCAATTCCTTCACGCCGAAGATCAAGCTGTCCGAAAACACCGAGAAGGTCACCAACCCCGGAGACAAGACGGTCTACCGCATTTACAGCAAGTCCACCGGAAAGATCAAAGCAGACCTGATCTGTCTCACCGATGAAGTTTTCGATCCGGAAGAGACCATGATCATTTTTGACCCTATCGACACCTGGAAAAAGACCAAAGTCCTGGGCGGCACCTACGAAATGCGTGAGCTGCTCATCCCGGTGATCAAAAAGGGCAAACGGGTTTATACTTCTCCTTCTGTTATGGAACTGCGGGAATACTGCCAGAAAGAGCAGAATACCCTCTGGGACGAATCCCGCCGTTTTGTAAATCCCCAGAAGGTATATGTGGATCTCTCCCAGCAGCTTTACGATATGAAGAAAAACCTTCTGGAAGAGATGAGCGAGCAGGCTTTAAATTAAACAGCATAAATCCCCTTCTTCTCTCATACAAATAGAAAAGAAGGGGGTTTTTTTATGAAAACAGATTATATCCGTCTGATCAATAAAGAGCATCCTCTTCCGGAAAGTTATGTTCCGGAGCGTCTTGTGGATATTGGACTTCCTTTTGATGCCCTTCCGGGAGATCCCAAAAGGCTTCTGGAAGAAACGGCCGCCCAGGCGGCCCTGAGTCTGATCAACAGGGCACGCCTGGAGGGGTTAAGCCTCTATGGGATTTCCGGTTATCGCTCTTATCAGCGTCAGCAGGAACTCTATACCGGAAGCCCCTATGTGGCAGCTCCGGGGACCAGCGAACATCAAAGCGGCCTTGCTCTGGATCTCTCCTGCCCGGAAATACACATGGAGCTGGAAGAAGGCTTCGCACAGACCCGGGAGGGGATCTGGCTTTCCCAGCATGCTCCCTTATATGGTTTCATCCTCCGCTATCCCAAGAACAAAGAACATATCACCCGGGTTCCCTACGAGCCCTGGCATATCCGGTATGTTACAAAACCCCTGGCTTCCTGTCTTTCCCTTACCGGCATGACTTTGGAGGAATATTATGCTATGATAATATGCGGCGATCGAGCGCAAATACTATGAATTAAATGCCGATGAACATGGCTGGGGTATTGAAAGCGTTAAACATATGGCAGAAAAGTACCAGGGTTCTATTTCTTTCCAGGTTTTATCAGGTCCCAGGCAATGCCCCGGCCATTTTTGCGGTCACCACCGCTCTGACAGCAGAAAGTCCGCCAAATACACGATTCGGATGCCATTGTCGATACCCGTATCCATGCTGTTTGTTGTCACTACATATTTCGGATAGTGATCCGGAACCTCCATTAAATTGCCGATCTCCCGATCTGAATTTTCGGGAAGCTGCACACAAACCTGAACATAAACCTTCTCATTCCAGCGGATACCAATAAAATCGATTTCCCTGGAAGCATTTTTCCCTATATAAACGTCATATCCCCGGCGCTTCATCTCCAAAAACACAATATTCTCTAATGCACCATCCAGCATCTTCCGATCGTAACCCAAAAGACAATATTTCAATGCCACATC
>DXBU01000069.1 GCA_019116385.1 Candidatus Blautia faecigallinarum | reverse complement strand
TGCGCGCCCATCAAGGGTAGGCGTTTCAGGGCGTTACCCCGTCATTCCACCTATCGAACTATCAGTTCTCCGAACAACGGAAAACCGTTGCTCGTGCGCAGACTTTTTACCGCCTGCGAACGAGTCGCACTCACCCAGAAATCTTCAGAAGATTTCTCTCCTTCTCCTTTGGTATTCGCAATGATGGTGTTTACCAGTTTTAAAATATCCTTCTCACTGCGGATATACATAAAAGGATTGTAGTGCATACTTTTCTTGAAATTGATGGTATTCAGTACCTTGATCCTATACGGTTCATACACAATCTTCCCGTTTTTATCACGCTCCGGCTTCCCATCCTTCATCTTCGGGGAACCTCTCTGCAGCAGCTTCCCGCATTCCACCAGGATCGTGCCTTTCGGGTCAGTGACTACATAGGAAACATTTGGTGTCATCTGCATTAAATTTGGCTTCACATAAAATCTGGTCTTGCCGGAACCGGAGCCGCCGATCACGATCACGTTTTTATTCCTGGCATACTTTGGCAGCTTCGGACGGCTGTTCATGGTGAGCCGCTCTGTCTGCGTCAGGAGGATATTGTTCTCAAAGACCGGATCAATAAAAGGCGCTATATCCTTCTGGTTCCCCCACCGGGCGGAGCCATACTCCACGCCCTGCCGGTATTTCTTCGCATTTTTCCCTTTCAGATACACCGCCAGCTTCACAAGGCCAGCGCCTATGACGCCAATGCAGAGATCCTGGGGATGGAAGCTGGGAAAGACGTTTTGAAATGCCAGGGAAAAATTTAGAAAAAGTACCCCTAACTTTTCAATCAGGGAACCCCCGATACAGTACCGGTACAGCCATGCCACTTTATCTACGAGATAAAATACAATCCCATAAGGTAGGTTCCGGATCAGGAGCCGCTTCCAATCCACAGACGGCAGATTGCCCTTGACTGTTTCCGATAGCTTCTTCCTGCCTTTTCCCAGTAACAACGTTACGGTCTCTTTTACAGGCCCTTTATTTTTCCGTTTTACAGTTTTCTTCTTACTCAATGCTCCGGCCCACGCTCCTTCTGGCGGTTCTTCTCCCGCTCCCGGTGCTTTGCCTGCCGCTCTTTTGCCAGGGACAGCTTTTTCCGGACAGATATTTTCTTACTCTTTTTTAACTGCCAGCCTGTATATTCCTTAAACGCAGCCGTCATACACGCTTCATCTTTTGCCCCAAAAAACACATAGTATCTGGGCGGCTCCATGGAACAGTCTTTTTTCAGGCAGTAATCCACCTCATATTTCCGGGCATATTTCTCAAAGGATTTGATATTCTTATCCGTAATCTCAATATTGGAGAGTTCCTTCTTTTCCGCCTTAAGCTGTTCCATGCTGATTTTTCCACGGTAAGAAATACTTGTATCCGGATCTCCCTTTGCGGCAGATTTCTCTGCCCGCTGTTTTTCTCTCCTTTCAACTTCCTGCAGATATTTCATCAAAACATTTTTTAATATCCGGGCAGAAATTTTTCCTCCGCTGATACACAACGACACAACTTTTTCATTGACTTCATCCTGCATATCGGATCACCTTCTTTCCCTTACTTTTGTCGGCACTGCCGCAGATCCAGAAGAATCTTCTGCAGGCAGTAGCCGATACAGGGGGAGTGCTGTCCATAAGGGCAGACCTTACAATCTCCAAGCATCCCATTTTCTCTGCAGATGCTATCCTGCCTTTCCTCCGGCAAAAGGTAATAGCAGCGTTTCTTTCTGCATTTCTGTTTCCTGCTGTGCCAGAAGTAACAATAAGCACAGTCCTGGGGCTTATCCGGCGCATATTTCCCTCTATCCGTTTTCCCCGTCTGCATCCTGCCTGCCTTTCCATTCCAGTTCTTCCAGGAACCTGTCCTCTCTTGCCCCGACCACAATACAGCAGTACAGTCCAAATAAGAGCAGGAACACCAGTATCCCACCTGCAGCAATCAACCATTTCATTTCTATCCACCTCTTTTTCAACTCAAAAAGGGCGCTCATGGAAAGCCCACGGCTGTCCACAAACGCCCAATCCTATCGTATCAATCCTGTTTCTTTTTTCTTGCTTTCATCCAGACAACGGCGGCAATGACCCCCGCAAGACCCAGACCGCTGGAAATCATAAGCGCCGCAATCGGTGTGTGATCCCCGGTTTTCGGTGCATCTACCGTGGTTGTCGGTGTTTCCGGCGTCTCCGGCGTTTCTTCCGGCTCCGCCTCATCTTTCATCACAACTTTCTGAATCTCACCGGTATCTTTTACTTCAAACTCTACATCCTCCGCAATCAGATAACCTTCCGGTGCGGATTCTTCATGGAGTATGTACTTCCCAATGGGGAGCATCTCGATATAATGCGGTTCCTCCGTGGAAGTCCAGATCTCTACTACCTCGCCATTCTCGTCCAGGATGGTGAGCTTCGCTCCCGGCAGCTCCTTCCCGGCAATATCTGTCTTAGAAATCTCTACCTTTGTCACATCATCTTTCATCTCGATTTTCTGGACTTCGGCGGTGTCCTCAACGGTAAACTGGATGCTCTCCGCCGTCACATACCCCGGAGCCGGAAGCACTTCCGTCATGGTATAAGTCTGTCCGACCACCAGCTCCTTAATGATATGCGGCTCTTTGCCGGATACCCATTCATCCACAACTTCGCCATTTTCATCGGTTACAGTCAGCTTCGCTCCCTCCACTTCTTTTCCATCTGTCAGGGAAGTTTTGGTAAATTCAAAGACGGTCGGTTCATCCTCAAAGATAAATTCGTAAGAAACTGTCGCTTTATCAGAAGATTCCGCTGTAAAAGTAAACTCCTGCACCTCGTCTGTGGTGGCAAATCCTGGAGCCGGGGAAGTCTCTTTCACTACATAGGAAAATCCAATGGGCAGATCCGCCTCAAAAGTCAGTTTTCCATCCTCCCCGGTTGCTTTTTCCTCGATCACGGTTCCCGCTTCCAGAACCACATCCCCGTCTTTATTGGTAATATCCTCTTTTGCGGAAAGGGCAAACACAGCGCCCTCCAGTACCCGGTCAGTATCCTTTTCTTTCTTCAGGACAGATACTTCCGCCTTCTGGCGGTTATTCTGCCAGTCTCCATTCCAGGTAACTTCCGCTGTCTCCTGATCCACATAGGTCAGGTCAATTTCCCGGATTTCCCCGTCCAGCACATAGCCTTCCGCAGTCTCCTTTTCTTTCACATAGTATTTTCCAAGGGGAAGGCCAGACAGCTTCGCAATGCCTGTTTCATCTGTGGTAATCGTGGCAATCAGCTCATCCTTCTTATAATAATCCTCGCTCTCTCCGTCTGCCGCTTTGATGTCCTCCAGGGCATATACCTCAAAGGTTACATCTTTTAAAGCGCCGGTGATATATTCAAAGATATGGCTGATCCAGCCGCCAATGGTATCAACAAGTGTCACATCTTCCAGGAACTCGCCCTTCTTATTGATGATCAGCGTCCCTTCCGGAACATCGTCTTTCATTTCCACTTTCTGGATTTCCGCTGTATCCTCCACAGTAAAAGTGATTTCTTCCGCTTTCAGATACCCATAAGGGGCCAGCTCTTCCCGAAGCGTATAAGTCTCGCCTACGGTCAGCCGCTCAATCAGGTGTTCCTCTCCTTTCACGGAAGTCCAACTGTCTACGATATTCCCGTCTTGATCCAGGACGGTCAGTTTTGCGCCTTCCAGCTCCACGCCGGTTGTGAGATCCGTCTTTTTCACAGAAATCTTTGTCGGCTCATTTTCATATTCAGATGCCAGTTCCACCACGGGAATCTCCTGCCCCTGATACTCTGCAGTCACTTCTACCACTTTATCGGAAGAAATATACCCGTCCGGTGCAGCTTCTTCTTTGATATAATAGCTGCCAAACGGTAAGTCATTCACAAATACAGCTTTGCCGTTTTCATCAGACAATGCCTTGCCAATCAGCGTGTCCGCTTTCACAATCACTTCGCCGTGTGCCAGAATATCCTCTTTGGCATACAGCCCAAAGACTGCTCCTTCCACAGTCGCCTGCGTTTCCGCATCCTTTTTCACTACGGATACTTCCACTTTCTGGCGTTCATTCTGGAAAACAGCTTCCTGTCCGATTACAGGCGTCTCCTGGTCTTTATATGTAAAAGTCACTGTCTGCGCTTCCCCATTTAGTACAAAGCCCTCCGGGGCGGTAGCTTCCACAATCTTGTAGCTTCCAAGAGGGAGATCCGATAAGTATGCCTCCCCGTTTTCATCGGTAGTCACTGTTCCAACCAGCTCTCCGGCAGAGTATTCCAAGATACGGTTCCCCTCTGCGTCTTTCTGGAAGTCAGCGGTATAAATGTCCTCCGCAGCATACACCTCAAAGACTGCGCCTGCCAAGTTTTCTGTCTGATAGACAAAATCTTTGCTGAATCCATCCAGCACTTCGCCCTGTTTTACGATTTTCAGCTTTCCTTTTACCGGATGGTTTTCATAGACCGCCTCAATCACCACGTCCCCGGACACCGGGTCGATCTGGTAAGCGGTATCGGAATCCACGGAAATTTCAACATAGTTCTCATTCAGTGTATATCCGTAAGGCGCTGTGACTTCCTCAATCCGGTAATGCCCGATTTTTAAATTCTGGGGCAGGATCAGGTAGCCTTCCTCATCGGTGAAGAATGTCTTGTGAACCGTTGTTGTAGGATAGGTTGTCACCTGCTCAACGTATTCCTGCTTATCCAGATCATAGATCCGGAACTCTGTACCTTTGTGAAGCACCGGTTTTTTCGTCTCATCATCCTGCTTGATGATCTTCAGCTTTGCTTCAAATTCCTCGTCCAGAAGCACCCGCCATACCTGTGGCGTAGTTGGATTATGCTCTGTAATCCGCACGATAAAGTCGTCCACCGGCTTGTAATTATGGGGCGTAGTGGTCTCCCGGACAAGGTATGTACCATAAGGAAGGGCAATACTGCAGGCATATCCTTTCTCGTCCGTAAACATTTCTGTCGCCCCGTTCTCCCCGATCACCACCGGTTCTGCGGAATCGAAATCATAGCTGCCATCTTCCTTTACTGTAAGGTCAGAAAGCAGGTAGGCGGTAAATCCGGCCCCGGACAGGAGGTCAGCGTCCGTCTCCCCATTATTGGCTGCCTTGATGATCTCAAAAGGCTGCTTCTTTACCTGTTCCAGTGATACACACTCCCGCTCCACGGTTGCGGTCAGATCTCCTTCATAGCTGCACACAAGATCATG
>DXBU01000068.1 GCA_019116385.1 Candidatus Blautia faecigallinarum | reverse complement strand
AAAAAATCTTGCCGCTTCCTCCTGTTTGGCCACAAGGCTGCGGGCTTTTTCCATATCCTTCTCCTGGAGTGCAAGGGAATAAATACCGTGCAGTTCCATGCTCACTCTCTGAAAGTCCGCATACAGCAGCTCTTCATAGGCCTTGTATGCCTCCTGTGTCTTCCCTGTCGATGCGTAGATCTGAGCCTGTTTTCTTTTTCTCTCGGGATTCTGTATGGAAAAATAAGCCAGATATTTTTCCGCCTGGTCATACTGGTCTTTTCGCATGTAAAATCCTACCAGAGCATCTGCCGCTTTTACGCGGATCCTTTCCTCTGTACTGTCCAGCACACGGATATATAGGGAACACAGATAAGCATCATAATCTGCTTCGTTGGGGACTTCCCGAAATATACGTCCCGCATCCAAAAGAATGGCAAGGTTTAAGATCAGCTCATCGCAGTTGGGGTATTGTTCCAGCTTCTTTTTTGCCCATTGAAATACTTCCTCATAAGGTTCTTCTTTCAGTTTCTGTTCCGTCTCTTGAAGGATCCCATTGATCTCGTCTGCTGTCAGTTCTTCCCGGAAAGAAAGAAGGGTATCCAAAGAAATGCCCAGCAGTCTGGCAATAGGCGCCAGGAGGGTGATATCCGGGAAGGAATTTTCGTTTTCCCATTTGTTTACCGCCGGAGCCGTCACTCCCAGCCTTCCTGCCATTTCTTCCTGAGTCATGTTTCTGATCTTCCGGTACTTTCTGATCACTTTTCCTAATGACATAGAATCATCTCCAAATCCTGATTTTGCATCGGCCTTTGCTGATATAAACATAGCATAGAAATAAGGCCGGGACAATTGAGATTCTGTTAAATATCATTCAGGAAAATTAACCATTGCTCATGTTTTCTTTTGCGGCGTTAGTTGTAAAACAAATCTATCATAAAGTATAGGGCAAGTTCGTTTTATTATATGATTCCAAAAGCTGCCGCATTTTCTCCGACAATAGTGTGATCATAGCGATAGTATAGTAAAGTATACGCCAATGCAGGCTGTATCCATCGTGTTTATATACGTTATTTTCTTCCTTTTGTGTCATTTCTTCTCCCTGGCATACCACCAGTTCCTCCATCCCAACACCCAAAAGGCGGCTTAAGGCCAGCATATTGTCCAGGGAAGGAAGATTCTTCCCATGGAACCAATCGTAAACAGACTGGAATGCACTTATTCCAAGATATTTCTGGATGTCTTTTACAGATATATTTCTTGAACGGCACAGACTCTGGATCTTCTGGCCCGTTTTCTTGGTGTCAATAACCGGATAGGTAAAATCCATATGTTCCTCCTGTATTAATGGTGCCTGCAGCACAGCCATGAGGTTCTTCCCAGGACAATCAGACTGCCTCCAAACCTGTGTCATGGATTTCGGCATGGTCACATGCCTGCCTGAAAATTCAATGCTGAACTTATACAGTAGTAAATCGAAAAAAATTAAATAGCAAACCAAAAATGTAAAACAAAAAGGTAAAAACAAAAATCTCATTTTCTCCTTTGCATTGGATGCGTTAATAGGATTCGGACCTATATAACAGTCTTACGAGGACTGTGTCTTACCATTTTCGACCATAACGCAAACTGACTAAACAATGAATTAACCTATTCATTACAGGAGTCTTGAGTTTGGGATTTTCGTACTGCAGGCAACATGGATCTCCCGATCAAAAATGCGCTATACTGTGATAAAAACAGTGGCATTGGAAACCTTGATCTGTGTGTCCAATTCTGTCAGAAGGGTATCCCGTCTTTCCTTGAGTTCTTCCATTTTTCTGCGGATATCAAGAGGATCCGCCAGCTCGGATGTGTTTTCTTTTACGTAGGCTTCTACTACTTCCAGAGGTTTTTCTTCCCTGGTCTTAGTATCCTTTCCCAGAATGCTGAGACGCATATTTTCGGCAGTCTGGGCAAGGGCTTTGTTTTTTGTTTCGATTTTCTCGACTCGCTGGGTATATTCTTTTTTCATCTTATCGTACAGGTGGACATAGAAATCTTTGTTTTCATATCCGAAATCGTGATCTTCAGCAAGGCGGTCCCGAAGAGAAATCGCTGCCGCTACAGATAGTCTGCCATAGGAAGTATCTATCCAGGTGTTGGCATTTGACTGGATAATGGCGGCGTCCAGTCGGGTATAGCGGGTGATCAGATCGTTGATCTGCTGGTAGGCGCTTTCTGCCTCCTTATGAAAGTCCTGCCGGGGGATCCGTTTTTCACTGACTTGTTCCTCGTTGCGGCGGATAATGTCTACAAAGCTGGCTTTTTCAATCTTATCGTGGATTTTTTTCTTTAATAGCCTGCGCTCGTCCAAAGCTTGGGTTACTAATAATTTATTTTCCATTTTCCCGGCCTCCTGTCTGTTTTTTGTGTAGGATTAGTATATCCTTCTGCCGGATTTTTGTCATTCAGTTATAAACTGAATCCTTTCTTTAATATAGGCTTTCTTCATATCCGCCGTTCTTCTGGCGCATACAGCATTCGCTCAGCGAGCTGGAAGCCATGATCTTCAGCACCCGCTCCATGCCTACTGCCAGATCTTTTTTCTCGAATTCTTCCAGCGTGGTCCAGTAAACCCTGCCTTCATGGGAGCTTTTCAGCTCTCCGGAAAAATCGTCTGCTTTATACAAAAAGATCACGTTATGGATTTCCTCTTCTATCCAGTGATACACGCCGGCAAGTACCGGATTCTTTATTTCCAGGCCCGTTTCCTCCCATACTTCCCGGACCATGGCATCATAAAAGGATTCTCCCTTTTCCACATGCCCGCCAGGGAACGTGGTACCCTTATAATCGTCATCCACTTTGTCCAGGGCAAGGACAAGCCCTTTTTTATCCTGTATCATGCACATATTCATAAAGCAGACCTGCTCTATACTATGGTCCTTCTCCTGATCCTGCTTTGCTTCCTGAAGGATCTTTTCAGACACTGTAATCATCTCCTCTTACGTATTTGCGCTTTATTTTACCAATTTTTTTAATTCCGACAGTTCTGCTGCGATTTCTTTCCCTTCCATACGCATTATTTACCGCCCTTCAAATTTGTGACAGCACTGTTGACACTAAACATACACTCCTGAAAGCAGCAATCTTCGCATAAAGGTGTCTTTTTGCACCGCTGTATCCCATGATCCAGGATCAGCCAATGATACCACCCATATATCCGGTAGTCCGCCGGCAGTCCGCTCTCAAAAAAAGCCCGGATCTGCTTATCATTTTCAAATGTATATCCCAGCCGGCCAAGAAATCTTCTTGTATATTCATCAACGACAAAAGAAGGCTTATGAAAAGCAAATGTCAGAAGTACATCTGCCGTTTCTTCCCCAATCCCTTTTATGCGGAGAAGCTCCGAACGCAGCTCCCCTTTCTCTTTTTTGCGCAGGATTTCCGGGTCATACTGATAATTTTTATACCACATGGTCAGGCGTTGTATCGCAGCGGCTTTTGCTTTCCCGAAGCCGCAGGGACGGATCCTTTCGATCAGCCGTTCCTCCCTTAGCCCGGCGATTTTCTCCGGCGAAAGATCGTTTCCAAGAGATGACGTAACTTTCTCCACCGATGCCCATGCCGTATGCTGGACAAGAATCGCCTGGACCATGACTACATAAGGATCGTCAGACCACCACCGGGGTCTTCCATATGTATGTAAAAGCTTTTCATAGATTTCAAGCGCAGTCATCATTTCCATGTTATTCGCCATCCCGATCTACAGATACTCCCGTATTTTCCCGATCAGTCCCTGATCAGCCGGCAGCCAGTCCACGCTGTCCAGGTTTTCCCGGTCCAGCCAACGGGCGGCCTTCAGGGACTCCTTTTCTTCCACCTTCCCGCCGGGAAATTCCCAGCCGTCCTTGAACTCCCCATACCCCCGCTGGGTAGCAAAAACCTTTTTGTCATTTATGATAACAGCAGCTACTACTTTAATGGTTTTCATATCCTTCTTCCTTTCCTTACCCCTTCGTGATGTATTCGTAGATATCCTCCCGCACCGGTGTTTCCAGCATCCATTCGATCTCCACCGCCGTTTTGTGCGTATTGGGCATGGTGAATTCCCTAGCTCTGCCTGTGGCATTCATTTTTCCCAGGTAATAGAATTCCTTGGATATTTTATCATCCTTATTTTTCCGCACAAACAGATGAACCGCGATCCCCCGCTCTCTGGCATGAAGGAAATTCTGGACATCCTCGGACTCCATGCTCCTGCCGCTTTTGGAAATCGCCGCCGATATTTAACGGCACCTCGCTTCTTTCCCAGCACAAAAGCCGGCAGGCGTCCTCATAAGTATACTTCTGATAAAGGACCAGATCCGTATCCTGATAACGGTTTTCATAATCTCTCCTGTACCGGAAGATCCCGAAATCAATCACCTCCGAAAGGATCTGGTAAAACTGTGGATCCGCTTTCCGCTGGCAAATTTCTTGGAAACAAACTCTATCACCTTCTCTTCCGCCTGAGAAAGACGGATAGTATACTCCTTTTCATATTTTACAAGGAATTTATAGTAAGAGCCCAGGCTGGGATTATCAAAAATCCGGAGCACATCCATTTCTCCATACTTATCTTCCTTCCAAATGATCATCCCGCTTATCCGGCGTGGCCGTCATTCCCAGCCAGAGCTTCGGAGTAAAATACTCCATGATCCTGACATAGGAATTAGCAGGACTGTGGTGTGCTTCGTCAGCGTACTGTCAATAGGGACAATCAAGTTTTTTGTTTTTTTATTCCTCCACCTCTTCTATCCATTCCTGAAGCTTTGCTTTAAGCAGTTTCTTGTCTGGCAGGTATAGTTTGTATTCTTTCGCATAGATATTGGAATCCTTCGGCAATGTCAGTTCCACCAGCGCCTCATCGCTCTGCTTGCACATCAGAATACCGATTGTCGGATTTTCGCCCTCTATGATTTCATACCTATCATAGTAGTTCACATACATCTGCATCTGTCCTAAATCCTAATGTGTCAGCTCATCCACCTTAAAGTCAATCAGTACATAACACCGCAGGAAACGATTATATAGGACGAGATCCAGATAAAAGTTCTTATCATTGAAAGTGAATCTTCGCTGCCGTCTTTCAAACAAGAAGCCTTTTCCCATTTCCAACAAAAAATCCTGAAGCCTATTCAAAACTCCGAATTCCAGATCACTCTCATGATAACTGCTCTTGTCATCAAGGCCAGCAAATTCAAGGACATAAGGAGACTTCAATATATCTTCTGGTCGATATGGCATCGCCCCTTGTGTGGCCATGACCATAACCTCATTTTTATCTCTGCTCAACGCAAGACGTTCATAAAGGCTGGAATTGTACTGTCTCTTCAATGTTTTGACATTCCAGACGCCCTTGATAGCTTCCATCTCATAAAAACTTCTCTCTGCAGAATCTTCAATCGTCATCAAAACCTGATAATGTGTCCAGCTCAATTTGAAAGGAAAACTCTGATGATCCACTGTCAATTGTCCAATCGGCGATTGGACAATTCCGTTCTCCTGCATCATACCCAATTGTCCAATTCCCGATTGGACAATTTGAGGCTCTCGATCTTTGTATGTCAAATAGAACTTTCTCATTCCAGCCAGATTGCTTCTGGAAAAGCCACGACCATATTCACTTGTCAGATAATCTGATAGCGAATCAAGCACTTTTGCACCATATTGTGCACGTTCTGAG
>DXBU01000001.1 GCA_019116385.1 Candidatus Blautia faecigallinarum | reverse complement strand
AAGAATTCTTTCCCCTGATTTGGTTTTTAAAAGCTCTTCTTTAAGCTCCTGTGCCTGCTCCTTTAGCTCCTCCTGGCTTCTGGAAAGCATCTGCAGTACAGGGATATTTTTTTCTGCTTTCTTTTTATCCCGATACGCCCTGAAGGTGGCAGCCAGCCCGGCAGTAATGCATTTATCCAGACGGACAGCCCGCATCAATGGATGCTCTTCCATTTTTTTAATATATGCTTCTTTTCCTGCCAGGATGCCGGCCTGCGGTCCTCCCAGAAGCTTATCTCCAGAAAAGCTTACCACATCCGCGCCTTTTTTTAAAATCTCCTGGACCGTAGGCTCATGGGGAAGTCCATACTCTTCCAGATCGATCAGAACCCCGCTTCCCATATCCATCAAAACCGGAAGATGGTATTTTTCTCCCAGCTTTGCCAGTTCCTGGATGGAAACCTCTTCTGTAAAGCCTACGATCTTATAATTGCTGGTGTGTACTTTTAAAAGGGCGCCTGTATTCTCATTAATGGCAGCCTCATAGTCAGAGATCCTGGTACGGTTGGTACAGCCCACTTCCTTAAGGACGGCCCCGCTTTGTTCCATCACCTCTGGAACACGGAAACGTCCGCCGATCTCGATCAGTTCCCCTCTGGAAACAATGACCTCTTTGCCCTTTGCCAGAGCGCTCAGCATCAAGGTGACAGCAGCGGCGTTATTATTAACTGCCACCGCGTCTTCCGCTCCCGTTACTTTTTTAATCTCTTCTGCATAGTGTATGAACCGCCTGCTTCTTTTTCCTTGTTCAAGATCGTATTCCAGGTTTGAATATCCCTGGGCCGCATGAAGCATGGCATCCATCTGGAACTGTCCCAAAGGGGCTCTTCCAAGATTGGTATGAAGAAGGATTCCCGTAGCATTTATTACAGGCCGCAGAGAATATTCTTCCTCCTTTTTAAGCCTCATAGCAATCCTTTCTTTCAGGCTGGAAAGCGCCTCTAAAATCTCCTTTTCGTCTGCCTGCCTTACCGTGTCCCGAAGCCGTTCCAGCTCCTCATGTATGGCTTCTAATACAACGTCTCTTCCGTAGATGCTGCAAAGCTCCTGTATGGCATCTTCCTTTAAGAGGGTATCCACCTTTGGTATTTTCCTAAAATATGCATTTTTGTCCATATTTATCCCTACATTCATTTTAATACAAGATAATGTTCTTTCTTCCTGCATACCATTCCTACAATGGCCGATTTTTGTTCCAGAGAAGAAAGCTTTCCTAAAAGAGACTCTGCCTCTTTTTCCTCCACACACAACAGCAGACCGCCTGAGGTCTGGGGATCAAAGGCGAGATCCTCTAAATAACTTTCTTTTATCCGGGAATCTGTATACTCCGCTGCGTATTCCCGGTTCCGGTACGCTCCTGCAGGAATCAGGCCCATTTGGGCATACTCCCCGGCTCCTTTTAAAACAGGAACCTGGTCCATATAAAGTTCGAATGTCATTTCACTTCCCCGGGCCATCTCTAAAGCATGTCCGGCAAGACCGAAACCAGTTACATCTGTACAGGAATGGATGGAATACTCCTTCGCTATATCCCTGGCATATTTATTAAGCGCCGCCATATTCCTCGCGGCTTCTTCTGCCTCGTTTTCTTCTGCCAGACCGCCCTTCACCGCAGTAGATAAGATCCCGCTTCCAATGGGTTTGGTCAGGATCAAAAGGTCTCCCTCCCTGGCTCCGTAATTTTTCCATAGTTTTTTCGGATGAACAAAACCAGTTACACAAAGCCCGTATTTTGGCTCTTCATCCTGTATGGTGTGTCCGCCGGCAAGCACCGCTCCGGCCTCCATCACCTTGCTTGCTCCTCCCTGAAGGATTTCTTCCAGGATGGAATAATCCAGACAATTAGGAAAGGCTGCGATATTTAAAGCAAGCCTTGGCTCCCCTCCCATGGCGTATACGTCGCTTAAAGCATTTGCTGCTGCGATCTGCCCAAAAAGATAGGGATCGTCCACCACCGGAGTAAAAAAGTCCACTGTCTGGATGAACGCCAATTCTTCTGATACCTGATAAACGGCTGCGTCGTCTGAAGTCTCCGTTCCCACCAGAAGATTGGGATCGTAAAATTTCGGCAGCTTACCCAAAACTTGGGCAAGGGTCCCAGGACCTACTTTCGCCGCTCATCCCGATGTGCGGGACATTTGTGTTAAACGGATCTTTTCCTCTGCCATAGGCTCACCTCCTTATTCTGTCAAATATTTTCTCCAAATTTACAGTTCCTTTTTCAGCAGCAGCTGCTTATGGGTTTCTGTTTTCCGGCCGGGGATCCTATTTCAGGACCCTTCCCTCTTCGGTTTTTCTTGTAAATCCATTTTTGTCAAAATGCTCTAAAAGGGCAACTGCAATCTTTCTGGAACACCCTAGTGTATCCCTGTATTCCCCCAATGTCACAAAGTGCCGGGTTTTCGCCATCTCTTTAAATACCTGGCGGGCATTTTCGTAATACTCTTTGTGGATACAATACTGCCCATCCAGACGGATCAATAGTTTTTTGTTCAAAAGAGAGGTGAACACCGGCTGAAACTTTTTCTGGCCCACATGCTCTTTTCCGTACAGAGCCGTCGTCAAAGGAGCGTAACCAGCATGCAGATAGTCCTTTAGTATGCCCTGCATGATCGCATCTTCATCCTCTTTTACTACTACATGGAAGCTCTTTTTGCTGGTGCATCCATTCTCTATTTTTATTACTTTCTGTTCTTTTAAAAGAGCAAAAATCTGATCTGTGATCCCGCTGTCCTTTAGTCCAAGACGGCTCCTCGCCTCTTCAATCCCCATTCCCTCTTTCAAAGGATAGTCCTTATGGAACTGTCCCAGGAATTCTTCTGTCTTTTTCCGGTACGTTTTCAGCTCTTCTTTGTGAATGTAGATTCCCTGCCCCAAACAGAACAAAATCTTTTTCTCTGCCAGCCTGTCCGCAGTATTTTTCACCTGGGAACGGTCAAGGGAAAAGCGGTCAGCCAGCTCTTCAAGGGTAAAAAACTTTCCCCAGCTTTCCTTTACAAAAAGCTCCAGCAGTTCCTCCTGTGTCCCGGATTCCAGGATCTGAAAAACCTGAAGGGACTTTTTATCCCGCCTTCTTTTTTGGAAAGGACAGGCATCCAGGATGACGCCTCCTCCAACCGTCTCCACAGGAGAATAAAAACGAAGTACAAACCGGTCCCCTTTTCTGGCCACGGCAGTCTGCTCCAGCCTGAGCTGGGCATAGGCGCTTTCTCCCGGAAGGAGTTCCTGTCTGTCTATCAGGATAATTTTTCCTAAAAGTTCGCTGGTTCCGTGATAAATATGCACCCGGCTCCCATTTTTTATTTTATGGCCGGCGTGTTTTAAGGCGTCCGCTTTTACATCCAGCATGTAGGTTGGATACAGGCTGTTTTTTGTGGCCAGCACATCGCCCCGGTTAATCTCTTCTTTCTTTTTATCCGGGATATTTACGGCCACACGTTCTCCCGCCCAGGCAGTTTCCCTGGCCGTTCCATGGACCTGTATGCTTCTTATCTTAACGGGAATTTCCTCTGGATAAAGCATGGCTTCCTGTTCCTTATTCAGCCGTCCTTCCATTAAGGTTCCTGTAAGTATAGTTCCAAACCCTTTTAAGGTAAAGACTCTGTCTGCAGGAAGGCGGAAACGTCTGGTGGCTTTTCTCTCAGGAAGGGAGGCACAAATTTCACCCAACGCCGTTTTTAAAGCTTCTAAGCCCTCTTTTTCATATACAGATACCGGAAGGATAGGCGCGTTTTCTAAAAAAGTCCCCTTTACCAGCTCTCTTACATCTTCTTTTACCAGCTCTAAGAAATCCGGTTCCACCAGATCGGTCTTTGTAAGGACGATCACGCCGGCAGAAATGCCGAGAATGGACAAAATGTCCAAATGCTCCACAGTCTGGGGCATAACCCCTTCGTCCGCCGCAATGACCAGCATGGCCACATCCATGCCCCCTGCCCCGGCAAGCATATTTTTTACGAATTTCTCATGACCGGGCACATCCACGATTCCCACACGCTGTCCCCCTGGCAGATCCAGATAGGCAAAGCCCAGCTCTATGGTAATTCCTCTCTTTTTTTCTTCTTTTAATCTGTCCGTATCAATCCCGGTCAGCGCCTTGATCAAACAAGTTTTTCCATGATCTACATGCCCTGCCGTACCTATGATTACATGTTTCATTTTCTCATCCCCGGTTGGTTATACATTGCGTTTTATTGTACCATATATTTCATAAGACTTCAAACAGTTATCCGACTAAAGCGCGGGTGTGTCTCCTCATTTTTGTTAAAATTATAAGCCGGACCTTAAAAGTCCGGCTTATAAAATTTATTTTCCTATACAATACTCTGTATGGAGCAAATGATGTGCAATATGGCTGTTGGGCTCTTCCAGAAAATCTTCGTAAATTTTCTTGATAGCCGGATTCTCATGAGACTTGCGGTATGGCAGTTCCTTATCATGCGCAAAAATAGAAGCTCTTCTTGCACTGTATGCCTCTTCCAGGTCTGTATCCATTAAAAGTTTCGGCTGTCCGCCGCCGCTTATACAGCCCTCGGGACAGGTCATCACCTCAATGAAATGCAGATTTAAAGTTCCATTTTTTACCGCTTCCAGAACAGGGATCACATTTTTAAGTCCTGTCACCACGCCAACCTTTAATTCCAGGTCTCCCACTTTTATTGTAGATGTACGGAATCCTTCTGTACCACGGACAGAAGTCACCTCCACATCCGGGATAGGCTCTCCGGTTACAAGCTCATACCCTGTACGGATAGCCGCTTCCATAACGCCTCCGGTCACACCGAAGATCGTTCCTGCACCTGTATAGATTCCCAGGGGCTGGTCAAATTCAGATTCTTCCAGGCTGTCCCAGTCGATTCCTTTTTCCTTGATCAGCCAGGCAAGATCCCGGGTCGTAATGGCCACATCTACATCCTGATAGCCGCTGTCCTTCATTTCCGGACGTTCACACTCAAATTCCTTGCAGGTACAGGGCATTACAGAAACACTGTAAATCCTGGAACCGTCCAGGTCCTCCAGGGAGGCGCCATAGCTTTTAAAGACTGCTCCGCCCATCTGCTGAGGGCTTTTGGCGCTGGAAAGATGATCCTTCATTTCCGGATAATTGTTTTCCAGAAATCTTACCCATGCCGGACAGCAGGAGGTGAACATTGGCAGAACGCCGCCTTCTGTCACTCTCTTTACCAGCTCGGTTCCCTCTTCCATGATGGTAAGGTCAGCAGGAAAATTCGTATCATAGATTCTGTCGAATCCCACTGCCCGAAGAGCAGAGGCAAGCTTTCCAGGAGTGAGGCTTCCTAATTCCGCCCCAAACTCCTCTGCAATGGCTACCCGGACAGCAGGAGCACACTGTACGATGGTAAACTTTTCTTTATCGGCAATGGCTGCCTTTACCTTATCCAGATTACAGACTGCATGGGCCGCAAACAATGGCTCCTGGACGCAGTCCGGTATATGTCTTTCCTTTTTTACTTTCTCATAGGCAGCCTTTCCATGTGTCAATATGGAAACATAAGATTTACATTTCTGCACACACTGGCCGCACATTACACAACGGCTTTCATCAATAGTCTGCGGCTGTCCCTGTTCTCCCACAATGGCATAGGCAGGACAGACTTCCGCACATTCCCGGCAGCCGGTGCAAAGATTTTGATCAATGGCTACTATCATGTCTTTCGTCCTCCCTTATCTCCAGTTTCTGGTCAGAAACAGCGCTTCGGCCGCCCTGATATTTTTTTCTTCCCGCTCTGCCTCCGGATCTACCAGGCGCAAAGCCTCATGGGGACAGACTCTCACACAGGCTGGCCCGCCCTCGATTCCCTGGCAAAGGTCGCATTTAGATGCAAAAACTTTTTCTTCTCCAGATACAGGCTGCGCGATCACACGCCCATCCTTGGCATAGGGAAGAAGGGCTATCGCCCCAAAAGGACATGCCTGCATACAATCCTTACAGCCAATACATTTCTGGGGATCTACGATCACCTGATGGTCGATGCGGCTGATCGCACCCTTGGTGCAGGCATTCAGACAAGGCGCATCTTCACAGTGTTTGCACTGGATAGGCATACATCCATTTTCAAATTTCGTGAGAAACAAACGCGGGGTAACAGGGACCGTAACGGTCCCTACGGTTTTCCCCATTTTATTTTCCTTACGGCTGTGAACGGTAAAGCATGCAAGCTCGCAGGCTTTACAGCCGGTACATTTCGTACTGTCGCCCAGTACGAAAGCCCCCAATTCTTTTTTCATAATTTTTTCCTGCCTTCCTATTCCTGGGGATGATTTTCCGCAAATGCGTTTCTGGCCGCTTCCATTCTTTTCCGCTCCATGGCATCATCCAGATCTTCTTCGGTTACCAAAGTAAGTGCTTCCGTAGGACAGACTCTCACACAGGCCGGTCCGCCTTTTATGCCATAGCACAGATCGCATTTGTTCGCCACTCTTTTTTCACTTCCGTCTGCCTGAAATTTTCCTGCCACCGGAAGCATATTAATGGCGCCGAAGGGGCAGGCATCCATACAGGATTTACAGCCCATGCATTTTTCCGTATCTATGACGATGCAGTGTTCTTTCCTTGAGATAGCCTCTACCGGACAAACCGCCATACAGGCTGGATTCTCACAATGTTTGCACTGCACAGGAACACTTAAAACTGCTGTCTTTACCATATGCAGCTTGGGATTGAAGGTATAGGAGTCCGGGTCGATCTCAAAAATGTGTTTTCCCTCATGAGCCACCACACAGCCGATCATACAGGTCCGGCATCCGATACAAAGATCCGGATTTCCTTTTACAAAATAGTTCATGCCTTCGCCCCCTTTCCGGTTTCAATTCCCATCTGGGCGCGAATCTCATCATAAAGCTCAAGGACATGGCGTTCTGCCCATTCCTGATCCTCTATCTTTTCCACCCGGCAGGCACAGTATTTGTATTCCGGTGTATTACTGATGGGATCCAGCTCTGCGATGGTAAGTTCGTTGCAGGCGCCTACCCACCACTGATAAGTCATGTAAGTAGCACCTGGCGTTACCCGGTCTGTAGGCAGACATCTGGTGATGCAGTATCCTCTCTTGGACATGATCTTTACCAGCTCGCCTTTTTTCAGTTCCATCCGTTTACAGTCTTCTGTATTCATCTGTACCCAGCCCGGCTCATCTTCCAGATTGCGGAGCGTACGGCAGTTTCCGGTCATAGTACGCACGGAATAATGACCGACTTCACGCACGGTAGAAAGAGTCATTGGGTACTGATCATTTTCTTTTTCCAAAGGCGGATGCCACTCTGCCCCATAGAACAGAGCCTTCTGGTCACTTGTGGCGAATTTTCCGTCTTTATGCAGATACGGTGTTCCTTTGTCTTCCATAGACTTATCCCGGCAAGGCCACTGTACGCAGCCGTATTTTTCCATCTTTTCATAGGTGGCTCCGGTAAAGCTTGGACAAAGATCGATCAGCTCATTCCAGATTTCTTCTGTGTTCTTATATTCCATTGGATAACCCATAGCGGTGGAAATCTCCGCTATGATCTGCCAGTCAGGCTTTAAATCTCCTTCCGGCTCCACAAGCTTGCGAATCCTCTGGAAGCCGCGGTCCGCACAGGTATATACGCCCTCGTTCTCTCCCCAGCCGGTAGCCGGAAGGATTACATCTGCGTACAAACCTGTCTTATTCATATATATATCCTGCATAATGACAAAATCACACTTGTCAAGAGCTTCTCTGACCTCTGCCAGATCCGGATCTGACTGTGCCGGATCTTCTCCGAATATGTAATATGCATGGATCCGTTTCTTCTCATCCTTCTCATGAAGAATACGGCGGGGAACATGGGTGATCGGGCATCCCACCTCTGCGGGAAGGGTTACGCCCCATGCTTTCTCAAATTTTGCCCGGTTCTCCGGAACTGTGACATTCTGGTATCCAGGATAAGAATTAGGCAGAGCTCCCATATCACAGGCACCCTGTACATTATTCTGTCCGCGCACCGGTCCGATTCCCATTGCAGGGCCTCCGAAGTTTCCGGTCATAAGTGCCAGATTTGCCAGCCCTTTTACCACATCCACTGCCTGAGAGAACTGACATACTCCCATACCGTAAAGGATCATAGCCGGCTTAGTAGTAGCGTAGAGTCTTGCGGCTTTACGGATCTCCTCTGCCGGAACATGAGTAATCGGCTCCGCATATTCCGGAGTATATTTTTTGATCACTTCTATGAATTCATCATACCCTTTGGTATGTTCTTTAATAAATGCATCATCCGCAAGACCCTCACTCCAGATCACATTTGCCATAGCATTTACAAGGGCAAGGTTAGAGCCGCCCTTTAACTGCAGATGGATGTCTGAAATACGTGCCGTCTCTGTAACACGAGGATCAACACAGATGATTTTCATTCCCTTTTGTCTTCCGCGTACGATACGCCTTGCGACAATCGGGTGTGAGTCTGCTCCGTTATAACCGAAGCACAGTAAACATCCCGAATCCTCAATCTCCGGGATTCCCATTGACATTGCGCCTGAACCTAAAGAATACAGTAGACCCGCTACCGAAGGCGCATGTCATATTCGGGCACAATGGTCCACATTATTCGTGCCGATACATGCGCGCATAAATTTCTGCATAAGGTAATTGGCTTCATTTCCCGCCCCTCTGGCAGAACCTGTACCCATAATGGCATCCGGACCATATTTCTCCTTGATTTCTCCAAGACGTTT
>DXBU01000067.1 GCA_019116385.1 Candidatus Blautia faecigallinarum | reverse complement strand
TTCCTGCCGGGTAAAGGTAGAGCCTCGAAAAGCAGTATATACTGTTGGTTTCAAATCCTCAACAAATAAACTGTTTATATCGAACGCGAGCACCTGAGACAGTTTTTCCAATTGCGGAATGGATGGAATATATTCCTGCCGTTCCATGCGGCCGATCATTGCGCGGTTAATACCGGTTTTCTCACTGAGCTGCTCCTGGGTCAGATCCTTCTTTGTTCTCTGTTTTTTTATCATTTTTGCTAAATACTCTTGAGAAAGCTGTTTCATAGGATTCACCTCCTGGAATCTATCTCTTTATATGATACTTAAATTACCACAAAAAATCAATATTATTTAAAAAAGATATTATAATTAACATTTTCATTTTTGAAGAAGAAAAGCCCTGTACATGACCGTACAAGGCTTTTCTTCTTCAAAATATATATTTAGAGGTTAGAAACTGGCAGGATCATTCTTCCACAAAGTGGAAATTCCAGCTCTGATATTCTTCCGAGGCGTCCGGCATGAGAAAGCCCGCATACATCAGCGCGGCTCCCAGATACCGTTCCCCGTTCACTCGATAGATCTTATCTTCTTTCAGCCCCCGCAGTTTTACATAGACCGGGGCTTCGTTGGCATAGAGCTTGGTGGCCACCACGCTCACCAAAGCCTCGCTGCCATCCGCCCTGGCAAATTCCCAGGCATTGTACACTTCATCCACAAAGGGATTGGTCAGACGATAATACTCTCCCTGCTGGATCAGATCGTAATAGCCCTTAAAGGTCCGGATCTGCTCCCGGATCTGGTCTTTTTCTTCCTCAGAAAGCTTCAAAGGATCCAGCTCGTAGCCGAAGGTCCCTGCCATGGCTACCGTTGCCCTGGTGGAAAGCGGGGTGATCCTTCCGGTCTGATGGTTGGGGCAGGCGGAAACATGGGCCCCCACCGTGCTGATGGGGTAGGCAAAGGAGGTACCGTACTGGATCTTCAGGCGTTCGATGGCGTCTGTGTCATCGCTGCACCAGATCTGCGGCGTGTAGTAAAGCATGCCGGCGTCGAACCTTCCCCCGCCGCCGCTGCAGCCCTCGATGAGCATATCCGGATAACGCCGGTTCAGCTTTTCCAGGAAGTCATACAGGCCAAGCACATACCGGTGGGAAACCTCTCCCTGCCGATCCGCCGGAAGGGCGGCGCAGTACACATCGCTGATGCTCCGGTTGAAGTCCCATTTCAGATATTCCACCCTGGCACTGTCCAGCACCTGGCATACCTGTTTAAAGATATGCTCCCGGATCTCCTCCCTGGAGAAGTCCAGCACCAGCTGGTACCTTCCCCTCATAGGCTTCCTTCCGGGTATGATAAAGGCCCAGTCCGGATGCTCCCGGTAAAGATCGCTGTCCTCGCTGACGCATTCCGGCTCGAACCATATGCCGAACTTCATTCCCAGCCTGTGGATCTCATCGGAAAGCTCCCCTAAGGTACAGCCAAGCTTCTTTTCGTTTACATACCAGTCCCCCAGGCCGCTGTCGTCGGAATCCCTCTTTCCGAACCAGCCGTCGTCCATGACAAAGAGCTCCACGCCCAGCTCTGCCGCTTCCTTTGCCATCTCTATGAGCTTTTCTCCGGTAAAGTCAAAATAGGTCCCTTCCCAGTTATTGATCAGCACCGGACGTCTGGCATTCTTGAATTTCCCTCTGCAGAGGTTATTGCGGAAGGCCCGGTGGTAGGCATGGGACATCTTCTCAAATCCTTCGTCACTGTAGACCATCGCCGTCTCAGGCGCCCAGAAATCCTCTCCCGGGGCAAGGCCAAATTCAAAGCCGTCCGGATGGATGCCCATGAGCACCCTGGTCTGGTTGAACTGGTCGTACTCTGCCTCCGCCAGGAAATTCCCGCTGTACAGGAAGGCAAAGCCGTAGCAGTCCCCTCTGGTCTCTGTGGCGGCCCTGTCCGCCAGGATCATAAAGGGATTGTAATGGTGGCTGGAAGTCCCCCGCACGCTTCCCACAGACTGTACCCCGTGGTGGATATGGGCGCGGGAAAGCTTCCGCTCCATCTCATGCTTCCCGTAAAAGGTCAGGAAATCATAGCTGCCGGATATCTGGTCCAGGCACATGGACAGGGCCCGTTCCAGATAGATGGGCTGCTCCGCCCGGTTTTCGATGCGCACGGTCCTGGTGATGAGATCCAGGTCTTCCATGACTCCATAATAAAGATGGACATATACGCCCCCTACGTCGTCCTTTAAGGTGACCACCAGGGTGTCCGCCTTGTTCTCTTCCCCGGCGTAGATGGCAGGAAGGCCGGGGATGGCGTATTTTCCTTCCAGGCACTGATGGCACACATAGCGCAGTTCCAGGGCCCTGGCTCCCATATGGTAGCGGATCTTCAGGGCGCTGGCCCTGTAGTCCCCGCTTCCATAGCAGGAATACTCCTGGGGGAGCACTTCCAGGGAATAGGTCCTGTCCGTGCCCGCCTGATAAGGATTCCCTGCAAATCCATGATCCTTGCAGGAGATCAGATAGGAGTAATCAAAGTTTTCTGTTCTTTTTCCATAGTATGTGTGAAGCAATACACCAAGGTTGTCCACTTTCATCTGGTACATGCTGTTCTTTGTACATAATGAAAACAACCGATTTTTCTCATCCAGTAAAATAGCCATAGGTCTTCTCCTTTTTTATTGGCATCTGCTTCTTTGCACAGGTTATTTTACAGCGCCGTTCACTACGCCGTTGAGGATCTGCTTCTGGCATACCAGATAGAAGATCAGGATCGGGATCAACGCCAGAAGGTAAGAAGCAAACGCCAGATTATAGTTTGTTCCAAACTGAGTCTGGAAATTAAGCTGTGCCAGCGGCAGTGTATTTTTGCCTGTGCCGGACATGATCACCAGCGGCGTCATCACGTCGTTCCAGGTTCCCAGTGCGGTCAGCACCGCCACGGTAGCGTGCATGGGCTTCATGACCGGGAAGATAATGCTCCAGTATGTCCTCCAGGTACTTGCCCCGTCCACCTTTGCGGCCTCTTCAAGAGCCAGGGGGATGTTTTTCAGATACCCGGAATAAAGCAGAAGGTTCATGGGCATGTAGAAGACCACATACAGGATGATCACGCCTACCCAGTTTCCAATGCCCATCTGTGACGTCTGTTTTACAAGAGGCATCATCAGGATCGCAAAAGGAACGAACATACCGCTTACGATGTACAGATAGGAAAACTTATAAAATCTGCTGTTTCCCATATTTCTGCCAATGGCATAGCCGGCCAGTGAATGTATGATCAACGAAAGTATAACAGCAGCCACAGTGATAAGCAAGCTGTTTCCCAGTGAATTCCAAAAATCGGTCACCCGCATGGCTTCCGCGAAGTTGCTGAAGCTCCACGTAGACGGGAAGGACAGCGCTCCCGCGATGTCGTTGGTCATTTCAGACGGCTGCTTGAAAGCGATGATCACTGCCATGTACAGAGGAAAAAACACAGTTAAGCAGCCCAGGATCAAAAGAATGGTAACCGGCCAGTTTGTGCCGCCGACGCCTTGAGATTTCTTTTTCATTATAACTGCTCCTCCTTTTTATTCATAAATGACAGCTGTGCCACGGAGATCACTACGATGACTACGAAGAACAGTACCGCATTGGCGCTCTGGAAACCAAACTGTCCGCCGTCCATACCGTTCCGGTAGATCAGGTAGGAAATGGATTCCGTACTCTGTGCAGGGCCGCCCTTGGTCAACGCCATGATCTGGTCAAATACCATCAGGAAGTTCTTCATACAAAGGACCATGTTGATGGTAAAGAACGGGATGATCAGCGGGAAGGTCAAGCTTTTAAATTTGGTCCATCCGGTAGCGCCGTCAATGGAGCCTGCCTCGTACACATCCTCCGGGACCGTCTGGAGACCGGAAATGTAAATGATCGTGTTCATGGCAATGGACTGCCAGGATGCAACGATCACGATGGCAAACCATGCGGCCTTTGTGCTGGCCAGCATACTGCTGCTTAAAAAGCCGATCCCCAGCTTCTGTCCCACTGTGGGAAGGATGTACGTAAAAATAAAGCTGAAAATATAGCCGACTACCAGTCCGCCCAGGATATTCGGGATAAAGTAGATCCCTCTCAGGGCACTCTTGGCGCGGATCTTGCTGTTCAGTCCAAGAGCCAGGATCAGGCTGATGACGTTTACGATGACCGTGGATACCAGCGCGAATTTAAAGGTAAAGATATAGGATCTTCCCACACGGGCGTCCTGGAACAGGTCGATAAAGTTCCGAAGTCCTACAAAGTCATAGCTCCCGTAGCCTTTAAAGTTCGTAAAGCTATAGTAAAAGCCCTTTAACAGCGGCAGTGTGTTGAATAAAAAGAAGAGAATCAGGATCGGGATCGTGATCAGCATAAATGTCCGTTTTCTCTCATTCCCTTTCGCCTTGTCCATCATGACTCATTTCCTCCTTCCGCAGCCCCCGGGTTCTCCTCCTGGTATTCCTGAACCTTCCGGATCAGGTCACGGTTATAGCGTACCCAGTCTGTATCAAATTTCTCCAAATATGCGTCCACATCTCCATCCATCAGGAAGGTCTGGATCATGGCGTCTACAGCCATCTCTGTGGGATAATAGTGATCATGATAGTCCAGCATCTTTCCTTCTTCCACATAGGACTTCACACCGTCCAGCATGGAGGGAAGGGTAAAGTCGCCTTCCTTGCAGGGAACCGCGTTCTGGTCGTCCAGATAGATCTGGATGTTTTCGTCTTCCAGAAGGAACCGCAGCACCTCATAGGCAGCCTCTTTGTTCTCACAGTCTTCCATTACACTGAACAGAAGGTCTATACCGGAGTTCAGCACATTGTCTTCTGCATTGTCGCTTGCCGGAAATACAAAGGAGTCAATATCCATCTCCGGATTTACGGACAGGATCTGGGGAACCGCGTAGCTTCCGATGCAGTACATCGCGGATTCTCCTCTGGCGAAAGCCGTACATGCATCATTGTAGCTGTATGCGTAAGGATCCTCCTGGGCGTATGGAAGAAGCTGCAGGATCTTTTCCGCCACTTCCCGGTACTGTTCGGTGAAGGTGGTCTCTCCCCGGTTCACCTGCTGGCACACATCTGGAGGAGCCAGGTCTACCGCCATAGCGTTCCAGGGAGCCAGACAGGTCCAGGTATCCTTAAACCCGAAGTACAGGGGCCTCTGGCCGGATGCCTGTATCGTATCCAGGAGCTCTATAAATTCCGTCCAGGTCGTCGGGATCTCCCACCCGTTTTCCTCGAACATCTCCCTGTTGTAAAGGACGCCCGCCGCATTGGCCACATAAGGCACCGCGTAGGTTCCCTCCTCGGGGATGAACTCAAGGTTCTTGGCGATATCCAGATATGCCTGCTTGATGTCCGCAAGTCCGTCAAAGTCCGAGATATCCTGCAGCATGTCTGAATCCAGGAAGTTGGAATAGTTGATATCACCGCCGATGCCGATGATATCCGGCTGGTCCTCCTTAATAAAACGTGTTTTCAAGATCGTCATTGCCTCGTTTGGCGATTCGATGGTCAGCTCGATGTCGTCGTGGGTTTCGTTGAACTTCTGCTCAAGGGCTTCAAAGGCTTTTACCGCCTCGGGCTTGTACTGTACCATTTCGATCCTGGTCTTTCCATCGCTGGTCTTCCCGCTGTCCCCGCATCCGCTAAAGAGCAGGCTGGTACCCAAAAGCAGCGCTCCGCATCCCGCGGCAACCGCTAGTTTTCCTCTCATTCTCGTCTCTCCTTTCCCCTCTCTTTGGACCCCGGCATCCTGCTGTCCAAAGAGATCTGCTTTCTTTTGATAACTGGATTTTAACACCCTTTTAACATAGGGTAAATGCTCCCATGGATTTACTTTTATACCATGATGCGTTTTTTTCTAGAATAGTGTTGAAGTACCTGCGCATAATGGTATATAATATAAGAAATCATTGAAATTTCAGTGCTATTTCACAGTTTTATCCTCTGTTTTTTATGCATTTTAACGAAGTCTTTCTATACGAAAGGAGTCTAATATATGGCAAACCTCTTGTTTCACATGTTCTCTGACGAACGGTATATGGATCTGAGCATTTACCAGTACGGATATGAAAAATGCCGTCCTCTCCATTCCTACGGTCCCTTTATCCGCAACCATTATCTGTTTCATTACGTGATCTCCGGAAAAGGCACCCTGCTTACCGATGACAAAAAGAACCACTCCACAGAATACCAGCTCGGACCGGGCATGGGCTTTCTCATCGAGCCGGACTATATCAATACCTATTTCGCGGACCGGGAGGATCCCTGGGAATATACCTGGGTGGAATTCGGCGGTCTCCGGGCAAAGGAGATCCTGGAAAGCGCCGGCCTTTCCTCCGCCTCGCCGGTCTACGTGCCCCGCACGCCCCAGCACGGGGAGATCTTAAAAAACGAGCTTTTATATCTTTCCCAGAACCCGGAGGAATCCCCTCTGCGGCAGGTGGGACGGCTGTATTTCATCATGGACGCTCTTTTGGAGGGCTCTACCGCCAGGCGGAAGGTCCAGGGCGGCAAGCTGGCGGAGTTCTACACCCGGGAAGCTGTCACCTTCATCGAACAGAACTACGCGTCGCCCATCACTGTGGAGGATATGGCTCAGCGCTGCAATCTGGACCGGAGCTATTTCGGAAAGATCTTTAAGGACATCATGGGACAGTCCCCTCAGGAATTTCTCATTAATTACCGCATGACAAAGGCCGCCTCCCTTTTAAAGACCACAGACCTATCTATCGGAGAGATCAGCCCTCTTGTAGGCTACAGCAATCAATTACATTTTTCCCGGGCTTTTAAAAATGTATTCAATGTTTCGCCCAGAGAATACCGGCAGAAAAATAAGCTGATGTGAAGTATAATAAAAAAGGATTTACAAGTAGTATTGAAAACTATATAATAGGGAGTAGAGGTGAAAAAGAAATGACGATAGATACGAAAGACATGATAAACAGTATTCTGGAAAGCGTGTCCAGGATTGATTATATTAAGCCGGAAGATCTACCCAACATCGACCTGTATATGGATCAGGTCACCACATTCATGGAATCTTCCCTGGCTTCCACCAGGCGCTATCCCGACGACAAGGTCCTCACCAAGACCATGATCAACAATTATGCCAAGAACAACCTGCTCCCGTCCCCGGAAAAGAAACGCTACAGCAAGGAGCATCTCCTGCTGCTGATCTTTATTTACTATTTTAAAAATATCCTTTCCATCAATGATATCCAGGCTCTTCTGGAGCCCATCACGGAAAAATATTTTAAATCCGAAGACGATAAGGATCTGACCTATATTTACAACGAAGTTTTCAGCATGGAAAAAAGCCAGATCGAGTATCTGAAAAAGGACCTGGTCAAACGGTATACCACCGCCGAGGGCACCTTTGAGGATGCAGACGAGGAAGATAAGGCGTTTTTAAAACGGTTTTCCTTTATCTGCCTGCTGAGCTTTGATGTGTATGTTAAAAAAATGATCATCGAGCAGATCATCGATGATATACGGCCGAAGGAGCAGGCAAAAAAAGTCAAAAAGGAGAAGGCACCCAAAGGGGAAAAATAAGATTTCCGGGTGCCTTTCCATAAATCCCGCATACCTGGGGCAGTCATACAAAGCCGTATGGCTGCCCTGGCTACGCTTCTTAAATTGTATCCTACATTACCCCATTCCCTCGTTAAATTCTTATAATTGCGGGCAAACGCTTTCCTTCACCATGATCCGCACCTTTGCCGGTTCACAGCCCTCTGCCGAAAAAGTTACCGTCGCTTCCCCAGTCTCAAAGCCAGCCCTTACCGCTGCCTGCACGCGCCCCTCAAAACAAGGAATTGTCTTTTGCTGATAGCTTCCCTGGAAAAACGGATCGCCATTTCCATACCCCTGTATGCTTCCGGCGCCTTCTGCTTTCACGGTAATATTTTTTACAGTCTGTGTATCCACGATTCCCTTTTCATCGCAAAGTTCCACAGTCACAAAGGAAACGTCCCCTCCGTTCGCTGTAAGTTCCTTATGGTCTGCCGAAGCTCTTAGGCACAGCTTCTTTCCAGCAGTGGCCAGATCCTCCTCATAAACCTCAAAGGATTCATCCAGCCCGGTTTTTTCATCCCCTTTTGTGTAATAAGCCTTTGCCGTCAAAACTCCCGGTTCATACACAGCGTCATATTTGGCAAGAAAACGATTTGCTTCCCCGGCCGGCTTTCTTCCCAGAGATCTTCCATTGAGAAACAGCTCCACTTCATCCGAAGCCGCAAACACTTCTATCACCACCGGCTTTCCTTCATAGCCATTCCAGGTCCAGCTTGAAATACTGTCCTCAAAGGCCCACTTGCTCTTTTCGTATTTCAGCCCATAATGAGCCGGATCCTCCACCGCTATATAGGGCTCTTTTCTAAGGCCGTAGACAATCTCCCTAAGATAGCTCACCGGGCGGCGCTTTCCGGTAATATCTATATCCCCGCACCAGGCCGTCCTGCCCATCCGTTCTTCCTTTTCTCCCTCGAATGCGATCACGCCAAGTCCTGTCTCGCCCAGATAATCCTGTCCTGTCCAGGTCATATCCCCGATCACATAAGGATTCCTCTTCACGATCCCCCAGAGCTCCTGGATCTCACTGGGAAATGTCTCTGTTCCGAGAACCACTCTGTGAGGTTTTCTCTCATGATCCATAGTATGGCGAAGGGTCAGGTAATTATAGCCGGCAATGTCCATACTTTCCATAAAGGCATCGATTTTTTCCGTCATTACCGGATGTACCTCTATCCCGTTTGTAATGTCCGGATCCATAATATCCGGTTCCTCCCCCATAATATCATTCAATCCCTTGCCTTCCCTGGACGCTTTTTCCTTCAGCTCCCTGCAGATCGCCTGTTCATAGTCAAGGCTTGCCAGAAGGCCGTTGAAGGCATTGGTAACATACCTGGAAGGATCCAGGCTTCGGATCTTCCGGGCGATCCGCCGGTTGATCTCCACACCTTGGGCAGTGCCCACCTCCTGGATTTCATTGCCGGTGCTATATAGGATTACAGAGGGATGGTTAAAATCCTTTTCCACCATTCTCTCAACATCTTTTTCCCAGTCGCTTTCAAAATACATGGCATAATCATTTCTGTTTTTGGGCCAGGTCCACATATCGGAGAATTCATCCATCACCAACAATCCGTACTTATCACAGGCATCCAGAAGTGCCTTGCCCGCAGGATGATGAGCACTGCGGATACAGTTAAACCCGGCCTCTTTCAACAGCCGGCACCGGCGTTCTTCCGCCATTTCCAAGGTACAGGCGCCAATGATCCCATTGTCGTGATGAATACATGCGCCCCGCAGTTTCACCTGCTTTCCGTTTATCCGAAGGCCGTGGACCGGATCCAGCTTAAGCTCTCTGACACCGAATTTTATCTCCGCCTGTTCCGACTGTCCGCTATCTGCACAAAGAGTCAGCCGGCAGGTATACAGATATGGATCCCCGCAGTCCCAAAGCCTGGGGTTCAAAAGGGTGATCCTCTGGTACAGTTCAAGTTCTTTTCCTCCATAAAGAAAGGCATCGCTGGTCTCTTCTGTAACGGCCTTTCCTTCCCCGTCCAGAATCTCTGTTTTTACCTGGATCTTATGATTATGTCTGTCTTCATTTTTTACACAGGGCTGTACCAGGACCACGCAGGACTCTTTCTCCACCTCCGGGGTACTTATCTTGATCCCGTCAATGGCAAAATGAACCGTATCATCCACATAAAGCCATACATTCCGGTACAATCCGCTTCCGCTGTACCATCGGCTGTTTGGCTCTTCGTTGTTGACCAGAACCTCCAGCCGGTTTACCTTTCCATATAAAAGGCTGTGATCCAGACTTACATAAAAATTAGAATATCCATAATGACAGCTTTCTACACGGTCATTATTCAGGTATACAAGGCTGTTCATATACGCCCCTTCAAATTCTGCCGTAACCGTTTTTTCCTTCCAATCCTCCGGCACGAAAAATTCCTTCGCATACCGGTAATATCCTCCTGGAAAGCAGGCCGTCTGGCCTTCATTAACACATTCCCTGAATGGAGTCTCTTCTATCATGGCATCGTGGGGAAGAGTCACGGTTTTTCCCTTGGGAAAGCCGTTGATCTCCTGCCCCAGCATTTTTCCATCTATTTTACAGAACTTCCAATCCCGGTTAAATTTAATTTTTTTCATATCCTACCCTTTCTCCCTCACTGCTTCCTCGCATCCGCCCCATTAAGCAAAACCGTCCAGCCGGACAGCTCAAAGGGCAGACAGATCTCCGGCGTCCATCCTTTTGGCAGGGACAGTTCCATGTCCAAAATATGCCGGTCCTGATCCGCCGTCCACGCAAATGAGATGCTCCCATCGCAGCACAGGGCCGTTCCTTGTGCCCAGAGCAGTTCTCCCGGATGCGGGGCGATCCTTACCGTCCTGGTAAGCTGCCGGGGCTGTCCCAGGCCAAGAACCTCATTTACCAGCAAAGCGCCTGCGTTGGCGTTAAAGCCATGACAGCCGTTTTCCTCATGGATCCCTTCGTATAAAGTTCCCTGCCCGTTAAGAAGCTGTGGCAGATACACATCCTTTAATTCCCCCACCAGGGTATCGATCTTCCCCAGCTTTGCCAGCACTTCAAAACGTATCATCAGCCCGATGAACAGATTGGATCGTCCGATATTGGGATCCGGCCGGTGTTTCGGAGCCGTTCCCATAGTCTCGGTGAAGGCCCGGATGACTTCCGGATCTTCCCTGTGAAAACCGCACCACAATTCCAGCGCCAGTCCGCTTTCCGTCCGGCACCCGTTTCCCAGGAATCTTCCCTTCTCATAACGGTATCCGTCACTGTCCCAGCCGGTCTGCTCCATCACTTCCTGGATACGCCCCCGCACCTTCGTCCCAAGCTCCGTCCAGCGCCGTTCCCCATACAGCTCTCCCATACATTCATAAGCCCGCACGATCAGGCAGTTTACCGGAATGGAGATGGGCTTCAGGCAGAAATCCCTGTTGGAAAGAGACCAGTCCACAAACAAAATATCAAAGTTTTCAAAAAGACCGCTTTCCCCTATATGTCCGGCAACAGCATCCAGAAACGGACGGATCCTTTCATAGCATCTATCCACAAACTCCCGGTCGCCGGAGCGTTGATAATAGTCATAAAGCTGTGTCAGAAGCCAGAAGGACCAGCTTTCGATTCCGGGGCTTTTTTCCAGGCGGGCAGCTCCCGGATACACCTCCGGGAAAAATGCCTCCTTGTAATCCGCCGGATCTGTACACATAAAATTCTCAATAAAGTCCTTCTCCACCTGCAGATCCCCCAGCATCTGCCAGGCCCCCGGCGCGGTAAACTGGGCGTCGCACAGCCAGCCGCCCCGTTCTCTCTGGGGGCAGTCCATAAATATATCCAGGGTATTCAGCCGCAGGGTATGGCGGGCGCCCTCATAAATTTTATTTAGCGCCCCATCGCTGCAGGAGAAGGTACAGAGCCGCTTATCCGGATAGGTATCATCGATGATCTCCGGCACATGAAAACACACCTTTCCCTCTGTGCGGATCACAACCTTCAGATACTTCACCAGCATGGGCTCAAAGGTGCATAGCTCATACTTTCCCCCTTCCAATTCATACCGCACCGCATAGGTATTGCCGTCCACGGTTCCCCGGCGGCTTTTTTTGTCGCTGTTGATCAGATCCACCACCGCCGGCTTTTCCGTTTCTATCCGGATCTGTACAAAGCCCAGTTCTGACCTGGGCATGGAAAATACAAAGGCTGCCGGAGGGTCGCAGTCCCATACCCGGATCTCCTCCTGCTCCCTTTCCCAGCTTCTGTGAAATCCCCGTTCCTCTTCTCCCAAAAGTTCCTCCACAAACAGATTTTTCTCCTCCAGTTTCTCATACCAGGAGGGATTGATCATCTGTGCCAGTTTGTGAAGGGGATCCTCTTTTTTCTCTTTTGCCGGAACAAGGGTCCTCACCTGCTCCAATTCTAAACCGGGGATCCGGCGATACTGCGTATAGGGTGCCCGCCGTTTCAAAAAGATTACTTTTTCCTTTACAGGGACCGGCGCCGGCCAGCCGGAATAGTCTTCTGTCCTCCACCGGTCCCAGTTTTCTGTCAGGCGATAATGCTCCAGGATTCCCCGGCAGTGGCTCATCAGCTCCGCCATAGGCTCCCGGTACAAAAGCTCCGTGTAACGAAAATCCCCCGTTCCCGTACAGGCCGCGCTCTCGTAGCTTCCGTCTTCTTTTTGGATATAGACCTCCGCTGCAAAAAGCCCCGGTTCCATAGTGTTATCATTACAGTACTTTACATCTTTGTCATAGGCGATGACCTCCGCCGCGATCTTCACCCTTCCTGACGCCTGCACCCGGATCACATCCATCCGGCAGTGCCCCTTTGCCGCCCGCGCCGGACCGTGGGCCTTCCTCTTACCATTGATGTACAGACGGTAATAGGTCCTTGCCGCCAGCACAATACAAATCTCCGTTTCCTTCTCCAAAACCACATCTGTCCGAAAACCAAGATGCTGATTATAAGTGCGGGTAAGATTTTCTCCCCACACAGGCCGGGCCTTTTGAAATTCAAACTTCATATTTCCGCTCCTTTTGCATCCCTTCGCTGGACTTTTTATCCTATTTCAGCCCTTTTGCCGCTTTCCCATTTTTACTGCCAAAACTGCAATGGCTTCTTTTCCCGGCTTTTTCCCTTTTACGGGATTTCCGCCTCTGCATAAAATCCTCTGTTTTTTCCGTCTATATAAGCATCCCCGGTTATCAAAAAGCTGTCTGTAAGCCGGATATCCTCCGAAGAGCTTCCCACCAGAACATCCATACTGCCGCCCTCCACCTTCCAGCGCATCTCCCCGTCCAGAAAAGCAAGCTGGCTCATGGGCAAAGTAAAGCGGAGCCTTTTCTTTTCCCCCGGAAGAAGGGTGACTCTTAAAAAGCCGGCCAGTTCCATGTTCGGTCTGGTCATGGAGGCGTACCGGTCGCGGATATATAACTGCACTACCTCGTCTCCTTTTCGGTCTCCGGTATTACGCACATCCAGAGAGATTTCCAGTCTTCCTTCTGCCGGGATTTCCTTCCCGCTTAAAACCAGATTTTCGTAGGCAAAGGCCGTATAGGACAGCCCGTGTCCAAAGCAATACCGGGATGCATGGGGCATGTCCACATAGTTGACAAATCCGATGCTCTCCCCCTGATGGGTGGAGGAACCGTAAGGATGGTTATAATAGACCGGGATCTGTCCTGCGCACCGTGCGGTGCTCACCGGCATCTTCCCGCCGGGGTTATAGTCTCCCACAAGGACCGCCACGATCGCTTCCGAACCTTTCTCCGCAGGATTCCATGCCTCCAGGATCGCATTCAGACAGCGGCCGGCCATGTCAGAAGAAATGGGACGCCCATTGAAATGTACGCCCACCGTGGGCTTATGAAGCTTTGCCAGCTTCTCCAGGAAACGCTCCTGGCAAGGCGGCAGATTGATATCCACAGCATCGATGCCCTCTCCCATAGAGGCGATAGAACTCGTCCCATGCTTTCCGCCCAGGGTCACGATCACCACATCTGCTTTTTCTGCCGCTTTAAGGGCTTCTTCAAAATGGGATTCGTCCGTTCCCGCAAAGTGATAGCCGAAAGAATAGGTCACTTCTGTATCCGGCAGCGCCTGGCAAAGCTGCTCATACAGGCTTTTTACCTGAGGCTTCTGCCGTTTTAATACCTCTTCAAACTTAGGCGCGTCCTGCTGGATCTGGGTACCGGGAATGGTTTCCATTTCCGCTTTTTTTCCGTCCTTTCCGGCCAGGCCGGCCATACTGGTCCGGGCCGCCAGGTCTCCCTCCGCCATGCTGAAATGGGTATAGCCCCCGAAGTTGATCCGTCCGGTGCCGGCATGGTATCCGATCACCGCGATCCGTTTCACTTTTTTATCAATAGGCAGCGTCCCGTCATTTTTCAAAAGCACCAGGGATTCCAGAGCGGTCTTTTCCATGATCCTCTGGTTTTCTTCTTTGTCAAAAAGCTTCTGGACCGCTTCCGTGTCCATAGCATAAGGATGTTCAAACAGACCCATCCGGAATTTTGCCTCCAGCACCCGCAGCACTGCCTGGTCAAGGATCCGGATGTCTGCCTTTCCCTCCCGGAACCATTCCATCAATTCCTGGTTAAAGCATTGTTTCAAATGCATCTCCACGTCCATTCCGGCAGCCATGGAGCGAAGACCCGCTTCTGTCCGGCTTTCACATACATGCTGTACCTCGAAAATATTGTTTACCGCACAATAGTCCGAAGCACACACCCCCTGAAAGCCCATTTCTTCCCGAAGAAGCTTTGTCATGATCCCATAGGAGGCCGAAACCGGTTCTCCGTTCAGGGAACAGTAGCAGGGCATGATCCCCTTAAGGCCGGATTCTGTAATGGCCGCCTGGAAGGGCTTTGCGTATACCTCCCGGAGAAGCTTGGGCGAGATCTCACAGTGGGCGCCGTGGATCCCTGCCTCGCCGGCATGAAAACCAAGAAAATGCTTGGCCACGCCCTCGCTTTTTCTTCCGTCCGTGCTTTCTCCCTGAAGCCCCTTTACATAGGCGCTTCCCATAGCCGCCGCCAGAGCAGGATCCTCCCCATAGGTCTCCCCCTGTCTTCCCATCCGGGAATCCCGGCTGATATCCAGCACCGGCGCCAGGGTATGGGTGATCCCGACAGCCCGTTCCTGCTCTCCTACGATCCGTCCAACCTCTTTTTCAAGCTCCGGATCCCAGGAGGAGCCCCGGCCGATACCGCTTGGAAAGCTGGCTGCTCCTTGAAGATAGGCGCCGCACAGCCCCTCCATATGAAAGATCGCTGGAATACGATGGGGGCTGGATTCCATGACCTTTTTCTGCACCTCCCGCTGCATTTGGACGCATTCCTCCAAGGTTTCCAGAAGACGCATCTGCAGAGCGCTTACTTCCCCCACACCATGGGGAAATTCCGCCAGTCCCCGGTAATCCCCCGGCTCGCTGACAAAATAGCAGCTTACCTGGCCCATTTTTTCCTCCAGGGACATCCGGGACAGCAGGTCCTCCGCCCGTTCTTCTGGTGTATTTTCACTGTTTTCGTATGGATACATATGAAAAATTCCTCCTGTCTTATCATAAGGATTTTCTGCTCTGTCATTCAAATTCGTCCAGGCTCCACTCATCCCGCCACCTTATCCGGGGTATTTCTCCGTCAAATTCAATGGGAAGCCATACATAATCCGCCACGGAAGTGTTCCGTCTGGAATCATCCCCGATATATCCCACCAGTTCTTTAATGGTCTGCTCCGATTCCAGATCCAGGTCAAAGGCATTCTTAAACAGTCTGGCGTATTCCGGGTACTCCAGGTCCATCATCCCGGGAAGCCACCTGTCCGCACAGGCGATATAAAGATCCTTTTTCCCTTCCACTTTAAAAACAGAGGAGATCTGGGAATGGAAGGACGTATGGCTTTTGTCCTCCACATGTGGATCTCCCAGCACCCGGAAAGGCCCGTGCCAGGTATCCGCCACCGCCGCTTCCGATGGGTTTGGCAGGTACCCGGTCGTTCCCGAAGTGATCAGATAATGCTTTCCCTTTCTCCGGAAATGAGCAGGCGCTTCCCGCACATCCGGCGGAGAAACTCTTGGGAAATGGGTGCTGTAATAGCCCGTCACGTTGGTATAATCATCGGTAAGATCCGCGCAGATCAGTTCGCTGTGTACCCTTTCAAAGTAATAGTACGCCTTTCCGTCTTCCGCCACAGCCAGGTCAAAATCGCCGGCGCACATGTTCAATGGTTTCAGTCCTTCTCTTACTTTCGTATATGGTCCCAGGATATGATCCGCTGTGAGAACCGTTTCTGTCTGGATCCTTCCGCCTCCCATGATCTTCAGCCAGCACACATATTTACCGGTCTCTTTATTGTAGATAATATGAGGCCGGTCCATCTGGGACGCCGGATGCAGAGGGGAAGCCGGGTCGTCCGGCTCCGGCGGGATGATCAGTCCTTTGTCTTCCCAGTTGTACAGATCCTTTGACGCATAGCAGCGCACGCCCCAGTGCCAGACAGGAGCGTCCCCTGTAGTCTTTTCTTTATTCTCACCATACCAGTAATAAACTCCATCCACATACATCACAGAACCGCCGTGGGCCTGGATTCTCTTTCCTTCTGTATCCAGCCATGTCTGGCCGGGATGAAATGCATGATACATAAGCTGTTCCTCCTGTCTTTTTCCTTCTGTTTTTAAGCTCTGATCTTCATTGTTATTTTAAAGTAAACCCTCTGAGATCCAATGTTCCTGTTCCTTTATAGGTGAAATAAAGGCCGTCCCGGCTGCCGCCCTTTTGCAGGGCTCCCTCAATTTCTTTCCATTGGTCAGAAGAAACATCCGCCGGAATGGTTCCGATCCTTTCACCACGGACAGAAGTCCTTATCTCTATGGTTCCGCTGGCATTTCCGCGCACCTGAAGACAGATCGCCTGCGTATCCCGCAGGTCAAAGTATTTATATCCTGCGGTGGATCCATCCTGCATATTTTTAATATACTGAACAGGCTCCTCTTTATCTTTCCGGATCCATTCTTCTGTAGGATCCATATCCAGAACATCCTGGGTCAGATAAGGATAATCCATTTTCATATCGTCCGGATGGGAAAATGCCGCCCCTTTTGCGGAGGTCAGATGGCAGCAGATCCTTGCCGGATAGAATCCCTTCCCTTCTAATGGCCCGTCGTTCAGTCCGCAGGAGGTCACCTCCGCCTGGCTGATCTTTCCCTTTTCATCAAAATATATTTTTTCCGCGCAGCCCTGCCTGCTGAAATTGGTACGGTTAGTCTGTCTGTGATAGAAAACATACCACTGGTCTCCCGCTTTTTCGATGCCGCCGTGGGTATTGCCCAGACAATTTACCGCTTCCTCCTCGGTGCGTCCGTTCAAAAAGATATCCCCGATATCCACCAGCGTTCCGCCATACTGATAGCCCTCATCCGGCTTATCGCTTACCGCGTAGCACAGCTCATGGCTGCGGACAGAAGAATAGACAAAATAATATTTTCCATGGATTTTCCGAATGGAGCTGGCTTCAAAAAACTCATGTCCTTCATAGCCGGTCCCCTGGCTGTTCCGCACGTCCGGCATCAGCCTTTTGGGCTCTCCCTTTAAGGTCAGCATGTCTTCTTCCAGCTCCATGACCTGGGACGCCTGGTTTTCATTTACGACTTCCAGGCTGATGGGCGCGTTTCCGGAATACAGATAGATCGTCCGGTCCTCGTCAATAAAAATGCCTGGGTCAAACTGCAGGAGATCCCCCTCTTTCACACCCAGAGGCGTTCCATCCTTATGTTTTACAAAGCCATAAAACTCATACTTTCCTGCCGGTTCCTCACACACGGCTACCGCGATCTCCGGCAGAAAATCCAGACAGTAATACAGATAGTACCGTCCGTCCAGTCCCTGTACCACATCCGGCGCCCACATGGCATGGATGCCTCTGGGATTTACATCCTCCGGCGCCTGGGGCATGATCCCGAACAAAAAAGGCAGCTCCGGCGCATCCTTAGGGATATTCTGGTTGCGGGGATCCTGTTCCTTCTTGTAGATCACGCCTTCGTATTTCCATTCCGTCAGATCATTCACATCTGCGGAATAGCAGACATAATCGTTCAGGCAGAAGCCGGCGCCCCGGAACCGGTCATGGCTGCCGTATAAATAAATGCGGTTTCCAAATACATGGGGCTCTCCGTCCGGTATGTATTCAAAGGACGGAAGATAAGGGTTAAATACCTGTTTTTTGCTCATGATATCCTCCTCATATACAAGAAAAAATCCCTGTTATACTTTATCTTTTTACCATTCAAATCCTAAGGCATTTACCAATGCCCTGGCAAGGATCATATGACCAACCTGATTGGGATGCACTCTGTCCCAGGACATATACACAGCCGGGTAATATTGGAAATACTCGTCCATATCCTTTTGTGCGTCTGCGTAGAGAACGCCGTATTCTTTTGCCAGGTCTTTCACTTTTTCTCTGTAACGGTCGGCATCCGCCCGCATGGCATCCTGATGGTTCTGTTCCATGTAACACGGCGGCATGAGACAGATTCCTTTTACCGTGGGGAGGGTTGTCTCCAGGATCCAGCGCAGATTTTTTTCATATTCATCCAGATCCACCTTCATCTCCGGATGAAGGCACTGGTCATATTTTCTCCAGATATCGTTGATCCCGATCATTATGGACACCCAGTCCGGCTTCAGATCCATTGCATCTGTCTGCCAGCGTGTCCTTAGATCGCGGCTGGTGTTTCCGCTGATCCCCATGTTGATCACCCGGATACGTCTGTCCGGATACTTCATATCTAAAAGTGCCTGTACGTTTCTCGCATACCCGTTTCCCATGTTTCCTTCCCCTTCTCCTATGGGGTAAGCTCTCCCGCAGTCTGTCACAGAATCTCCGATAATAAGCAAGGTTTCCTGTTTTCCGATCACCATTCTCCTTATGTCTCCTTTCCTAAGATCTCTTTGCCTGTCTATTACTTAAGCTTAAACGTGTCCTTCTTTTGTTGCCAGCACAGCGATCCCTTCTTTTCCCGGAAGGGAAAATTCCACTTTTCCATTTACATTGGTAAGGATCGTTTTTCTTGTCATATCCCATACATCGATCACTTCAACGCGGTAAGAACCGTTATCCGGCAGTGTCAGATCACCCACAGCCGTGCAGTGCCGTCCATAGTAGGCCAGATATGCTTCCTCCTTATAATGTCCGGTATAGATCCTGGTATCTCTGGTAATACTTTCGATCATTCGTGCCGCCTCTTCGTCCGGCATCTCCATAAGAGCCCGGGTAAAATCTGTCTGCTGGTCCTTGTGCAGGCCCCGGCGCATCTCGCCTAAAGTTTCCATAGAGACCACTTCATAGGGAACCGGCTCCAAGGCTCCCGGAAGCTCCCGGATGATCTCCTTTAAAAAACGGATCCTTTCCGGAGACTTGCCCACCAGCTCGCCTCCTTTTCCCCACCAGAGCGTGTCGGTATCGTTCATAAAGGTCTCCCCATGGGTGCCGTATCCCCCTTGGACACAGCAGAGCCAGAAGCGGTTCACCAGTTCAAAGCCGGACAGGTGTCCCCAATGGCAGAAGATATTTCCTTCGTATCCGAATTCATCCATAAGCACCGGCTTGTGATATTTTTTCATATAGGTTTCTACTGCCGTCACATCCCCCTGGATAGAACAGTGGGTGACATTTTCCCTGGAAAAATCATAGTTCCGCAGCATATGGTGGCAGCTCAGCATATGCCCATATACGTCCTTTTCATGGATAAAGGAATCGATCCAGTCCCAGTCCTCTTTTTTAAAGGCACGCATGCAGTCGTATTCATTTGCCAGGCTCCACCACACATTTGCATAGGAGGCAAACCGCGCCAGAAGGTAATGAAGATAGGGCTTGTACTCCTCCCTTGTCATCCGGGAAAAGCCCCAGTGGTCATAGGGGTGAAACAGGATCAGATCCACTTCCACTCCATGGTCTCCCAAGGTCTCCAGCATTTCCTCAAAAGCGTCCCAGAAGGCGAAGCATGGACGGTGATAGTCAAAGGTTCCGTCCTCCCTTCTCTCAAAGGCGAAAAGCTCCGGCTCATTCTCATTGAACACGTAATGCTTTGGGAATACACAGGTGCGCACTTTGTCAAAAGGCGATCTTATAATGGATCTTATAGTCTGGGCGATCAGCTCTTTGGGCTGATGCATCATGGCGTATACGGTGGTGCCGAAGGGCCGGCAGCTTGTTCCGTCTTCATAGCTAAGAGCAGTTCCCGCGGGCTTCACTACTCCATGGTGGATCCTATCCTCACAGGGTACGCACTCTTCCTGTCCGGATTCACAAAACAGGCCTTCTGTCCTCCAGCTTACCATTCCTGTGCGCTGGGGCAGATAGCGTATGATATATCTGCCCTTTCCCGCATAAAATCCATCTATTTCCTTTTCCTCTCCCCCGCAGGTAAAGCGGGCTTTCAGATCGATCTCGGACCAGGAGCCTTTTGGCTCCTCTCCCTGAAATACCAATTCAAATTTCTTGTATTGCTGCATTTTTTCTCCTTTCCTGACACATTGCACGACGTCTGATCCGCTCTGCTTTCCTGTCAAAATTTACAATTCTTCCTGGTTCTTTGTCTGTTTCACAGGCAGCGATCATGGATTCTGTCCGCAGAATTAAATATTTTGTATCCTCCCGGCAGCTATCTTCCTGCTTCCAGCCGGAGCATGGTCTTCAAGATCCGTTTTCCGCAAAGGCGCAGCTCCTCCATGGTCACATCGCCCGCTTTCACTGCCTCATACAAAGCCTTGATATCCCCCTGGGAGCCAGGCATGATCAGGTCGTTTCCCGCCTGGATGCATCCGGCACAGGTGGAAGCTTTATATTTCCGTTTGTCGTCCTCTGCCGGGGAAGTAGTTCCCCAGTCAGTCATGATCATCCCGTCAAATCCCCACTCATCTCTTGCTATAGAGGTGAGAAGTTCATAATGATTGGCGGTATGGATGCCGTTTAAAAGATTATAGGAGCTCATCATCGCCGCAGGCTCTGCTTTCTTTACAGCAATCTCATAGCCCTTAAGATAAATTTCACGAAGAGCCCGTTCAGAAATATGTACATTTACTCCATGACGGTTGTCCTCCTGGTTATTGCAGGCAAAATGCTTCATGGTCACACCTGCGCACCGGAAGCTCTGGACCGCCCGGGTCACTGCCGAGGCGCACGCTCCTGTGATCAGGGGATCTTCGGAATAGTACTCGAAGTTCCGTCCGCAAAGAGGATTTCTGTGGATATTCATGGAAGGAGCCAGCCACAGTTCCACATGGAACCGCTGCATCTCCTTTCCTATGACTTCCCCGCATTTTCTCCAGCATTCCTCATCCCAGGTCTGGGCAAGGAGCGTAGCGGAAGGAAGTCCTGTGGTATACTGCTCAAACACCTGATTGTGTACCCTGTCTGTAATATAATCCTTTCCGATGATCTTGTCCACATTCCGCACAGAGATCACTCCGTCTGTAAGGAGATTTCCCTCCTTGTCCACCTCAAACTGGTTCAAAAGGCGAAGGCCGCTTCCGCCGTCGGACATATGCATGTTTGGGATTCCCCTGCTCTTTGCCAGTGTCCGTGTGGTATCGCAGGTTCCCGGAGCCATGGGAATAACTGCGTCTGTAGCGGCATTTCCGCTTCCATAGGTGACAAAGGTGGCGTCCTCCTCGCCGGCATTGCCCACGCACAGATAAACCAGTTCCTCCGGGGAAAGAGAATTTACAAAATGATCCAGGCTTTCCTTTCCGTCCAGGATTTGTTCAAAACGAGGCAGGAAGTCTGCATCTGTCTCTATTTTCCCACGGTTTTCTCCAGTCTCAAATCCCGCTTCTTTAGCGGCTTCCCATAAAGGCTGCCGGTAAATGTTCCTTCTGACCGTGATATCTTCTCTTGTTATTTTGAGCACAGTAAGATCAGAAACCGCCTGATCCTCCGCTGCCTTTTGATCCTTTCCAGCCTCTGCTGCCGATATTTCTTCTATTGTTTCCTTCGGCACGCAAAGATTTCTGCACTGCTCGCAAAGGATATCCTCTTCTGCTCTAAGCACAGCCGCCGCACAGGTATTCCGGGAGGAATTCCCTACGCGCACCAGATAGTCTCCTTTTTCCAGGATCCAGGCCGCCTGATCCTCCCGGTAGCTGGCAAGATCTTTTATTTCTATGGGAATCTCCACCGTCTGGCTCTCTCCCGGTTTCAGGGTATCCGTCTTGGCAAAGCCCTTCAGCTCCTGATATGGTTTTTCCAGATCGCCTCCCCGGGCGGATACATATACCTGCACGGTTTCTCTTCCCTCATAAAGGGTTCCTGTATTGGAAACCGCCGCTTTTACCACAAGCTTTCCATTTTCTTTATATACCCGGCTTTCCGAAATAGAAAAACTGGTGTAAGAAAGTCCGTACCCAAAGGGGTAGGCCGGGGCAATCCCAAAGGAGTCAAAATAGCGGTATCCCACATAAATTCCTTCCGTATACCATTCGTCGTCCAGATCCCCGTTCATGGCGGCAAAATTTTCGGAATTGGGATAATCATGGTAATTTTCCGCCCAGGTATCCACAAGCTTTCCCTCCGGGATCACCTTTCCGGTAAGGACATCCGCCGCTGCCAGTCCGATCACCCCTGCCGCCTGTCCAATAAAGACCAGTGCGGAAAGATTCGGCAGGGAACGCAGATAAGAGGTATCCATCTGTCCTCCCACGTTCAAAAGCACGATCAGCTTTTTGAAATGCTCTGACAGGATGCGAAGGTTTTCTTTCTCCTCCCGGGAAAAAAGGTAATCTCCCTCCGCATTTTTCCTGTCCGCTCCTTCCCCGGATTCTCTGGCGACCACAAAAATCGCCGTATCTGCCTGAGCGGCCTCCTTTAAATCCTGCTCTGTGATCCTGGGCTGTGGGCCTGGCGCAAAGGGTTCTCCATACATTCTCACTACCCCATGGATCAGTCCTTCCTTTTCCGCAGTTTCCCGTATATCCTTATAGTAAGCGTCTTCCTTGGCTTTCAGTTCTTTTTCATACCGGTCAAGGTAGCCTTTGGATACGATGGTGACGCCTGCCCGCTCCAGCCCCTCTTCTATGGTCACTTCCTGACGGCTTGTAAAGCTGGCCGCTCCCAGTCCGCAGAATATGGTATTTCTGCCGCCCTGGCCATAGAGCGCCACTTTGGCACCGGATTTTAACGGCAGGGTCCCGTCATGTTCCAAAAGGACCATGCCCCTGGCGGCTGCGTCCCGTACAATATCCGTATGCTCCTGCTCCCATTTGGCGATCACGCCTGGTTTTGATCCATAATATTTATTCATAATTTTCTCCATCCTCAAAGATCAAGAATTTCCCCCGGTAGGAGATCAGCTCCAGCTTCTCCCCTTTTTGCAGAATGCGCACAGAGCCGTCCGAAGGATTCCATACTTCCGCCCGGTCCGCCTGCGGAAACTCCCAGGCGGTTCTTACGTCTTCCTCGGAATTATTCACCACAAAATAGATCGTCTTTCCCTCTTTTTTATATCTTGCCTTTAAAAGCATCGGCGTGTGTGTCTGAATTTCCTTCTCATCCGTTCCTGGCTCTATTCCCGTAAGCTTCAGTCCTTCTTCCCGGCTTTTCAGTCCTTCCAGGATTTCTGTCTCAGACACGGCCCGGAAGCCTTCCTTTTCCCTGCACTCAGGCTCCCGCAGGGCTTCCTCCCGGAAATCATATTCTGCAAACCGGACTCTTTCCCCAACCCTGGCGGCGGGAAGCTTATCCGCAAACCAGATCGTTACGCCTTTCTCCCGCAAAGTTTTCAGCGCTTCCCAGGTATCCGGCCAGATCACATCCATAGCCGGGAAAATCAGATTCTTTACTGCCATACCGGAAATCCGCGCCTCTCCTTCGACACTTTCCTTTGCCGCCTTTACCACGTCTTCTCTGTCCGCAAACTGATAATCATGCCCTGCTTCATAAATTTTTCTTGTCAAAGAAAGGAGGGAACGGTCCGTGTCACAATTTACCGATTCCTGGGCACAATGCTCCGGTCTGGTTTTCGCCTGCACGTCCTCCAGGGCGTAGTATACAAAGGTTCCGCAGTCATTTGGCACCCCGTCCAGCATCCATCCCATACGGCCTACATAGTCGTTTACCCAGCGCGCCTCTTCCCGGGACATATATCCCTTATAGGCCTCCGGTATTGCCGGATCATAAGAAGCAAAATCCGATGAAAAATAAGAGTTAATACATCTGCATCCTCCCAGATAAAGAAGGTTCAGGATCCCCGTGGCGTAACGGACCGGCTCCTTCTCAAAATAGGGAATATCAATAAACGGGCACAGCTCCGTCATCAGCCCGTTGCTCCCTTTTTTCCGTGCCGCCATCTGGGCAAAACGGGTGGTATTGTAATGATAGATCTTCGGATAAGCCGCCAGCACATCTACGCCCGGATAGTCCGAAGCTTCCAGCACCTTCAAATAGGAACCGTAATACAGCACATGAAACCGCAGGGATTCCTCCGCCAGATAATGACCGGAAAATCTGGTTCCGTGTTCCCGGCACCACCGGGAAATCTGGCCAACATAGGACTTGGCGATCAGCTTTCCGATCAATTCATAAAAATGCACCCTGGTGGTGTAGGAGCTATCCCGTCCTTCAAAGATCTGGGGAAGATAGGGAAGCAGGGAATAGCCGTATTCCCTTTCAAAATCCTCGAAAAGCCCTTCCTTCCACGGTGCCAGGGCATAGGGCCAAACCTCGTCTCCCTGGATATAGGCAGTCACCAGACTGGGCTCGTCTGTAAATACCGCAATGGCATTCTGGTACGCCTCCCGGGAATACTTGGCAATGGGTTCATAGCAGACATCCAGAAACCGTCTCACAGCCTTTTCATCCAGGATATTGATATACCGACTGCGGGAGCATACGTTGTGGGTCAGGTGGGAGCCCTCGTAAGCAGATTTCACACAGAAAATAAAAAGGGCTTCATTTTCTTTAAGATCCCAGGTACAAACCCTATCCGTAAAAGGAACCGACTCCATTTTTTCATATTCGATGATACTTGCGTTCATCACGGAATGATCCACCGGGTACCTGGCCGCCCAGATGATCTTGTCGGATTCTTCGTCCAGATGAAATTCTACCTGTTTCGGCTCCACCGCCAGACGGCGTATCATATAAAAGCCCTTTGCTTCCAGCTCCGGGTGATCCTTAAGGGCCAGACCGCCCGCGTAGCCGGAAGGATAGCCCTTCTCATCGTAGATCCAGTAGCCAAGGCCCTTGTCCTGAAGCCTTTTAAGGATCCGGTCAAATTTCTCAAGGTTCTCCGGGTTGGAGGTATATCCATTGTCCTGATCCGGATTGGTGGCCACGCCTCCGTAGCCGAAGGCTTTCACCGCATCCATCAGAAGCTCTTCCTTTTCCGGCCATTTGTGGATGATAGTTTTCATTTTGTATTTGAGATCCGGGTGTAAAAATTGTTCTCTGTCCATGTTTTTCCCTTCTTTCTATTAAAAAACAGGCCGGAAGCCCAAGATATAAACATATCCTCCGGCTCCCGGCCTTAAATTTCCGGTACCAGTTCTGATTGTCAGCCCTTTACGCCGCCTACCACGATTCCTTTTACAAAATATTTCTGAAGGAAGGGGTAGATCACCATAATCGGAATCACGGCGATCACGGCGATTCCCATGCGGATGCCAACGGTAGGCAGCTTGATATTAGCCGCATCCGCGCCCAATACACTGGCGCTCCTTGACAGGAATTCCACGTTTTGGATCATATTATTAAGGATCATCTGAATGGTGTTCAGGTTGTTGTCGGTTACATAGTACATACCATTCATCCAGTCATTCCAGTAAGTCAGGCCTACCATCAAGACCAAGGTCACCAGCATTGGTTTAGAAAGAGGCAGGATCACTTTTGTAAGGATTTTCATTTCGCTTGCACCGTCCAGTTTCGCCGCCTCGATCAGAGAATCCGGGATGCTGGCGGTGAAGAAGGAACGCATCATGATCACATAGAAAGCATTCATCATAAGATTGGGGATCAGAAGCGCCCAGATCGTATTTTTAATATGGAACGTATTGGCATACATCATGTAAGTAGGAACCAGGCCGCCGTTAAACAGCATGGTGAAAAACAGGATAAATGACAATACATTTCGATAGGGCAGATCTTTTCTGGACAATGGGTATGCAAACAGCACCGTCATCGTAATGTTACAGAATGTTCCGATCACCGTCACAAGGATCGTCATAAAATATCCGCGAAAGATCGTACTGGCGCTGCGCATAATATACTGGTAAGTCTCCAGACTGAATTTCTCCGGAAAGAAGCTGTAGCCGTTGCGGATCAGTGTCTGCTCATCTGTAAAGGACGCCATCACCATCAAAAGAAAAGGAAGCACACAGCACAGTACCAGTAGGATCATAAAAAAATGCATCAATGTCTGTTGAAGTCTATCATGCTCTACCATTTGCTCATCCCCTCCTTAAAACAGTGCGTTGTCTTTGTCGATTTTATTTACTACCAGGTTTGCCGCAAGTACTACGATAAATCCACAGATAGACTGGAAGAAACCAGCCGCAGCGGAACGTCCCACATCGTTCAGAAGCATCAGGCCTTTGTATACATATACGTCGATAGTGGTTGAAACATCATACAAAAGTCCGGAGTTCTGGGTCACCTGATAAAACAGACCGAAATCTGAGTAGAAAATCCTTCCGATAGCCAGCAGGGTCAGGGTAATGATGGTCGGCCGCAACCCCGGCAAAGTCACATGCCAGATTCTCTGCCACCTGGAAGCCCCGTCCACCACAGCCGCCTCGTAAAGCGAGGAGTCAATGCCGATCACGGTAGCATAGTAAATGATGCTGTTGTATCCGAAGTTTTTCCACAGATTCACGATCACAAAGATAAAGGGCCAGTATTTTGCGGTCATATACCAGTTGATATGTGTTCCGAAGGTTTTATTGATAAAACCGGCGTCCGCGCTTAAGAACGCATACACTATGTAGCTGACCACTACCATAGAGATCAGATAGGGGATCAGGATAAATACCTGATAAACTTTTTTGGATACCTTTGCGTGGATCTCATTGAGAATGATCGCCACAGCTATGGCAAATACGGTGCCTGTTATGATAAAAACAAGGTTATAGCAGATCGTATTGCGGATGATCAGCCAGGCGTCTCTGGTTCCAAAAAGGAATTTAAAATTGCTAAGGCCAGTCCAGGCGCTTCCCCAGATGCCGTCCTGATAATTATATTTTTTAAATGCCACTACCAGCCCCGCCATGGGAATGTAGTTGTTGATGATCAGATAGATCATACCCGGCAGCATCATTGCGTAAAGTTCCCAGTGCCGGAACACATTTTTCCAGCCGCCGTGCTTTTTGTCCTTTTTTGCTTTTGCAACTGCTTCCATCTTTCCTCTCCTTTCCGGCAAAGTAGCGGCGGCAGAGAAAATCTCTGCCGCCGGTTTCTGTTCTGATTATTTGCTTGCCAAATACTCGTCCAGTGCGGCCTGGGTATCCTCCAGTACATCATAGAACCCGATGGATTCCAGTTCAGACTGGATCTGCGGAAGAACATCATCCAGAGCAATGCTTCCAGTTAAAAGTGCATTTTCATACTTTTCTTCCAGATTCGCATATGCAGTTACAAAATCCGTCTTATCCGATGTATCATATTGAAAACCAAAAGCCGGGGAAGTCTCTACATTTGCATCCCATTCATCTACAGATTCTTTTGCATTTTCGTAGTTAGCAGATTCCTTAGTTGGAAGAATTAGATAGTTTGGATAAGGTGCTGTGGCACTAAAACCACCATATGGTTCATTTTCTGCGGTCATTCCTTCCGGGTAATCTGCTCGTCCATCTTCATTAATCACATAATGCTCACCTTCAATTCCGTATGCCAAAAGTGTCGCTAATTCGGAGTCCGTATACAAGGCACTCAAAAGCGTAAATGCCTCGTCCGGATGCGCACTGTTTGCACTAATACCATATTGTAAGTTTCCAATATCTGAGGATGCAGCACGTCCAGGTGAGAGGACTCCAGTTTCTACAGTATTGGGATATAAGGCATCAAGTGCTTCTATATCTCCATGACAAATTGCACAGAATCCTGAACCCGCACTAACCATTGTACTTCCTTCCATGGTATTACTAAGGGCATCCGGCATAACCAAACCATCATTGTACCATTTGTTTGTATAAGAGCAAAACTCTTTAAACCCTTCTGTTTCAAAAAGACTCTTAAGTTCCGTTGAACCCCAATCTGCATATGCATAGTTGGTTAATCCAATCTGTTTATCAGCAATTAATGTCCATCCCCATGTCATATCAGAAGAACTTTGAGGAACCACAGTATAAACATCCGGAAATTTTTCATGGGCTTCATACAGTACTTCTTCTAATTGGTCCAGGCTTGTAATAGATTTTGCATCGATTCCCATTTCATCTGCCATTTCTTTATTTAAAAGGCCTCTAGCATCTGCACCATACTGATATTTGCGCGCCAATCCATACATACGTCCATCCACAGTAGAAGATTTTATTTCTTCCTCTGTAAAAATAGTCTTCAGTTCATCAGAAGCATTCTCAAAGTAATCTGTAATATCCAGCAACTGTCCATTGTCTACAAATGTCCTCAGCATCCTAGTTTGTGCAAGCACACATGTAACATCCACCTCATCTGTGGTCATTGCCAAATTAGATGCCTGATCAAAATTTCCGATTTCTACATATTCCAATTCTACCTGAAGTCCATATTTATCCGCAAGATACTCATTGGCAGCGGTTTCCACCTCTGCCACCGCGTCATCCTGGTAGGTGGCCAGTGTAGGGATCCAAAGGGAAAGTGTCACCATGTCATCTGCGGCGGATACAGTCGCCGGAGCAAGGGATCCGGCTGCCATTGCTGCGGTTAAGGCTGCTGCTAAAACTCTTTTTTTCATATTGTTCTCCTTTCGTTTCTGTTGCGTTTCTCTCGTTTCTTGTTGTATATAGTGTACTTTAAGGAGACGTTGAAACATAGCTGTTTTCCGATTCAGACTATCGATTTTCCGACTTTTGGATTTATTCTTTCCCCTTTTCTTTCCGGTACTCCGTGGGGCTTTGTCCCATAACCTTTTTAAACATCTGAGAAAAATTGGTAAAATTCTCATAGCCCGCTTTGGAAGCGATCAGGGTTACCGGCATAGTGGTACTGGACAGCAGCTTCCCGGCATATTCCATTTTCAGTTTTAACTGGTATTCCTTAAATCCCATCCCGGTTTCCTTACGGAACATCCGGGAAAAATAGTCTTCATTAAGGAAAACGTATTTTGCAGCTTCCCGCCTGGATACCATACGGTCCATATTCTCATCCAGAAAACGTATTACTTCCCGGATCCGTTCCTGCACCGTATAGGAGCCTTCCTCTCTTCCTTCTGTTTCCGCTACCAGCTTCTTATATAAGTAAAGCATCTTATCCATTCCGTCTGTGAGTTCTTTATCCGTATGGTAGCAGCCGAGCATATTTTCGTAGGTGAAATCCCCCGTAAATAATTTCTCCAGCTCAAATTTTTTCTCATAGCAGGCCACAGAGCAGGCTTCCAACAAGGCATGGATCATCTGCTGCCTGTAGGGGATCGTCAGATAGCCGTCCTGATCAGCCAGACGAAGGAGATTCACAAGCTGGTTGCGCACAAGGGTATAATCCCCCCGGATCAGCCATTTTCCCCAGCGGGCGCTGTCCGGCTTTCTCTCCTCAGGATAATCGGTCTGCTCTGTCAATTTCTCATAGCGGTCTGATTTCTGCAGGATATCCTTTCTTTCCTCCAGCGTCTGGATACATCTCTCAAGGGTTTCCTCGATCTCTTCGATACTGGCCGGCTGAAGGATATAGTCAAAGGCGCCTCCCCGGATTGCTTCCTTAGCATAGGAAAAATCCGCATGGGAAGTAAGAAAGATACAATATATATATGGATAGTTCTGCGCCGCCCATTTCTGCAGGGAGATCCCGTCCTCCCCCGGCATCTCGATATCCGTCAGCATAATATCCACCGGATGCTGTTCCAGGATCTCTCTGGCCGCATCTGCACTGGCAGCGGTATATACCCCGTCAATATGAAGTTTTTTCCAGTCCACCAGCTTTTTGGTGGCTTCCAGGATTTTTTCCTGGTCATCTACGATCAATATATTCATCACGGCACCTCCCGTTCTTCTGTAAGGATCAGTTCGCTGACAGCGCCGCCGCGGTTTTCAAAATACCAGCTTGCCCTGTCGCCGTAAAACAGACGGATACGTTTCTGAAGGTTGATCACCCCTACGCCCAGACCATCCTTTTCCACCGGGTTTTCCTGATTGATCACTTCCAGAAGTTCATCCGGATAGCCCGGTCCGTTGTCACGCACAGTGATATCCAGATAATTCCCCTCTTCTGTTTTTCGCAGTTTCGCGCTGATCTCTATGAAAAGCTGGCTTCCCCCTGCGTCTCTTGCATACTTTACAGAGTTTTCCACAAAGGTCTGAAGCGTCAGTACCGGGATTTCCACATTCATGACCATTTCATCCGCCTCGATCGTACAGGAAAGCCCTTTGCTGGTCATCAGTTTCTGCATGTCCACATAGTTTTCTACAAAACGGATCTCCTGCTCCACCGTCACAAAAGACGCGTCCTGCTGGAGAAGATACCGCATATGAGCAGAAAGCTTCTGAAGAAAAATCTCCGAATTGTCATATTCCTTTAAGGCAAGCATATAATAGGCGTTTTTCAGACAATTGGTATAAAAATGGGGCGCCAGCTGCAGCTGCAGATACTGTCTGTGAATCTTTGCCTTTTCCAGCTCTTCCTCATAAAAGCGTATTTTATACTGCTCGATCTCCCCAAGCAGGGCCTTTACAGAATGGCGTACATCTTCAATTTCAATTATCCGGTTCGGTGCCGAAAAATGAACCTCCCACACTCCTTCCTTAATATTGGCAAGGGCCTTTGTCATATCCTTCAAAGGCCTGGATAATTCATGGTAAACAAAATACATCAGCCTGGCTGCCCCAAGAAGGAACAGACAGATCAGGATCATAAAAACCACATGGATCCGGTCCATATACAGCCAGATGCTCTCCGGAAGGATCTCCACTACCGCCAGGTCCGCAGAATTCAACGGATTGAAATAAATGATCTTTCCGTCCATACGGTTCCTTCCCGGCAGAAGCTGATCCATCCATCCTTCCCCAAGCCCTTCATAGACGCTCCAGGGATCTGTCCCTTCTTCTGACCAGACAGGATAGAATTGGCTGTTATGGATCACTCCATAGACAGCCGTGCTGTCCTTTTCATCGGGAAGCCCCTGGCTTAAACTGATCCCGCCTCCCAGGGCTGCTGTATTCTTTTTCATATAAATGTTGTATAACAGGTCTTCATCCGTCTCTAATAATACTGTACTATAAATACTTTCACTGCTTTTTAAGACGGTTCTTCCAGCTTCTTTTAATTCCTGCAGATCCGTCAGAGACCAGTCTCCATTTATGGCATACTGCACCTGTTCATAGGAGTCATAATATACAAACAAGCCCCCGATCGCCTGATTGGAATTCACCTGGATACGTAAAGTATTCAAAAGCTCATACACATTATCCCATTTTTCCGCCGGAGACCGATAAGCGCCGATTTCCTCAAAGGCATGGTTTTCAGAATAGATCGTCCGCACCGCGTCAAGAAGCTGATTAAAATGCGTCTCCAGGGTCTGTCCGTAGACGTACATGTCGTTTGTCCGCTTTTCGTCCCCGTCCTTCTGGTAAGACTTCATAAAATTGACCTGTAAGATCAAAAGCAGCAAAGCGATCACAAGGATAAACAGCCATCCCGCCCGGACGATCTGACGTTTCAGGCTGAACTTACGTCCCGGGACGGCTGTATCCTTACGGGGTATTTTCAATTGGTATTTCATGATCGGATCCACCTCTTTTCTTCGAGAAAAAGATACCTAAACTTTTCAAACTATTATTTTTCCGACAAAAATAGAATTATTTTCTTATTCATATGCACTCTATCCGAATATTTTACTATTAATTCTGAAGATTGACTATCTTTTTTCTAATAATCCTATATTTTCCATCAGACTATTCCAGTATCATTTTCTCAGATCCAATTCCGAAATACCACCTAAAATACGACCGCGATTATCGATTTTACGACTCTTCCTCCTTTTCCAGACTATTCCTCCACGATCACCCGCACCCGGTCGATGTTTCTCACCTGGGTAAAGGGTTCCGTCTTATCCCCGTTTCTCTGGGATTTCACACGGACTACCACAAAGCAGGTTCCCGGTGTCCTAAAGACGTGCTCCGTTTCCGCAGTTCCCCGTCTGCCGCCGTCTTCCAGTACAAACTCTCCTTTATAGGGAAAATCTTCTTCGCCTTCAAAACTCCATTCTACAAAAGTAAGCGTTCCGGCATGTTCCGGCACTTCTGCTTCCGCTTTAAAACGGACGGTTTCTCCGGCTTTCACCCGGGTGCATTTTTCTCCGTTGGCGTATACATGCACCACCGGCTGGATACCGCCTCTTTCTTTCGCCCTGTCACTGATCTCCACCAGGCCTCCATTGACTTTGTAATTGGTGGACGGCAGGGGTTCCTCTCCTCTTTCCACCCAGGCGGCAAGATCCAGGAGCGCCTGTTTCAGGCCGGAAAGATACGTGGTGGCGTAAAGCTCATCCTCCGATGCGGCGCGGTCGTCGTGGAGTACATTGTCAAAATACCAGAGCCTGCACCAGTCTTTGTCGTTGTTCTCATGGACAGAAGCTACTTTCCTCCGGTACCAGTCCGCCTGCCAGGGATAAGCCTGCTCATCCATCAGTGCCGCCACGATCAGGATCTTTCCCTGGATCTCTCCGTTTTGTTCACATCCCGGTCCCATCCCGCAGAACAGCGGCCCAAGCAACGCCTTCCTCTGAGGATACAGGGGATCTCCCTTCTCGTCCCGGAACTGATCCCATGCATGATAATCTTTTGATGGCACCTGGTGCCGGTGATAGGTCTGTACGGCAATATAATCAGAATTGTCCAGGTGGACGCGGTTTCCCTGCTCCACCATGCCCAAAGTCTCTATGATATTGTCCATACCGAATCCCTCACCCAGATAGATCCGTTTTCCTTTGATCCGGACAGGCTGCAGATTTCTTCCTTCCGCCGGCCCGTCTGTAAAGGAAAGGACCAGTCCTTTCAGATAAGGGTTCTCCCCCTTGGGAGCCTCTTCCAGTTCGATCCAGGGTTCCGCATCCATCTCTTCCAACGCGATCATCTTTTTCCAGGCGTCGTTCACACCGTTCCGCGTATCGATCTTTCCTTCCTGGATCTGTTCCTTTAATCCGGGAACATTTACCCGCACTACTTTAGAATCCATGCAGATGCGGTCCCGGATGGCACTGCTGTCTGGAGCGGTTCCCAGATATCCCGGCTCAGTCCAGTATTCCTTAAAATAATCCGGATCCATCTGTTTGATCCCGCCCATCAGCACAGAAAGAGAACCATCGTCCAGATCCCGGCTTCGGAACCAGCTTTTCATAGGATAACCAAAAAGGGTCGCTTCCTGCAGCGCAGCTCCTTCCTCTTCGGTCAAGCCTTCATAGGGATCTCCGCTTCCTCCGGCGTCCACAGCATCTATGATCCGGGAAAGCTTATCCCGCAGAATCCTCTCTGCATATGCCCTTGTGGTCTGGCAGTTGGGGATCGCATAGGGAGAACCGATCACATAAGGCGCCGCTCCATCGAAAGCATTGGTATTCTCGATACAGGCGATCGTCCGGTAGCCGCCGCCGCTGCCGCCATAAACGTATCCATAAGGATGGTGTTCATAGCCATATACCTTCTGCGCCATCACCCGGGAATATTCCGCACTGGCCGCGCTGGAACGGTGGGTCATGGTATTGTCGTCGCTGTTGGTAAAAACCGCCTGGGATCCCATATTGGACTCCACATAATAGGCTCCATGGGTAAGGCAAAAAGCGATCTTGTCATCCTCTCCGGTCATAGGAAGGGAGGCAAGCTCCTCATCCGGTCCCGGGAAGGGAGAAAGATACTGAAAAAATCTCCCCTCGTAGCTTTCTTTTGGCGGAAAGCAGAAGGAAAACTTCACATTCGTTCCCTCAAATCCGCCGTGCATATATCGATATGGAAGCGTTCTTCCATCATCCAGAGTCCGCACCCGTTCCTCGTCTATATCAATAAATCCCTTGGAAAACTGCGGGTCTGTTTTCGCGTCATATATCTCCTTCATGGCCGTCCTCCCTCATTCACCTTTCGCTGCCTGTCCGCGTTTTGCCTCATTGTCCGCCTTGATCTGGGGCATCAGCTTATTCAGCTTATAACCTTTTAACGTGAGAGCCACTAACAGATACAGGGCCATAGGTACGATACCATAAAGCATCCGGATCATCATCAGAGCGGATGACGGCATGGTTGCGGCATCTCCGGTGTGGCCCGCAAGGGAAAGAAGTACGCCAAGGGCTCCGGCACCTATTGCACCGCCGATCTTCTGAGCCAGTCCGTTGATGCTGGTCATGGTTCCTTCCATACGGTGGATTCCCTTCCATTCATTGAAATCTGCACATTCAATGATCACCAGCGGCAGGAGCATACTACAGGGGATCGTACCTGCTCCGAAAAGGATCGCTCCGATCATCAGGAGAACCATATTGGATCCGGCAATGAAATTGATCAGATATCCGATGGCAGATACAAGGAAACCAGCCGTCATCAGTTTTATCGTAGAAAACTTTGCGATCAGCTTCGGGAAAGCAAAGGCCAGCGGGATCGCGATCATCTGAGACAGAGAAACCAGCCCCTGCAGCTTCACGTCTCCAACAATGTATGTAAAGTAATAGACCTGCACGCCCATATTCGTTACAAAATTAAATATAAAAGTCATCAATGCAATGATCAGGATAAACTTATTTGTACCCAAAAGTACCGCCACATCTTTTACATGAAGCTTTTCCTCGCCTCCCTGTTCTGCTTCTACATCGTATTTCTCTTTCACAAAGAGCATCCTCAGGATGCCGATGGCTGCCAGCGGAACCGCAAACATCAGGATCAGGCGGCTCCATCCTGCCGGTGAAGTGGCCAGTGTACCCATTGCCACTGGAAAAGCAACATTAAAGATAACCGCCGCCAGCATGGTCACAACGCTTCCGTAGGAAGTCTGTTTTACGATCTGCCCCTGGTTATAAGCACGTACCAGGTACACATTCTGATTGGCATTCAGGAAGGTATAGCATACCGCGTTGGCCAGCGCATACATTACAAAGATCCATATGCACTTTGCTACGGTACTGAAGCTTTCCGGGCAGGAGAACAGAAGCCAGGTAGACAGCCACAGCCCTATGATAAAGACCTCGTAGGGGCGTCCTTTTCCCCATCTTGTTTTCGTCCGGTCCACGATAAATCCGGCAAAAATATCTGTAAACCCGTCCAATACCTTGCTGGCTACAAGAATTCCGCCTACCAGGGCTGCCGGAACCTTCATCGTATCTGTACAATAGACCATCAGATAGCCGGAAAGCAGGATGAAAATACCTGAGGAGATCGCCCGGCTCTGCCAAAGCATCATTCCTTTAAATCCGATCCGGTCGTCCCGGTCCTGTTTCGTTGTTTCTTTTACCTTATCCATTTTCCTTCTCCTTTCGTATCCGTTTCTTAACTTGCTCCCAGTATAAGCCGCGGCATCTATAAGGCATAGGTAAATTTTGGCGAATCGTTGCGTATTTTTGTCCTGGTCCCGTCTGTTGTTGAATTATTTTTTAAAAACGCCATTTTTTATCCCTCTCTCAGTTTTTTTAGAGCGTTGCAAACAGGCGGGGACAGCAGACCTGCAGGCAATAAAAAGCCGCAGTCTCCATGTCTGTCACGTTGACTGCGGCTCCTATTTGGTCACTGTACCACAACATATAAAATCTTTCCTTAGCTTTTATCCGCCTCGTACCCGGGAAGATCATATCTCCTCCAGATACTCCTTCAGCACTTCCCGGTCTGTGTCTTTACAGGTAATGCGGCTGTGTTCCCACACATCGCTCTGCTCCGCCAGAACCACAAAGAGATACTGGGACAGGACAGATTTCAGGTTCAGACGGTCTTCCTCTTCTGTTTCAAGATAAACATCATACTGGCATTTTTGTACCTGCTTCAAAAAGTCTACAGGGCTTGCATTCTTTCTCAGTCTCATTTTACTCCTTTATCTCCCTTCCCACGTTTTCCCGGTAGACGGCCGGCGTTACGCCTACAATACTTCGGAATACCTTGCTGAAGTAGCTCCGCGACCCGAAATGCAGCGACTCGCTGATCTCCTCAATGCTCCTTTTCGTCGTCATAAGAGCGATCTTTGCATATTCTACTCTCGCCTGTTTGATATAGTCCGAAACTTTGATCCCCATTTCTTTATAAAACTTCTTGGTAAAATAATAAGTGGTATACCCCATTTCTTTGGCGATCTCTTCTACAGTCAGAGGTTTTTGCACATTGGCACGGATATAATCGCAGCATTCCTGCGTCGTCCTGGAGATCAGGGGATTTGCCGTACTCTCCCGTACCTTATGTACAAAATCATCCAGCATATGATCCATCAGCAGTCTGAGCCTGGTAATGGTTCCGCAGCCTTCTGCTTCAGAGATATAGCTCAGTTCCAGCTCTTTTGCCGTGCTTACCGCAAGTCCTCCTTCCATTGCCGCCCGGCTTACCAGCGCGGTAAAAATGATCATGGAATTTTTCCCGTCCCGCAGGGAATCTCCTGTATTCGAGATCATTCCGGTCCAGTATCCGGAGGTCTGTTCCAGGATCTGTTTATAGTCCAGATTCCCGTCCCGTACTGCCTGTAGGATCTGCTTTTCCACCTGGACTACCCGGTCCATACTCTGATATGAAGCAGATGTTTCCGGCAATTCTCCCGAAAGAAGCATCCGGGTCTCCTCGTTCTGATAGATCAAATCTGAGATCTGTATGTTCTGGGATGTCAGTGTATGGTGCAGAGTCTTGGCATACTGATAGACTGCGGCCATAGAGATGACCGGAACCTCGGCAAGGGTACGCATCATCTGCCGCTGCATATAGATGGAAAGCCCGGATTTTTTCAAAGATTCTTCGATTTTCTTTACAGAGGAGCTTCCAAGGAACAGCGGGCCGATCACTACCAGCATCCGTTCGTTTTTTTCCACAGTCTTTCCGTCCACTTCCATTTCCTTACTCTCTCCACGGATCGGATCTGCATTCTCCGCCAGCCAGATCATTCCCAGATGATCGCTTAATACAACAGGGCGGTCCCAGTTTTCATTCTTTTCATAAAGAAAGTCAAAACATTTCCCCAGTTTAAAGAAAGACAGAAATTCCTTTTCGTGCACGCCGGTGGAAAAAAAGGTGTCTCCGTTATTCACAAAGCACCAGGTCACAAGATTTGCGGAGGCTTTCACCTGTGCCGCAAGGATCCGCAGCCGGACGCCCACCGGATATTCCTCAAGGTCATCCATATCGTCCTGATATGCCATTCTATCCCCTGCCTTTCTCTCTTCGCATTCCAAAAGATCCCTATGCACGCTTCTGGTATTGTTCTATTTATATCCTGTTCCTATCATAAAATATTTTTCCAAAGGAGGGTAGCTGTTTTTTGGCTAAAATATGTAAAAATTTGTTTTAGACTTCCATATTGTTTTTATTTTAGATATTGCGACTTACTTTACCTGGATCATTTTCGAATAACCGGACCATCTGCTGTATACGTTTTTGTTATTGGTATCCTTTGTATATGTCCTTGCCAGGACGCAGTATTGTCCCTTCCGGTTTACATCTTTAAATACATAAGTAACGGATTTATTATTCTTTGAGGCATAGACAATAGACGCAGGTTTTAAGAGTTTCTGGCAGCCATTCTTTGTCCGCCCTTTTGAAAGT
>DXBU01000066.1 GCA_019116385.1 Candidatus Blautia faecigallinarum | reverse complement strand
TTTCTTTTTCTTCTTTTGTCCTCTCCGCCGGCCTTTGTACCTGCATTTTCTGTTCTTCTATATGGCTGCCAGAGCTTTGAAGCAACTCCTTTTTCAGAATCCGTTCCTCGTTCTCCTGCTCCCGCAATTTCCTGGCTTCTTTTCTCTCATCCTCCCTGCGGTTCCTGGCTTCTTCCTTCCTCCTTTCCCCATACTGCCTGCGTTCTTCACGGCGTTTCTCCTTTGCCTCCCTCTGTGCTGCCTTTTCCGCCTTTTTCGCCTCTTTCAGCTTCTGTTTGAGTTCCTGTACCTCGTTTCCTACGTCCGCCGCCTCCTTTCCTCTTTTTCTGTTCCTCCTTCTGCTGTTTTTTCTGGCGCTTTAGGATCCTTCTGTTTCGTTTCAGCCGGTACTGGCTATTCGGCACAGTAATCACCCTGCGCCTTACAACATAGGAAAAACACTGAAAAACAAAGGATGTAAGGCTTTCCCCCTGCACGCCGACCACCGCCAAGATCGTAACGGGCAGGATCACAATAATCCCGGCATAAATTTTTCCTTTTGCACTGATATCCACCGCCATCAGAATCTGCAGCAGCAAAAGAGCCAGGACTGCTGCCTCCACAGCATTCCTGGCTTCCAGCCTTCCGGAAAGGATTGTCCCTTCCTTAGCAAAATTTGGCGGTATGGTGTAGACATCTACATGCTCTTTCTGTGCCATGTCATACCTCCAGACTCTCAGCTATATTTTTTCCTTTTTTTCCTTAGCAGCAAAATCCCGGCCAGACATAAGCCTCCAATGCTGCCGCATATTGCCGCCATCCTTTTTGCCCCCATCTTTCTCCTGACACCTCCCTTCTCTTCTTCCATTTGCTCTGTCTTTAAAGCATGGTTTCCTTTTTCAGGAACCTCCTCCGACGCTTGTTCTATCTGTTCGCCCGTTGTCTCTGCTTCTTTTGTCACCTGGTCCATCACCTGGATTTTTAATACCTGCGCTCCCTTTTCCGAAAGATGCACAATAGAATCCGGAAACTGTGTCACATAGGAATGTATCTCATCCCTGGCCTCAGCTTTTATAACTCTGTAGTCCCCACTGTTAACAGGGATGTTCAATCCATAAAAATTATCTCGCCGCAATTCCACGGTTCGTTGGATTCCACCGCTTCCTTCTACCAAGACTGTAACGGTACCGGAAAATCCGTCAAACAGTTCTGCCCGTATTGCCAGGGTCGCCGGCACAAGTTCGGTCCCGGTATAGTTCTCTCCCATATCCATGGTGTCCGGGTTTTCTGTCTTTTGGATCACGCTTCCATCTTCTCCAAACTGGACATATCTGCCGGCTGGATTTACCATGTCATAAGCCCATCCTCCCGTAATCTGTGTCCCATCCTCCTGGTAGCCAAACCCATTCTGCCAAGAGGCGATCTCCGGTAGTTTGCCTTGATTCTCAGCACACACCGGATCTGCTTTTAAAATCCCTATTGCAAGCGTCATCCCGAACACCATTCCTCTTGCAAAACGCATACGCTCCTCCTATTTTCCAATAATCCAGAAAGCACCCTCACTTAAATCGCGCCCATACGATGTGATCGTCTCCAGGCTGTATACTTGCCCACTCCGCTCACGGCTTGCGCAGTCGGCTATGGTGATGCCGCCATCCTCAGTTACCCCGGTCAGAACAATGAAATGTCCGCTGCCGCTGCCAGTAATGGTATATGCTTCACAAATTTCGACTACCATTTTCCCTTCTTTCAATGATTGGACTACATACCCCATCCGGTCTTTCCCTACCCGTTCGCAGGTAAGGCCCCAATGATAAGCCGCATTTGTCGGAAAAGAATGTGCTGTTCCTACTCCGCTCACATATTCCCCATTTGCAATCGAATACTCACAAGTCATCTGGGGAGTTACGTTTTGCCCGGTTAAGGTCGATATGACAATCGCCATGGAAGTGGGACCGCAGCCGGCACCCCCGATGGTGCTTGTCCCATAAGGCATATTAGCCCATGGCTCCTCACCCTGATTATAGTACACAACCCGTTTCTGGCAGTTTTCTACCGTATCATAGGTAATAATGTCTCCGGAGGCATCAATGTTGTCCATATAGATGCCTCCCGAACTTGTCCCTCCCGTTACAAAATCTGTCCAGTGAAACAATGAGAAAAACGCGTTTTTCAGCGCGTCCACTCCATTTTGCAGCACTTCCAATACATCCAGCACCAGGTTAAAAAGCCCCTCATTGGTGACAAACTTATACTCATATCCGCCTCCCACATTTGTAAGCTGGGCATTCAGTATAAGGGCAAGGGTATATTCTACTTTCTGCGCTTTTTCTGTCCTGGTTTCTTCCCATACATCGGCGCCTTCTGCGAGCAGCTGATCGTAGAGGGTTTTCTCTATCTCTTGCCTGCCTTCTTCTGTCTGCCTGCAGTAGACGGTCTTTGTCACCTCAGCTTCCCTTTCATCGGTCACGGACCAACTAAAAAAACTGCCAATCTCATTTTCCACTGTATCTTTCAAAATGGTGTAGGATTCTTGAAGTTTGGGGTCTGCCGCGTTGGTTTCATCCGATGTTTCCGGAACCGTCTGTCTCTCCTGGATCTGCACATATCCCAGTACATTTTTCACATACGCCTGCGTTTCCGGGTAGGGAGGGATCTGATATCCATACTCCACCACTGCATTTGGACCAGCATTATAAGCAGCGATTGCAAGTTCAAGACCATTTGGATATGATTTAAACTGTTCAATGTTCTGCGCAATATATTTCGCTCCGCCCATAATATTCTGGTACGGATCATACGGGTCGGATACTCCAAGCCCTGCCGCCGTTGCAGGCATCAGCTGCATAAGCCCTATAGCCCCGGCCCCGGATACTACATTCGGCTGGAAGCTGGATTCCACGAATGCCATGGCTTTTAAAAGCGCAACCGGGACATTATAAGTCCTTCCTGTCTCCTCAAAGTACGCATCATAGGGGCTACTAAGGTCCGTGGACATAACAAGACCCAGGCTGTTTTCATACCCAAGGAAGGAATAGATCGTGCCGTTGTCGCTTTTTTCTGCCATCAGCACCGCCAGATAATATCCCATGTTTCCTTTCAGCTTTGTTTCATATTCGTCTATCACCACAAGCTCATACCCGCCATAATGTTCTGCATGGTCTGCCTGAATCTCCTGCAGCTTCCTGTCCCGTTCCTGCTCAATCACCTCTTTGATCCCTGCCGCATACTGTTCATTCCCAAGGATTTCTTCTACCCGTGTCCTAAGATTAGAAAGCTGCGCAGATTGCGCCTCATTCGCATAGGAGTCCGCGTTCGCAAAACCAAGGTAGCTCAAAATAATCCCGATCATATTGGCAATAATGAACATCCACATCCACAGAAACAGAAAAATTGCCGCGATTACCTTCCAAAATGTTTTACTGGTGACAATCGTACCTATAACTGCTCCCAGTGGTCCTGCCAATGCCGTTCCGGTTGCCGCCCCCGCTGCGGCTGCCCCGCTTTTTGCAGCCGCCGCTGCCGCATAGGCTGCCTGGGATGTGTGCGCTATATGATCGGTTCCTTCCTCCAGCGGTGAAGCATCCCTTTGTTCATCCTGCATCTGCTCACCTCCTTAATAGGGAGGCCTGCCGTCCACAGGACGATTTCCCTTTCTGCCCTGCTGCCTGCGTTTTAGTTCTTCTCTTGATCTCGGTACTTCCCATGAGGAGCGGGAGGTTGTATGATCCGCTTGCCCCTCATCTCTGCCTGAAGGAATCGGCGCGGCAGGTTCCAGATGATCCATCTGGCCTTCTGCATCAGCATGTGACATCTCCTCATTATCAAAATCTTCTAAGGACGTGTCGAAATCTTCCATCTCTTCCTTTATCGTAGGATCATACTCACCTGCATGTCCCATTGAGTTTGAATGATTCTGGAGATTTCCGATACCAGCCTCCCATCCTTCCTGCCCGTCAGTATGGAGAGCTGATCGATCCTGGGTATCTCCCATATGGTTTTCCTGTCCCTGGGTCTCATCCGCCTCACCCTCAGCATATGCGCCACCTTCTGTCATCCCTAGTCCAGCCAGGGTAGTTGCATCGGCCTGTCCCGGCATCCTGTCTGGTTCGTTAAATGTTCCGCTTCCTGCCTCTTGTTTTTCATCGCTGTAATTACCTATCCCGTCGGTGTCAAAATCGCCTCCTATTTCATCAATGATCCCTCCTGTCCCGTCAAATGTTCCTGCCGAAGCCATATGGCTCCCCGGCGTTTTCTGCCCCTGACTTTCAAGGCCTACATTTCCGAAAGAATCTCCAGCACTTCCATGAGATACCTCCTCTGCTTTCAAGCCGTTTTCCATCTCAATACTACTGCCTTCCAGTTCCATGATGCTATCCTCTTCAGTATCTGAAAAGTCCTCTTCCACCGGATAATCGCCCAGTTCGCCAATTACGCCGCTCTCACTGCTTCCAGCATCAGTGCCCCATACTCCTGTCTGTCCTTCTCCCAAAATCCGAATATCATTTTGTGAAGTTCCCTCTCCATCCAGACTGGCTCCTGCTCCACTCGCGCCCTCTGGATAACCGGAGATTCCGGCCACATCCATTGACATGAATGCCTGCGCGCCTTCCATCGTCTGGTTTCCAGCCGTTTCCTGTCCTGTTTCTGGAACATACCCATTTTCGAATCCGGCATTCCTCGATGCTTCCGTTTCTCCATTGTCGGTCCGGCTAAGCGGATTGCTCCCAGCATCACTGGTCACTCCCGAAGACATAATTCCAAGTTCTTCAAATACACCCCCGGTTCCATTTTTCTCTCCATCCGTCGAATAACCTGTATTCAGACTGTCTGTGCTGGCATGATCCTGGCTGAAATCTTCATTCTCTGGCATATCTGACAAATCCATAGAAGCAGAAGTTTCCTCCCTCATAGGAATCGGCCCGGCAAAGCTCTCCGGCATACTGCTCCCACCTGCCGGACCAGAGGGATCTCTTCCCCCGTCCCCGGAGGTTGCGTTTCCGCTTCCTTCTCCTCCGTTACCCGAACTAAAACGTGAAAAGATACGGCTGGCTGCCATCACCAGTCCCATAGCCCCTAAGCCCGCAGAAGGACGCCCAAGATTCACGCCCAGGGAAGCCAAATAACTGTCCAGCTTAAAGGTAATTTTACAAAAGCCAACAAGGCAGAGGGTGGCTGCAAAAAACTTTGAAAATCCGTAACTGCTTGCCATCATATTTCCATAACCGGAAAGAAACATTTTCATACACCACGCATTTAAAATTATCAGCACCACCTGCCCTCCAAACATTTTTGCCCAGGAGGCCAGAATATTATTGGTTGCCTTTGATCCTCCGGTAGAAAAGGCTAAAGGGGCTGTATAAGAGAATACTCCCAATAAAACATACCTCTCTGCAATCACGAACAGCATTTTAAAGTAGTTCCAAGCCACAACGAACTGCATAATCAACATCAGTATAGCAATGCTCAGGCTTCCGATCCCCAATGTTTCAGTAACCCCCTCCAAAGCCGATACATAGCCTGAAAAGCTCTCCACCTTGATTTCAGTGCCCGCCACCCATTGGTAGGGTGTTCCAGCGATTCTCAAAATATAATCCACGACTGGTTTGGCCGCAACAAGAAAAAACAGGGAGATTGCCGACCGTATCACCAGTTCTATCGGCTCCTCACCATTTACGCTTTTCCCAAACATGGATTTGAACAACTGCCAGACCAGGATCAACAGCAGCAGGGCAATTCCCATTGGCACAATAACATTGTTATAAAGGACAGTAACAATAGAAAACAGCTCCTCAAACAGTGACAGGTCACAGGACAGTAACTCCGTAAACATATCGGTTACCAGTTCCATCATATCCACAATGAATTGCGAACAGATTTCCCTGATCCCGTCAATCAGTAGCTCTAATAGCCAACCCATGTGCTACCCTTACAGGATCCCCTCCTTTCCAATGCCGGGAGAGCGCCGGCATTTGATTCTTCTTGTGGATTACGTCGCAGTAAACATGCTCTTTGGAATGAGTTTCTCTAAATACGCTACGATAGCGCCCAAGGTCATCAGGGCTGCCCAGCAAATCACGATTCGTTTGAGCCAGGCCCGGGACTCATCTACCGTTCTGCCTGATTTAGAGAAATTCATCAGAAACAAGCATACCGCTGCACATACTACTGCTGCCACTGTAGCAATTCCGGCAACATCCGTGTAGACAGTTTGCATAGCATTTTTAGCAGTTCCAAAAATATCCGTTGCAAAGACCGGCATCCCTGTCATGGCAAACGCAGTAACCGATAAAAAGGCGACAAACGCAATTCGGGGAGCCAGAACAAGCCTCTGGTTCCCCGACATAGGATTTTTCTTTCCTGACTGTTTTGGTTTGACCTTTCCCGCCAATCACATCCCTCCTTTCAAACTTAAAATTTGCCATAAAAAAAGACAACCGCCTCGGTTGCCTCACCCGTAAAATCCTGTGGCTCTCCACATGCGTCTTGCACATGCACAAAACTTTACTTTATCATTGTATAAAGTTTAAAATCATCTGTCAATATCAGAACAATCGCAATGCAGACGCATTTTAATCGCATTTTGTTCCCTGACTCGAAAATCCTACTGCATGTTGAACCATTTTTACAAAAGAATGTTCGAAATTTGCGTCTTCCTCTTTCTTCCGCTTTTTGGGTCCTTTCAAATGGTTTTTCCCGGAAGCCTGCCTTGCTTTCCTGGCAAAATGACGCTCCATTAGCATTCTTTCGATATTTTCATTGGTATACCATTTCCCTGACTGATGGATCGCATATGCCTTTTTCCCCAGGGCCATTGCAGCCACGCCATAATCCTGTGTTACCACAATATCCCCCTCCCGGCACAGGTTAATCAAGGCATAATCCACTGCATCAGCTCCAGCCCCCACCACTTTTACGGTACTATAGGCAGATTCCAATACATGGTTTGTGTCACAAAGAAGCGTAACCGGAAGGCGATATTTTTCTGCGACGCTCTCCACGATTTTTATAACCGGACAGGCATCGGCATCTACAAAGATCCGTGCATGACGCTCATTTTCCAACTCCATATTTTTTCACTTCCAACTGATAGATATTCTCTGTGCGTTCATCAAACAGCACCCACATCACAATGTCCAGCTGATCCGGATGCTCCTTTAAAAAATCCGTTACCGTCCTTACCGCGATCTGTGCGGCAAGCTGGACAGGGAAATGGTAAACTCCAGTGGAAATAGATGGGAAAGCAATCGACCGTATCCCATGCTCTACAGCAACTGACAGGGAATTCCGATAGCAGTCTGCTAAAAGTTTTTCCTCTCCATGATCTCCACCGCGCCATACCGGGCCTACTGTGTGGATCACGTATTTGCATGGAAGCTTATAAGCACCTGTTATTTTCGCTTCCCCCGTTTTACATCCATTCAGCGTCCTGCATTCCTCCAGCAGCTGTTTCCCTGCAGCGCGGTGAATGGCTCCGTCAACGCCTCCCCCTCCAAGCAGGCTGGTGTTCGCCGCATTTACAATCGCAGTCACGGTATCAATTTTGGTTATGTCCCCTCTCACTGCCAGTAACATCAACATCCTCCTTTTCCATATCCTAGACGATCTCCGGATTCTTACCCAGCTTAGTGGAGCCTTTCCTCTACTAATTCATAGCTCCTGTCCAAAAAATCCAGAACCGTTGCTTCGCTGACCGATCCATCAAGCGGAATGGAAACCCAATTTCCGTCTTCCGCGTTCCGATCAGGCAGCAATCCCTGGATTTTTACCAAAGAACCCATAACAGCCGGATCATACTGCACTTCCAGGATTTCGTTTTCCCCGTAATCTTCCCTTTTAAGCACCGCATAACACTCTTTTGATGTGCTCATCCGCAGCGCCGCATAGGCCGGATGGTGTTCCCACAGATATTCCGGAACCGTCCCATATACTTTTTTTACATATTGAAATATATCTTGCCGTTCCAACGCCGTTCCTCCTATCGTACCTTACAGTCAGAGCTAAAATACATATCACAGGAATCACAGGAAAAGATATCTTTCCCATCCTCCGATGCCGTCATGGACACAACCCCCCCCCGCAAAATGGGCAGACTGTGGTTTCTCCGGCCCGCAGCCGATCCATCAGCTTAATGAACCCCTGGGCGTCCCTCTTTTGATTGCACTGTTCCACCCAGTCACTCCCCAGGGCTCTTTTTAGCTTACCGTCAATGAGAAACACTTCTGTCCCCTCTGTGATCTCCTCTCGGTACAAAGCTGCGTCCTCTGTCTCAATGACACGCTCTTTTCCACTTTCCGAGCATAGCCTTACCTGAACCATATCCGTCTGTCCTTCCGCCCGTTCTTCGCATCCATAGTCCCTTTCGAAGATCTCAATAACCTTATATTTTTCCTGCATAGTCCCTCTCCTTAAATCAGAATCCCCTGCAGATGGTCGCATTCATGCTGGATGATCTGAGCGATCCAGCCACTGTAATCCTGCCGCTGCTTTTTCAAGTGAATATCCTGATATTCTACTGTAATCTGCCGGTATCTTTTGCATTTCCTTGTCCCCTCCAGGGAAAGGCAGCCTTCCTCTGTCTCATAGGGGCCTGCATGTTTTACGATCCTCGGATTATACATCAGTACTTCCGCAAATCCCATCTGGACTGCGATTATATTTTTCCGGACACCGATCATATTAGCTGCCATGCCAACGCAATCCTCTTTATGTGCTCTTAATGTGTCCAGCAAATCCAATGCTGTCTGCTGGTCCGCTTCTGTCGCCGGCTCTGATTTCTGTCCGAGGAACCAGACGTCATTTACAATCTGCCTTACCATATCCCTATCATCCTTCACATATCACAGGCAATAGGTCAACCTGCATCATCTTGTCGTTCCTACCTTCTTCTCCCAAATACAAAATAGCGATGGGGCAGCTATGCCGCCCTTCATAAAGTATTCTTAATGTTGTACCATTTCCAATACATTGTTTTCTTCCAAGATCTTCTCTACCTGCTTCACGGATAGACCCATTTTCCCGGCAATTTCTTCCGGCGTCATTCCGTCTTCATAGCGAGCCAGAATTTTCCCATTCACTATGCCTTCTTTTATTCCTTTTTTTATGCCTTCTTTTTCTAATTCTTCCAACGCTCTGCACATATTCATCCTGCCTCCTAAACGCAGAATA
>DXBU01000065.1 GCA_019116385.1 Candidatus Blautia faecigallinarum | reverse complement strand
CCGTCTTTCATAACAACGATCCTTGTACCAAGGGTCATAGCCTCTGTCTGGTCATGTGTTACGTAGATGATGGTAGCGCCCAGTCTCTGATGGATCTTGGAGATCTCGATACGCATCTGTACACGAAGCTTAGCATCCAGGTTGGACAGCGGCTCGTCCATAAGGAATACCTTAGGATTACGTACGATAGCACGTCCCATAGCAACACGCTGTCTCTGACCACCGGAAAGAGCCTTCGGTTTACGATCAAGAAGTTTCTCAAGGTCAAGGATCCTTGCTGCTTCACGAACTGCTTTGTCAATCTGGTCCTTCGGAACTTTACGAAGCTTCAGACCGAAAGCCATGTTATCATATACAGTCATATGAGGATACAGAGCGTAGTTCTGGAATACCATTGCGATATCACGGTCCTTCGGCTCTACATCGTTCATAACTTTGTCACCGATCTTTAAAGTACCGCTGGAGATTTCTTCCAGTCCGGCGATCATACGAAGTGTGGTGGATTTTCCACATCCGGATGGTCCTACGAAGATGATGAATTCCTTGTCAGCGATCTCAAGGTTGAAATCTTTAACTGCCTGGAATCCGTTTGGATAAGTTTTGTTAATGTGCTCTAATGATAAACTTGCCATGATTTTTCCTCCAAATACATTTTTGTTTGTTGCTTTTATAAAACGTGTTCTGGTTTTATCTGTATGTAAGTATAGCGAAAAGTATCTGAAAGGGCTAGAGAAGAATCGTACAAATATTTTTGGCGTTTCTTGACAAAATGACGAAAAACGATTTGAGGGTATCCGTCAGGATGACGATCCGATCCGTTTTTCGTTTACCAGCATGCCCTGAAGCCGGCGGGCGTGAAAACGTGTGGTGAACCATTCGCATTTACATAGGAAGAGATAGTAGATGTTCAGGCCGCACTCGTGGAGGGTCTCGAAATTCCCCTGGCCTTTTGAAAGGATCACGTCCGCACTGTACAGCAGGCTGCGGGCCTCTTTGCTGATGCCGGGGAGCCAGGTCCCGCCTACGTCGCTGCCGTTGCCGATCACCTGGGTGATCCTGTCAAGGCCGGCCGCTCTGGCGTCTTCCATGGTGGCGTCATTGGCTGCGGGATATCCGCGGACGATCACGGTGACGGCAAGATGGGGATACTGTTCCTTCAGGATCTCCACAACGAGCTTGTCCAGGACGATCTCGCCGCAGTTGTCTGTCAGATAGACCAGGGAAGAGCCTGCTTTTAAATCCTCTTTCAGGCGGGCGTATTCTTCCGGGTCCAGAGGATCCTTATTCTCGGACCGGATCAGGGAAAGCATTTCTTCTCTGTCCACATGAGCCAGGGCGGAAAAGTCGATATAATTTCCGATGCGGGCATAGATCATAGCGGTCTCCAGGGGATCCGGCGAATTTCTGATCTCGGACCGGAGACTGTCCTCCAGATCCAGCATCAGTTGGTTGAATTCGTGCTTCTGGGGAGTGAGGTCCTCGTGTATGTCCCATGCGGCTTCAAAAGCCTTCTGTACGTCTACGGCAAGGCTGGCGGTGCAGTCGTCAGGCCCGGAATCGGCCAGAAGCCGTAAGACCTGCTTCATATATTCTGCTTTTTCTCTTCATCTTTAAAAGAACGTATCTTTTTTTCCTGCCTGTTTATGATACAGCACATGCAGAAAGGATTTAATCTCATAAGGGTTCTCCTTTACGGTTGAATTTATCAGGGGGCATTGGAAATGCCGGTGATCCTACAGGTGATTATAGAATATCTTTTTCCCCATGACAAGTAAAAACAGGCAGGACACGAAGGACCTGCCTGGGGGATCGATAAGAATCAGTCTTTGACAGCGTTTTCTGCAAATTCTGTGGTGACCAGATTTTCATAGGGAACCCGTTCCTTTAGTTCGCCGGCTTCCTCCAGGATATCCTGCAGGAGGGTAAAGCTGTCTTCCTCAAAGATCAGGTCCCCTTTCCAGGTGTCCTGATCATAGTAGCGTTTTACGATGGCGGTGATGGTGGCAAGGTCCGTCTCCGGGAACTGCGGCTCGATAACTGCGGCGATCTCCTCCGGGGTATGGGTCTGCACATATTCCATTCCTTTTTGGAGCGCGTTGGTAAATTTCTGGATGATCTCCGGATTTTCTTCCATAAAACTGCTTTTTGCGCTGTAGGAAGTATACGGGACATAACCGGAATCCACACCCAGGGAAGCGACTACATAGCCGTCGCCTTCCTGCTCAAGAGCGGTGGCAGAGGGCTCAAATTCCACGCTGAAATCGCCCAGGCCGCCGGAAAAAGCAGCGGCGGTGGAACCGAAATCGATGCTCTGGTCAATATCCAGATCCTTTTCCGGGTCGATGCCGTTTTTCTTCAGGATATATTCAAACACCATCTGAGGCATGCCGCCCTTGCGGCCGCCCAGGACTTCCGTACCCTTCAGGTCTTCCCAGGAGAAATCGGGCATTTCCTCCCTGGCCACAAGAAAGTTCCCGGCCCGCTGGGTGAGCTGGGCAAAATTTACCACAGGATCGTTGGCCCCCTCCTGGTAGGCGTAGATGGAGGCCTCCGCTCCCATAAAGCCGATGTCCGCTTCCCCGGAAAGGACGGCGGTCATGACCTTATCGGCGCCGAATCCGTTGACCAGAGTCAGGTCGATGCCTTCCTCCGCAAAATATCCGGCCTCAATGGCTACATACTGAGGGGCGTAGAAGATGGAGTGGGCGACCTCGTTTAAAGTGACTTCTGCCGGAGCAGTATCGTTTTTTGCCCCGTCATCGGCCAGGACAACGGCGGGAACTGCAGTCGCCGCCAATACTGCGGCGGTAAAAAGAGCGATCCATTTTTTCTTCATAAAAATTCTCCTTGTTTTTCTGATACATAGTATATGGTTTGGGAAGGGTTTGGTGATTCTTTGGTCCGGGAGAAGTGTTTATAAATGTTTATTTAAACATTTAAACATTTTGAGTGCGAGATGATCCTGTTCCTTGCAGGTCTTCAGTCGGTTTCTCCGGATGTGCTGGAGGCGGCTACCATCGATGGAGCCGGACCGGTGAGGAAGTTCTTCAGCGTAACGGTACCGCTGATGAAGGAAACCTTTGTTATGGTTATTGCAACCTTGATCGTTGCAGCCATGAAGGTTTACGATGTGGTACAAGGTCTGACCGGCGGCGGACCCAACAATGCCACCCAGATGCTTGCCACCTATATGTACTCACAGACCTTCCAATATAATAATGTAGGAATGGGCACCGCAGTTGCCTGTGTAATGGTTGTGATGATGATGGTTGTTATCGTGCCGTATGTTTCATTTACGGCAAAGGAAAAATAGGAGGTGCAGAAACGTGGAAGGAAAGACAAAAAAGATATCAAAAAAAGTTTTGCTGTATGTGCTCCTGATCATACTTGCGATCATCTGGATCATTCCTATTTTTACCCTGGTTGCAACGGCATTGAAGCATAAAAAGGATTTTATGGGCGGTATCAGCCTGTTCCAGCTTCCGGATGAGATCGCCTGGGACAACTTTTATAACGCCATCACACAGGGGCGTCTGCTCACCTATATGAAGAACGACCTGATCGTATCTTTCCTTAAGGTGCCGCTTGGTATATTTGTAGGTTCCCTTGCAGCGTTCTCTATGACAAGATTAAAGATCAAACACAGCACGGGCATCTTTGTATTTTTCCTGATCGGAATGATGCTGCCCATGCAGACCGCTCTTGTGCCGATCAACATGATCTACAGCAAGCTGGGGCTTCTTAATACCTATTTTGGATTGTTCTACGTATATATCGGATTCGGACTTTCCTATTGTATCCTGATCATGCGGGGATTTATGAAAGGAATCCCCAAGGATATTGATGAAGCGGCATATATAGATGGCTGCAATAAATGGCGGCTATTTTACCGGATCATACTTCCGGTTTCCAAACCCGCCATTGCCACATTGTTTATTACCGATTTTCTTTCCACATGGAATGAATATCTGCTTGCCAGCGTTATCATCAACGACAATGCAATGAAGACCGTCCCCGTAGGTATCATGACCTTCGTGGGAGAGCATGGAACGGATTACGGTTATTTGTGCGCCGGCGTCCTTGTTTCCGTTATACCGGTAATGGTAGTATACCTCGTATTCCAGAGATATTTTGTAGAAGGTATGGCCGGGGCTGTTAAATCTTGATAATTTTTGTGGTAAAATAGCGGTAGCAAAACAAAAACTTAAGAAATGAGGGTTTGCTATGAATATTTGTAAATTTAATGAGACAGTGGAAAAGTGGGACGTGTTTGAAGTGGAAGTCCCTGGAAAAAGTGATGGAAATCCATTTACGGATTACACCATCCGCGGAACCTTCCGGGGAAAAGAAGAGACCAGGACGGTAGATGGATTCTATGATGGGGACGGCGTGTACCGGGTTCGTTTTATGCCGTCTTTTGAAGGAGAATATACATTTACAGTTGAAGGAAGCTTTTCTGAAGAAAAACATTCCGGGACGTTTCAGGCAGTGGAGCCATCTCCGGATAATCATGGAATGGTCAGAGTATCCCATACCTATCATTTTGCCTATGAGGACGGCACGCCGTATTACTCCATCGGAACAACCTGCTATGTGTGGGAGCTTCAGGCGGAGGAGCTGCAGAAAAAAACACTGGAGACATTAAAGGACAGTGCGTTCAACAAGATCCGTTTTTGTATTTTTCCGAAGCATTATGATTATAATCTCGGCGAGCCGATCAGTTATCCCTATGAAGGAACGCCTATGGACAGTTCCGTGCTCACAAAAGAAAACTTTAAAGAGTACGATGGCTGCCCGGAAGGAAACCACTTTGATTACAAGCGGTTTAATGTAAAGCATTTTCAGCATATTGACGATTGCATCAGAAAGCTGATGGAACTTGGCATACAGGCAGATCTGATCGTGATGCACCCTTATGACAGATGGGGCTTCAGTGAGATGAGTCCGGAGTGTGATGACTTATACTGGAAATACCTGATCGCAAGAGTAGGGGCGTTTCGGAATGTCTGGTGGGCGCTGGCCAACGAGTACGACCTGTTTCCTAAAAAGACCCTGGAAGACTGGGAAAGATATGCCCGTATCATCTGCGAAAAGGATGTGTATTCCCATCTTCGTTCCATTCATAACTGCAGACCTTTTTATGACCACTCCCGTCCATGGATCACCCACTGCAGCATTCAGAGACAGGATCTGTATAAAGGCGCCGAGCTGGTGAATGAGTGGAGAGAGCGGTATAGAAAACCTATCGTGCTGGACGAGATCGCTTATGAGGGAAATATCCAGCATGGCTGGGGAAATATAAGCGGCCAGGAAATGGTAAGGCGCTTCTGGGAGGCTTTTTGCAGGGGCGGATACCCGGGCCACGGGGAAACCTACATGAATAAAGACGATATCCTGTGGTGGTCCCACGGAGGAGAGCTTCACGGGGAGAGTCCGGAGCGCTTTAAATTCATGAAGAAGATCATGGACGAAACCCCGGCGCCGGGTCTCAGGCCCATGGCAGGCGAATGGGACGAGGTTGCCGCAGAAGTGGACGAGTCCGTTCCAAGCCATAAATATTATCTGTTTTATTACAGCTTTATGCGTCCGTCGTTCAGGGATTATTATTTTGATGATGAAACAGAATACGAAGTTGAAGTGATCGATACCTGGAATATGACCATTGAAAACCAGGGGATACATAAGGGTAAGTTCCGTGTACAGCTTCCGGGAAGAGAATATATGGCGGTGCGCATTCGCGGCGTAAAATAAGAAAAGAGGAGAGGCCATCCCGGGGACGGTCTCTCTTTGTCTGAAAAAGAGTGAAAATGTGCTTTCTGTGCCGCGTTGACAAGTGTCTGGAAAATGATTACAATAATAACCGAATATCGGAAATGTGGAGGGCGGTATGAAGGTAAAATCGGTAGATATTGCCAGAAAGCTGAATCTTTCGAAGGCCACGGTATCCCTGGCTTTAAATAATAGACCCGGAGTAAGCGAAAAGACAAAGGAAAAAGTCCAGAAATGCCTGATTGAAATGGGCGGAGCAGAGACCGGCCGGCCGGCTGTGAAACAAATGATCAAGATCATTATCATTAATAACCACCTGGGGCTGATCCAGAATTCGGAGCTGGATCTGTGGACGGATGTGTTCTCGGTATTTGACCGGGAGATCAGGAGGCTGGGCTATTCTCTGGGTCTGACCTACGTGGGCCAGGATCAGAGGGAAGTGCAGCAGGTTATAAAAGAGGCCAATGAGGAAAACGTTGCGGGAGTGATCCTCGATGCGACAGAAATGCGGCCGGAGGAGATTGAGCCTTTCCGGGGCATAAAGAAGCCAATGGTCATATATGACAATGACCTTAGCGAGGAATATCACTGTATCGCCGTTGACGGCGTGACTGCGATCCGGAATGTGGTGGATCTTCTGGTGGCCCGTGGCTGCCGGGATATCAAATATCTTGCCAATAAAGTGGATATCTATAATTTCCGCCAGAGGAGAGCGGGATACCGGGCGGGACTCAGGAAGAACCGGCTGGAGCTGCGTGAGGACTCTATTTATCCCATTGGAGAACGGATCGAAGATATCTACGAAAATATGAAACACTATCTGGATCATCACAGGCTTCCGGATGCTTTTATCATGGAAAATTATCAGGTTTCCATGGGCGTTATGAGAGCGTTCCGGGAAAGGAAAATAGCGGTTCCCCAGGAAGTTTCCCTGGTGGGCGTGGACGAGCTTCCTGACTATCTGACCGGGGATTTTCTTCTCACCACCGTCCGGGTGGAACATGCGGAACGGGCGAGAGCGGTCATGATGTTCCTGGAGCAGGAGATGAAAGGGGCTCTTTCGGCAAAGTTCAAAATTTATTCCAACTGTGATCTGATTCCCGGGAACAGTGTGAGGTAAAAGGAAATTTATTTTTTGCCTTATAAATTTCCATGTTTGACATTTTGAAGATATTTGATTATAATATGTTTAACCAGGAAGCCGATACGATAGCGTACACCTATCCGTTTTCGGCGTTATATAGGTAACTAGAAATAGCACCTTTACTTTGCTGAAGCGGGGGTGCTATTTTCTATGGGTATAATTGAGAATTGCCACAAGCAGACTGCATGCTGTCAAAATGATCATGAATTCTTCATATGTACTCATAAAACCGCCTCCTTTCTGTCAGGCTCAGAAACGGAGGTATTCGCACCCTATCGGCTCCCTGGGTAAATATATTAATTTGTTTTTATGGGAAAATACAAAAAAGAAAATACAACAGTAAACAGATGAGTTTAGAAGTTTTCAATATCAATCTTTTATATGTATTTATACTATAAGGTATAAATGGGGAAAAAACAATATAAAATCATGACTTTAATAAATTGAAAAAATTGTGCTTTTTGTCTGATAAATTCCTGCAATTTCTTCCAAAATAAAAAAAGGTTGGCGGATCCTGCCGGAAAATGTTACTATGATGGTATCAGAAAAATAGAATGGACGGAGGAATCGTATGAGCTATGAATATCATGTGGCGGTAAACGGATGCGACGGCAGCGACGGCTCCCGGGAGCATCCCTTCCGCAGTATTTCAAGAGCGGCGGAGATAGCAGAGGCGGGCGACCGGGTGATCGTCCACCAGGGAACCTACCGGGAATGGGTAAATCCGGGGAACAGCGGGAGAAGCGCTTTTGACCGGATCGTTTATGAGGCCGCCCCGGGAGAAAAGGTCATAATAAAAGGATCCGAGCAGATCCGGTCCTGGGAGAAGGCAGAAGGTACCGTGTGGAAAGCGGTCATCCCCAATTCTCTGTTTGGGGATTTCAACCCTTATAAGCAGGTGCTCTGGGGAGACTGGCTCCGGTATCCGCTGGACTATTCCCTTCATCTGGGAGACGTATATTTAAATGGAAAATCTTTTTACGAGGTGCCTTCCTATGAGGAAACGCTTCATCCTGTTATGCGCACAAAAGGGAATAATCCGCCCTGGACAAATCACGAGGAACTGATCCTTGAACCGGAGCAGACCATATATGTCTGGTTTGCCCAGGTGGAAAAAGAGGAGACCATTATCTACGCCAATTTCCATGAGTATGACCCCAATAAGGAACTGGTGGAGATCAATATCCGCCCCTATTGTTTCTATCCGGAGCAGACCGGGATCAATTATATTACCGTGCGGGGATTTGAGATGGCACAGGCCGCCTGCCCCTGGACGCCGCCTACTGCGGATCAGCCGGCGCTTCTGGGAACCCACTGGAGCAAGGGCTGGGTGATCGAGGACAATCATATCCATGACGCCAAGTGCAGCGGCATCAGCGTGGGTAAGGAAATCTCCACAGGCCATAACCTGTGCAGCCGGTATCTTTTAAAGCCGGGCTATCAGAACCAGTTGGAAACGGTTTTCCTGGCTCTTCAGAAGGGGTGGGACAAAGAGACTATCGGTTCCCATATCATACGGAACAATGTGATCCACGACTGCGGCCAGAATGCCATTGTGGGACATATGGGCGGAGCTTTCAGCCAGATCGTCCATAATCATATTTATAATATCGGGACCAAGCATGAATTTTTCGGCTATGAGATCGCCGGGATCAAGCTCCACGCGGCTATCGATACCCAGATCGTGGGAAACAATATCCATCATACCACATTAGGTATCTGGATGGACTGGGAAGCTCAGGGCGTGCGTATCAGCGGAAATCTGTTTTATGAAAACAGCAGAGACCTGATGATCGAGGTGACCCATGGTCCCTGCATCATGGACAATAATATTTTCGGTTCAGATTTCAGCCTGGATGATCAGGCTCAGGGAACTGCCTTTATCCATAATCTGTACTGCGGCGTGATACGGAGAGAGCGTTTTCTGGAACGGGCGACCCCGTATCATTTTCCTCACAGCACACAGGTTGCGGGCTGTGCGGTAGTATACAGCGGAGACGACCGGTTTTATCAGAATATTTTCCTGGGAAGTGCGCCGGTATATACGGAGGACAGCTCCTGCGGCACGGCAGGCTTTAATGACTGTACGGCTTCTCTGGAGGAATTCCTGGAAAAGGTACGGGCAGGAGGCCTGGACGATGTGGATCGTTTCCTTAAGGTCAGCCAGCCGGTTTATGTGAAGAATAACTGTTACCTGGAAGGGGCCGGAGCTTTTGACCGGGAACGGGAAAATTTCAAAAGCAGCGTACCTGCCAATGCAAAGATCGTTCAAAAGGAAGACGGCACGTATCTGGAGCTGGATGTGCCCGGGGAACTGTTCTCCCTTGATACAAAGATTTATGGGACGGAAGATTTGGGCCTTCCCAGGATCGTAGGGGCACCCTATGATGACCCGGACGGAAAGCCGATTTATATCGATGCCGATTATCTGGGAGAAAAGAGAAACAGTACTCCGGTCCCGGGGCCTTTTGAAGGACTGAAACCCGGGCATAATGTGATAAAGATCTGGGAATGAGAAAATTCCGGTTGTGATTTATAAATCCGGGAATAAAAGAGAGCATCTGTCTTTGAGACAGATGCTCTTGTTGAAGATGGGATATAGAAGATTTGGGCATAATCGCTGCCTTTACTCTTCCACGTTCTCAAACAGTTCCATTAAGCTCATGGAAATATCCGGAAATTCTTTCAGATGAATCATAGTATCCGCGTTATAATGGGCTTCTTCTTTATCGTCCTGAAGAATGTAACTATATTTCAGAACATATGCTCCGTTTTCCAGATAATAAATCTGTACGGCCCGTTCTTTAGGTGACACGATCCAATACTCCGGTACACCAGCATCTTGATAGATGTCTTTTTTTATGGTCAAATCCTTCATTGCTGTTGCAGGACTTAATGTTTCCGCTATAAAACGAGGAACACCGGAATAGGAACTGCCTTTCAGATGTTTTCGGTCACATATGATCATTACATCGGGAATGACATAATCGTCATTTTCCAGGGCATGGTATTTGTAATCTAGATTTTCCATGAAT
>DXBU01000064.1 GCA_019116385.1 Candidatus Blautia faecigallinarum | reverse complement strand
AACAGATCTTCCGCAGCCCAAACCGGAACATTAGAAGTAGCCAGCATCGCCGCAACGAGTGAAACGCTCAGCGCTTTTTTCGCCATGCCCTTCTTTGTGTTTTTTAGTTTCGTCATGTTATAGTTCCCCTTTCCTTAATATAACTATTTCTTTTTGGGTAAAGATTCCTAGACATAATCTGTCCGTTATGGATAATATAGTGCTTTTCCCTCGGTTTGTCAAGCGAATTAATTGAAAATTTTACGATTTTCTTAAATTTCTTAAAATGGAAAAACCCGCTAACAAACGCCTGTCAGAGAATGAAATCAATATTTTGTTCCCTTATCCTGTAACATTTGGTTTGGGACACAAGATACAGTATACCGCACCAGATTACCCTATTTCCTGCAGAAAACCATACCCTAAGCCTTTCTGCGGGAATCTCTGCCGGGATATTTCCCTGCTGTCCTTCCTGAAGTATGTCCGGAAGCACCCCGGCAGAAGTGATTTATATGCAAAGTCTTTTTGTTTCAGACTGTTGCTTCTATATATAATAATGAAACTCCTTGATCAACAGCATTTTTATTTAATGGTGATCTTGTCCAGATGCCAGATATCGTCCACATATTCCTGGATGGTCCGGTCGGAAGTGAACTTGCCGCTGCATGCGGTATTCAAAAGAGCCATCTTCGCCCATCTCTTTTCGTCCCTGTATGCCGCTTCCACTTTCTTCTGGGCCTCTGCGTAGGAACGGAAGTCTGCCAGGATGAAGTACTGGTCCGGACGGTCGCTGTATTTGGTGCTCAGAAGAGAATCATACAGATCCCGGAACAGCTCGGTATCGCTGGAGAAGGTTCCGTTGATCAGCTGCATCAGCACCTGACGGATATCTCCATCTGTATTGTAGATCACATTGGGATCGTATCCGCCGTGGTTCTCATAGTTGATGACTTCATCGGAGCTTAATCCAAAGATGATGGCGTTCTCTGCGCCTACTTCTTCCACGATCTCCACATTGGCACCATCCATTGTTCCTAATGTGACAGCCCCGTTCAGCATGAACTTCATGTTTCCGGTACCGGAAGCTTCCTTGCTGGCTGTAGATATCTGCTCGGATACGTCTGCTGCCGCAAAGATCATCTCCGCGTTGGACACACGATAATTCTCAATGAATACCACCTTCAGCTTTCCGCCGATGGAAGCGTCATTGTTTACCACATTCGCCACAGAGTTGATCAGCTTGATGATCTTCTTGGCTCTGTCGTAGGCTGCGGAAGCCTTTGCTCCAAAGATAAAGGTCCTTGGATAGAAATCCATCTCCGGATGGGTCTTGATCTGGTTATACAGGTAGATCACATGAAGGATATTCAGAAGCTGGCGCTTGTACTCGTGAAGTCTCTTTACCTGCACGTCAAAGATGGAACGTGGATTAACTTCCACTCCATTGTGCTCCAGGATGTATTTTGCCAGGCGCACCTTGTTCTGATATTTGATATTCATAAACTCCTGCTGCATCTTTTCGTCATCTGCATAGATGGCCAGTTTCTTGATCTGAGACAGATCAGTGATCCAGTCTGCTCCGATATGTTCGGTCACCCAGTTTGCCAGCAGCTGGTTTCCATGAAGCAGGAAACGTCTCTGCGTAATGCCATTGGTCTTATTGTTGAATTTCTGGGGCATCATCTCATAGAAATCCTTTAATTCCTGATTCTTCAGGATTTCTGTGTGAAGCCTTGCCACACCGTTTACGGAAAAACCTGCAACGATAGCCAGATGCGCCATCTTCACCTGTCCGTCATAGATCACTGCCATCTTCTTGATCTTCTCATAGTTTCCAGGATATCTTGCCTGGATCTCAATGATGAAGCGGCGGTTGATCTCCTCGATGATCTGGTATACACGGGGAAGCAGTCTGGAGAACAGCTCGATTGGCCATTTTTCCAGCGCTTCGGACATGATGGTATGGTTTGTGTAGGCACAGCACTTTGTGGTGATATCCCATGCCTGATCCCATTCCAGCTCCTCTTCGTCCAGAAGGATACGCATCAGCTCTGCAACTGCTACTGTTGGATGGGTATCGTTCATCTGGAAGACTACTTTTTCGTAAAGCTTTGTGATATCGCTGTGGTTTTTCTTATATTTCTCGATCGCAGCCTGGATGCTTGCAGAAACGAAGAAATACTGCTGTTTCAGTCTCAGCTCCTTACCTGCATAATGGTTGTCGTTGGGATAAAGGACCTCAACGATATTTCTTGCCAGGTTTTCCTGCTCTACCGCTTTCTTATAATCGCCTTTGTCAAAGGAATCCAGACCAAAGTCTACGATGGGCTCCGCATCCCAGATACGCAGGCTGTTTACAACCTTATTGTTGTAGCCTACGATAGGCATATCATAAGGAACGGCTTTTACCGCCTGGTAACCCTCATGGATAAATTTGTTTCTGCCTTTTTCGTAGTCGTATTCTACTCTTACATAACCGCCGAAATGCACTTCCTTGGCATACTCCGGGCGGCGGAGTTCAAAGGGATATCCCTCTTTCAGCCAGTTATCCGGCACCTCTACCTGATAGCCGTCTTTGATCTCCTGCTTGAACATACCGTAGCGGTAGCGGATCCCGCATCCGTAAGCGTAATAGTTCAAGGTTGCCAGAGAATCCAAAAAGCAGGCTGCCAGACGTCCAAGACCGCCGTTTCCAAGGGCAGGATCCGGCTCCTGGTCTTCGATCACATTGATATCCAGGCCAAGCTCATCCAGGGCTTCCTTCACTTCCCCGTAAGCTCCCAGGTTCAGAAGGTTATTTCCCAGGGCTCTTCCCATAAGGAATTCCATGGACATATAATAAAGAACCTTCGGATCCTGCTCTTCGTAAGCATTCTGGGTTTCCAGCCAGTTATCAATGATAACATCTTTTACCGTATAGCTTACTGCCTGAAAGATCTGTTCCTGCGTAGCTTCCTCCAATTTTTTGCGGTAAAGAAATTTTACATTGTCTTTCACGCTCTGCTTGAACGTTTCTTTTTTGAACTGCTTATCAATCATCCTATCCCCTCCTATAATCTGGATACTCCCAAGGTTACCTTTTCTTTATTTATATTCCATTCTTTTACATAACCCTCGGCTTCGCCCAAGGCAACCTTTTCTGCCAGTACCTCTTTTGCGATCTCTTCCTGGTTTGCCTTGATGATATCCAGTATCTTTTCATTATCTTTTGCATAAACGCAGATCTTATCCATCACTTCAAAGCCGGCTTCCTTCCGCATGGTCTGGATCTTGCTGATGATCTCCCGGACAAAGCCTTCTTCGATCAGCTCCGGCGTAAGATTGGTATCCAGGACTACGGAGATCTCTCCCTCTGTCTCTGTAACGTATCCCTCTGTCTGAGCTGTCTCGATCAACAGATCCTCTTCCGACAGTTCCACCGGATTTCCGTTAATATCCAGAGAAAGGACGCCTTTTTCTTTCAGCTCCTTCATTGCGGCCGAACCGTTGATGTCAGCCAGCGCCTGACGGATGCCGTTTAAGAGCTTGCCGTATTTCGGTCCCACGGTTTTCAGCTGCGGCTTAAAGCTGTAGGAAATAAAGGATTCCACATCCTCCGCAAATTTTACTTCTTTTACATTCAGCTCGTCTGCGATGATGTCTGTAAAGAAGGAGTCCATTTCCTTAGGTGCCTTCACCATCATGGTGCCGATGGGCTGTCTGTTTTTGATATTTGCGGCATTTCTGCAGGCACGTCCCAGAACAACGATCTTAAGGAGTTCTTCCATATCTGCTTCCAGCTCTGTATTGATCCAGTCTTCATGCACTTCCGGGAAGTCACATAAGTGGATACTTTCCGGTGCATCCTTATCGATGCTCCTTACCAGGTTCTGGTAAATGTCCTCTGTCATGAATGGTATCATAGGAGCGGCCGTCTTCGCAACCGTCACTAATGCAGTATACAGCGTCATATATGCATTGATCTTGTCCTGCTCCATTCCCTTGGCCCAGAAACGCTCGCGGCTTCTCCTTACATACCAGTTGCTCATCTCATCTACAAAGTCCTGAAGGGCTCTTGCACTTTCCGGGATCTTATAATTGGCGAGATTCTCATCCACTGTCTTTACTAGCGTGTTCAGCTTGCTTAAAAGCCACTTGTCCATAACCGGAAGCTTGTCGTATTCCAGAGTGTATTTCGTAGCGTCAAAATTGTCAATGTTGGCATACAGCACAAAGAATGCGTAGGTATTCCACAAGGTGCTCATAAATTTACGCTGTCCTTCCACAACGGCCTTTCCGTGGAAACGGTTGGGCAGCCAGGGAGCGCTGTTGATATAGAAATACCAGCGGATCGCATCTGCGCCGTAGGTTTCAAGGGCCTCAAAGGGGTCTACCGCATTTCCCTTGGACTTGCTCATTTTTTGTCCGTTTTCGTCCTGTACATGACCAAGGACGATCACGTTCTTATATGGCGCTTTATTAAAGATCAAAGTGGAAATTGCCAAAAGAGAATAAAACCACCCTCTTGTCTGGTCCACCGCCTCGGAGATAAAGTCTGCCGGGAACTGCTGTGCAAAAACATCCTGATTTTCAAATGGATAATGATGCTGCGCAAAAGGCATTGCTCCGGAATCAAACCAGCAGTCGATCACTTCCGGCACGCGGTGCATTTCCTTTCCGCATTTCGGGCACTTAATGGTCACTGCGTCAATATACGGACGGTGCAGTTCGATATCGTCCGGACAATTATCGGACATGGACTTCAGTTCTTCTATGCTTCCAATGGAGTGCATATGGCCGCATTCACATTCCCAGATGTTCAGGGGTGTACCCCAGTAGCGGTTGCGGCTGATGCCCCAGTCCTGTACATTTTCCAGCCAGTCGCCGAAGCGTCCTTTTCCGATGCTCTCAGGGATCCAGTTGATCGTATTGTTGTTGCGGATCAGGTCGTCCTTTACCGCGGTCATTTTGATGAACCAGGATTCTCTCGCATAATAGATAAGAGGAGTATCACATCTCCAGCAATGGGGATAGCTGTGCTCGAATTTCGGCGCGTCGTATAAAAGGCCCCGATCCTCCAGATCCTGAAGAATGGGCATATCTGCTTTCTTGCAGAAAACCCCCGGCCAGTCGGTCTCTGCCGTCATCTCGCCCTTTTCGTCTACAAGCTGGACGAAAGGCAGATCATAGCGGCGTCCCACCTGGGCATCGTCTTCACCGAATGCAGGGGCGATATGAACAACGCCTGTACCGTCTGTCAAGGTAACATAATCGGCACATGTGACATAATAAGCTTTTTTATTCACTTTTGCAAAGGTAAATAATGGCTCGTACTCCTTAAACTCCAGGTCTTTTCCAGTATATGTCTCAAGGGTCTCTGTCTCCTCGCCCAGGACCTTCTCCACCAGGGCCTGCGCCATATAATAGATCTTTTCATCCTTGAGATTTTTTACCTTTACATATTCTTCCCGTGGATTCACACACAGAGCCACGTTGGACGGAAGGGTCCACGGGGTTGTGGTCCATGCAAGGAAGTAGGCGTCCTCGCCCTTTACCTTGAAGCGGACAACAGCAGAACGTTCTTTTACATCCTTATAGCCCTGTGCCACCTCGTGGCTGGAAAGAGGCGTTCCGCAGCGGGGACAGTAGGGAACGATCTTGTAGCCTTTGTATAAAAGGCCCTTTTCCCAGATCTGCTTCAGTGCCCACCACTCGGATTCAATATAATCATTATGATAGGTAACATATGGATGCTCCATATCCGCCCAGAAACCAACGGTTTCGGAAAAGTCTTCCCACATGCCCTTGTATTTCCAGACGCTTTCTTTACAATGCTTGATAAACGGCTCCAGACCGTATTCCTCGATCTGCTCTTTTCCATCCAGTCCCAGCATCTTTTCCACTTCCAGCTCCACCGGGAGCCCGTGGGTATCCCAGCCGGCTTTTCGCGGAACTTCATAGCCTTTCATGGTGCGGTATCTGGGGATCATATCCTTGATGACACGTGTCAGCACATGGCCGATATGGGGTTTTCCATTGGCTGTAGGCGGACCGTCATAAAAGGTATAGTTTTCCCCTCCCTTGCGGTTTTCCATACTTTTTTCAAAAATATGGTTTTCTTTCCAGAAGTTTTCGACCTTTTTTTCACGCTCTACAAAGTTTAAGTTCGTGTCTACTTTCTGGTACATAGCATTCCCTCCTGTTATCGGTAAAATAAAAAAACCTCCGCCCTGCAAAAGGACGAAAGTCACAAAAAAAACATCCGCTAACCACCTGTTACACACTGTACGGGTATCATAACCGATACTGTTCCCTGTAACGGCGGAGGACCGTCAATCCCTAGAAGCCTGTATAAAATACACGGCTCTTCGGAAAAGCAACTCCGGAGTGATCTTCTGCTGCATTTACTCGCACCGGGCTTCCACCCTCTCCGGCTCGCTTTTGCTTTCACAGGCAGCATACTGTCTCCATCGCAGTTTTTACATATTTTTGGTGTCGTTATATTATAAGGGGAGAAATTTCCAAATGTCAAGTGTTTTGGGAAAAATAATAGCGGAAAGAGTGGCTTTCCCAGGAAAAAAATGGTATACTATACCTCAGCATCTGATTTTGTTTCAGGGGGCATCAGATGCATAAGGGAAAAAAAAACTGTAAAAAATAGAACTATCTATCACAAATGAAGGGTAAATCAATATGTTAAGAAAAAAATTTAAATATCTAAAGCTGGCCGCCGGCATCCTGCTTTCTGCCAGCATGGTGTTTTCTCTTCCAGCTGTCACATTCTGTGCAGAAGACAGCGGCGATGAGGCTGTTTCCGATGCTTCTTCGGATTCCCATACCGCCTATTACGATCAGCCTGCAGACTCCAACTCCATCAAAGGCTGGCCCAAGGGACCAAAAATTGAAGGCGAATCCGCCATCCTTATGGATGTAGTCACAGAGTCCGTCCTCTATTCTAAAAACGCGGACAAAAAGCAGTATCCCGCCAGCATCACCAAGATCATGACCACACTTCTGGCCTGCGAAAACCTGCAGATGAACGATAAACTGGTAATGTCCCAGGAGGCAGCCTACGGCATCGAGGCCGGAAGCTCCAGCATCTACGCCGAGACCGATGAAGTTTTTACGGTACGCCAGGCTTTGATGGCGGTCATGCTGGAATCTGCCAATGAGGTCTCCCTTGGCATAGCGGAAAAAACAAGCGGCTCTGTAAAAAAATTTGTAGAGCTGATGAACTGGAGGGCACGGCAGCTTGGCTGTACCAACACACACTTTAACAATCCCAACGGCCTGCCGGATGAGACCCACTACACCACAGCCAATGATATGGCAAAGATCGCCAAGCAGGCCTGGTTCAATCCTCTTTTCCGTCAATTTATAACCCGGGGATATTTTGAGATACCGCCTACCAATAAGCAGCCGGAAACAAGATACATGTTAAATCACCATCAGATGATGAAAGACAGGGATCATGAATATGAAGGGGTATTAGGAGGAAAGACCGGCTACACCACAGCAGCCGGAAGCACCCTTGTCACCTTTGCAAAAAGAGGAGATATGATCCTTATGTGTATTGTATTAAATTCCATAAACGGCGCTTATGATGATACCGCCGCCCTTTTGGACTATGGATTTAATAATTTCGAACGAGCGGATATGGGTCTGGACAAAGAACCGGTTCCGGTAAAGATGCTGCCCTGCGAGAAATATATTCTCAACAATGGCGGAAACACTTATCCTTTTTATTACCAAAGACGGGTCTACGTTACTGTTCCCAAAGGAACCAATGTAAAGAAACTGGCCAAGAGGCAGGCCATCCTGCCCAATGCCGTGGGACCGCTCCGTCTTAAGAGCAAATATTATTACAACGGCAATATGGTGGGCTGGGGCATGCAGTACGAACGGTACATCAGTTCAGACCTTCTTCTCTGACCGCCGTTTTCTCTGTTTTTTTCTGCGGAGGGATTCACGCTTATGCTGGATCTCCTCCGCTTCTTCATTGGTGATCAGCTTGATCGTCTTTATAACATAATATTTTTCTTCTTCGGTTTTTCGCACCCGTATCTTTCCTTTTACCAGGCCATGTTCCTGGCAGGCGGAAACACTATAATAATTTTTCATGTTGCTGCTGAACCAGCGTATTTTTCTTTTTGCATTACAGTGGCATACCGGACATCGGGTGCTGGTCACCTCCCGGTCCTTCATAACTTTTTCTCTCGCTGTAAATTCCCTGGACACATATTTATCATAGGTGGGATAAGAGACATGGATCTCTTCTTTTTTTGTCTTTGGATTTTGATATACATCCAGGGAGGAATTAGGCCAGATGTAGGGATCTTCTATTTTTTTCAGTACAGCAGCTGTATAATAGGCGTCTGCAAGGGCTCTGTGAAAGTCAGATCCTTTTTCGATCTTCAATTCGTTTACCGCATATTCAAGGGCTCTTCTGGTCTTTCTGTCCTCATAACGGATGCTGTACAGCTTCTGCACATCATAATAGGTCACCGGTCCCGAAAGCAGATCTAATAATCCATAATATTTCATATTCCGCTGCAGTTCCATTACGTCCTGGTTCCCCCAGGTGAAAAAGCACCATTCTTCCCCGCACCACTGGAAAAATTCCCGTATTGCCTGGGGAAATAAGGTCCCATCTGCCAGATCTTTATAATCCACATGGATCACTTCATGGATGCTGTCGTGGATCCAGTTGTAAACCTGGGGCTTGATCAGTCTGTGGAAGCTGTCGGTGATCTCCTTTTGCTCATTCAGTTTTACGGCGCCTATTTCTATGATCTCAAAGGGGAGATGCCGGTTGGCATACTTTTTTCCCCCCGGACTCTGATTCCACTCCAGATCAAAGACAATATAATTCATGTTTTCCTCTTTCTTGACACGCCTGACGCGTGTCATACAGGTAGATTTGGTACTGTATTTATCCCAGTATAGCAGACCTTAAGAAAGCTTTCAAGAATACAGAAAAAAAGAGCCGACACTGCTGCCGGCTCCCCGTTCCTTTTACCATCCTTCACCAAAGCGAAGTCCGTTATTATTGTTTTCCCAGTCGTCTACGATGCTGTTTCCGTCTTCGCTGTCTTTACTGCTGTCCTTGTCATCGCCATCGCTTTTTTCACTCTGGCTATCTTCACTGCTCTGCTGCTCATCCAGTGTTACCGTCAAGGTCTCTTCCTCATATTTTCCATTTCCAAGAGAAGCAACGGTCACTTCTACTTCCTCGCCTGGAGCATAGTAGTTAAGCAGCTCTACCAGTTGTTCGATGCCGGTGACGTCTTTTCCGTCAAAGCTGGTGATGATATCATTTTCCTTGATCCCCGCCTTGTCTGCAGCGCCGTCCTTGGTCACTTCTGCCACGCGCACGCCTTCCGGAATGCCGTATACCTGGGATGCTTCATCGCTTACACTCTGTCCGGTGATGCTGAGCACGCCATGTGCATCCTCTTCCAGACGGTCCCTTGTAGTCTCGTTCATAAGCTGTTCCAGAACGTCTTTTACATCTGTGATGGCGATCGCATAGCCCATGCCTTCTACCTCTGTGGAAGCCAGCTTTGCAGAGTTGATGCCAACCACTTCGCCATTCATATTCAAAAGAGCGCCGCCGCTGTTGCCAGGATTGATAGCGGCATCTGTCTGGATCAGATTTACACCGTTTTCTGCATCTGCAGCTTCTTCTACACTCTGGACATCTTCATTCAGCTGTCTGTTTTTCGCACTGACGATACCGGTGGTAACAGACTGGCCATATCCAAGGGCATTACCGATGGCAACAACCTGTTCGCCTACTTTCAGATCATCGGAATTTCCGATTGCTGCGATCTTGATCTGATCCATGGTGTCACCGGAGATGTCGGAAAGAGGCACAGCTACCACTGCCAGGTCTTTGTCCTCGTCAAAGCCTTTTACAGAAGCTTCATACACTTCTCCGTCTACAAAGGAAACCGATAACGTATCTGCTCCTTCTACTACGTGGTAATTTGTCACTACAAGAAGCTCCTCGTCATTCTGACCGATGATGATACCGGAACCGCTGCCCTGTACCTCTCTCTCCTGAGGAATATATCCGTATCCTCCGAACATACTGTAGATATCCTGTACTTCCTGAATGGATTTTGTGGTAATGGATACAACGGAAGGCATTGCTTCTTCTACGATACTGGAAACGTCCAGGCTTCCTTTTCCTGCTGAAGACTCTTCGGAAGCGGTCTGTACTAATTCCACTTTATGGGAAGCCGCGGACACCTGATCCGTACCCCATCCGGTAACTGCGTTCACACCTTCATAGGCTGCTGCGGAAAACCCGCCTACTAATACAGCGCAGAGGCTGATGCTCAAGCCCTTCTTTACTGCTCTTCTTATTTTCTGTTCTCTTTCTTTTTGATTCCTATTCTTCATAAATAAAACCCTCTCTCTGTTTCTGATTGGTAATTACTTTCTTTATCTTTATGCCTCACAGTATAGAGATAATTTGTGTTTACTTTGTGGGTGATTTGTGACAAATCTGTTAATTTCAAAAATCCAGATTCGTTAGGGATATTATACAGAAAAAACGGGAATTGTTTCAGCAGTTTCTGCTGACAACTCCCGCATTCTATCAGCGTCCCGTGCGGGAATCGAACCCACAGCTAGCGCTTAGGAGCAAGGCACTCGGTACCTTGCTCCTGGTTTATCGCTGTCTTATGAAGTTCTTGAAAAGCCTTGATTTGCGGGGTTTTTTAGCTATCGTGGGCACCTGATTGTCAGTTCTTATATGGTCCCAGATC
>DXBU01000063.1 GCA_019116385.1 Candidatus Blautia faecigallinarum | reverse complement strand
TAACGAGACCTTGGAATCTGAATTATATTCATTGGCAGATTTCCCGGAGATCAGATATGAAACTACCAAAATATACGAATTTTATATGAAAGGTATTCTAGGGGGAACAGCTATTGATGGGAAAAATTAGGAAGGAAAGGTTCCAATATAAATGAATTTTTTGAAGTGATAGATAATTTTTACAGATAGGAATACAACGTTCAGTATCCCTGGTTCAATTGTATATTTTATCATGAGATATAGAAATAAAAAGCAAAACGGCATAGTTCCTTGTTTGACTATGCCGTTTTGTGATCTCAGTTTTTTAGCTGATAGGCGACCAGGGCGATATTCCAGAAGCCCTGTTTGTTTAATTCCCGTTCAAATTGCTGGATCTTTTCCACGCAGGCATCGGTGAGTTCTGCAGCTTTGGGGACGCCTGCCGCGCTTTCTGTATAGCTGTCTGTCCGGTTTTCCATATCAGGCGCCCTGCCCTTCTTCTCTGTCTACCAGACCATAGAAGGAGAGGAGATACAGGCCGCAAAGCCCCACAAGTCCGTATATGATCCGTGAGATCCAGCTCATGCTGCCGAAGAGCAGCGCCACGAGATTCAGATCAAAAAATCCTACAAGTCCCCAGTTGACGGCGCCGATCACGGCAACAGTCAGTGCGAAATACTGTAAAAATTTATTTCCCATAAGTCACCATCCTTTCATAAAGGATAGTATACCGGAAAACACAAAAAATATACCTATAAAGAATCCTTCCGGCTTCTGCCGGAAGGATTTTTTTAAGAGAGTGTAAGAATCTGAGAAGAAGAAGCGCCGCCGGAGAGGCTGAAGGCTTCGCTGGCGCTGAGGGTCACATCGCTTTGATCCTGGAGAGAAAATACCTGGCATACCCGGATGGTTTTTCCGGGCTTTATCTCATCCATATAATGATCGATAGCCTCTTCATTTTCTGCAGGGATAGCGGTTTCGCAAAGCGTTCCGTTCTGATAGGCCTGAAGGCTCACATCCACTATAGCGCTGGATGGCGCATCTCCTTTATTTGTATAATCGTAATAAACAAACAGACAGGGTTCGCCTCCGAAATCCTTTCCTGTTTTATAATCTGCAAATTTAATGGAAAATTGCTCTGTTTCCATATCGATCCGGTCTGTGCTGTCGGCCTTTGGCACCTCCGACTGGGCGGAGCCGCTGCCGGACTCCATATCGGAAAGGGACTGATTGACCTCATCCTCTACACTCTGGAAATTGGCAGACATGATCTTTACCGTTTCCTCATCCAATGCAGAGACTTTCCATCCCTCGGTGGTCTTGATCATGGGATAAACAATCTCTGCGGAAGTAAATTTGTCCTCCGAAGCCTGTGCCTTTTCCATGAGGATGGAAGACAGGGTCTCCCTGGTCTGCTGCTGGGTAAGCTCTTCGCCGGAAAAAGCAGAAGAAACGATCTGACGCAGGAATTCGGTAATGGCCTCTTTGTAAATGTCAGAGCCGTCAATATACTGAATGCGGGCAGTAACCTGTGCGGTTCCGTCCTGGATGGAAAACTGGTTTCCAGTGATCTCATAGGTCATTTTTTCATTGATCATCTTAAAAAAATCTGTATAAGCCGCATCCCGCAGATCCGCTTCGTCCAAAGCAGTGAGATCACTGCTCTGCAAAAGACCAGCCATACCCTCAAAATCCATTTCCTGTATCTTTTGTAAATAGGACTTTAACGCTTCTTCCGGCTGGCGGCGCTGGTAGAGATAGTAGGCAGCACCGCCTGCCAAAGCCAGGATCAGAACAAGCAGAAAAAGGATCAGGCCGACAGGACGCTTCCGATGCTTTTTGTTAGGCTTTGGCGCTTCTGTATTTTCAAATATCTGATTTTGCGTATCCATAACTCCTCCTTATCATTTTATAGGATTTCCAGTTTGCAATAATTTAAGCGGGTTTATTATAGCAGAATTCGTTGACATTGGCAATGCAGAGCCATATAATACACCTATATTTAGGCAAAAGGAGGAAGGAATATGCCCAAAAAGGTAGAGGAAACCTTTCATTCTCAGTCGGATGGACTGGAGATTTCTGTGCTTGCCCTGCTTCCCGATGGGGAAAAAGAAGAATACAGGGGAATTGTTCAGCTGGTTCATGGAATGAGCGAACATAAAGAACGTTACCTGCCATTTATGGAATATCTGGCCGAAAAGGGATATGTAACGGTGATCCATGACCACAGAGGACACGGCAAAAGCATACGCCGGGAGGAAGATCTGGGATACATGTACGGCGGCGGGGCAAAAGCTATGCTCACAGATATCCATACAGTAAATAAAAAGATCCGGGATCGATTTAAAAACCTGCCCCTGATCCTTTTCGGACACAGCATGGGCTCTCTGGCTGTGCGCGCCTACGCGGCATCTCATGACGACTGTATAGATATGCTGATCGTATGCGGTTCTCCAAGCAGCAACCCTGCCCGTCCCCTGGGAGAACTGATCGCCAAAATAGAAACCAGGCTATTCGGCCCCAGACACAAAAGTGTTCTTTTGGAAACCCTTTCCTTTGGAAGCTATGCCGCCCGTTTTGCCGGGGAACACAACAAAAATGCCTGGATCTGTTCCGCAAAAGAGGTTCAGGAAGAATACGGCAGATCAAAGCTTTGCGGATTTACCTTTACCGATGACGGGTATCTGGCGTTGTTTGACCTGATGGACAAAGCCTATGATACGAAGCATTGGAATTGCCGGAATCCGAGGATGCCTGTGCTGTTTGTGGCCGGAGCCGAGGACCCCTGTATCGGAAACGTGCGTAAATTTGCCAAAGCTGTGCAGGCTATGCGCCAGGCCGGCTATCTGGATGTGAAGGGAAAACTGTATCCCGGAATGCGCCATGAGATCCTTAACGAAAAAGGCAAGGAGCAGGTTTACAGGGACATTGCCGTATATATGAAGAAAAAGGGATTTTAAATTTCCAAAAAGGAATAAAGGGTCTGGCTTTCGGGCATACTCCTTGCAAAGAGCAGCAGAAAAAGCTGTTCATAGCTAGAAAAGTATGAGAAAGGAGCAGACCGTATAGTGAAAAATGGAGTGATCCTGATGCTGATCCTTTTGTGCATCGCCTTTCTGGTAAGCTGTGCAAAAAAAGACAGTACAGACCGTACAGCTCAGGGGGAACTGGTAAAAATAGAAACCGGAGGGAACGTGCCCTTCGGTTTTATTTTTATCCTGGTGACTGGGAAAAACATTGACCGCATCCGTCCGGCTTGCTATAATGATACCATCCTGAAGAGAAAGGGAGAGGGAGACTCTATTATGGAAGAACAAAATAAAAATGCAATAGAAACCACCCCGGAAGACCAGCCTGAAAATAAGGAAACCGAAATTTCTCCAAAAGCGAAAGAGGAAGAAAAAACGCAGAACTATTCCTCCAGAAGTTACATACTATGGATCCTGGCAGGACTGTACCTGCTATACACGGGATATAGCCTGTGCGAAGGTGTGATAAAAGGGGAAGAAGGAGGAAACGCTGGCTTCTTTGTAGCCGGGATCGTATTTTTGTTCATTGGTGCGGCGCTACTGTTTAAGGGGTCCAAGAATACTCTGCTGCGGAATAAGAATACAAAAGCAGCAGAAGACAGCGAAATTGAACAGGCAGCCACAGAAGAAGATACCGTTTCTCCGGAAAAAAAGGAAAAGAAGCCCATGAGCATCGCGGAAAGGGCAAGACTTGCCGATCATATCGGAGAGGAAGAATCAGAAGAAGAATAAAAAGGAGACGCCATATCAGGTATGGTGTCTCCTCTTCTTTTTTTCCCGCTGTCCGGGATCGTGAAGGGTAGACCAACAAAAGAGCTGCACCAGCAAAATGCCGATGAAAGCGCCAATACTGTCAATTCCCACGTCGCGCAAGGATGGCCCGCGCCCTGCAACAAAGGACTGATGATATTCATCCAGACCGGCAAAGCCCACGCAGATGATCCCTGCCAGAAACATCAGCCACAGTCCCCTCACCCGGTAGACATATAAAGGAAAGGAAACCGTAATGGCAAGAAGAAAATAAATACTCATATGTGCAGCCTTGCGGACATAAAAATGGATACCGTCCGCCGCATAGGCCAGTTCCTCATAGCTTTTTCCTTCGTTCAGCACCTCATTCTTTGTCTCCACGATCTGATAACTGATCTTATAGCTTAAATCCCCAGACACCTCCCCGGTCTGGGCTGAAAATGAATAGATCAGGTACATGACCAGGATCGCGGGCAGGAATGAAAGTGGCTTTAATAGGGTAAGTAATAGTTTCATAGGTCTAATGATAGCATGGGGGAGGGGAAATGTAAACGGTAAGCTGAAAATAGGTTGAAATGAAGTTGACAGTGTATGTTGAATATAGTACCTGACTTCCGTCGTTTTACTCCCAACCTAGTACTCAGGGGTCGAGTAGCATACAGTTTTTGAAGAGATTTTCGACTTCCTTTTCAGACAGATACAGCGCGTCCAGAGTGGTCAATCCGGTCAATCCTTTCACCTTTTCGTTGACCGCCTGGTTTCTGGATATATTGATATAGGAGCCATCACCTCCTTTTACCACCCGGAAGTCACGGATAAAATGAATCAGATCATAGGAATTGATCTTGTTTTTGAACACTTTGATTTCTAATACTCTTAAAAGAAACAAGCTAAGGTAGCAGATCAAAAAATGCCCATAGATTGTTTCTTTTTTTTGTACATAAACCGGGCGCGCGTCCAGATAAGACTTTGTGATCCGGAAGGATTCCTCGATCTTCCACAAACTGTGATAGGTCTGGTAAACCTGGAGCGGATCCATATCCAGTTCTGAAGTGACCATAAGGTTGTACCCTGCATACTTCAGGTCCTCCTCCAGCGTTTCCTTGTCGATCTCGATAACGGGTTTGATCTTCTTTCCGCTTTTATCCTTGTTGGTTACCTTGACGTATTTCGCGCAATCCCCCAATTCCTCCCGGGTCATCGCCTTGTATGTTGTATAGTTAGAAGCCTTGTCCACCATTTTCAGGATCTCAGCCGTTTGTTTTTTGGCCAGGGAGGGGTTGTAGGAGACGATCCGTTTTTCGGTCACGGAAAACATCGTCACGGTCTCTTTGCCGGTTTCCGGATCGGTTTTCTTGAATTGATAGGAAAAAGTATCTACGCAGGACTTAAGACGGTATAAGAGCTTCCCGTTCTTATCTGTGTGATTTACCCATACATTCTGATCATTTTCTAATACGACCCATTTCTTTTCTTTCCCGCTTAAGTTCCTGCCATGGATGGATTTGGAGAAAATATACCCATCACCCGCTTCTTTCACGGCAGCATAGATATTCCTGGCACAGTTGAGGCCTTTATCTGCGACCTGCACAGTCTTTCCGGAAATCTTATACCTGTTTTTCATTTCCTCAATGGTCTTTCGGATATATGGCTTTTCCGATTCGTTTCCCGGATACATCTGCATGGCTACCGGCACCAGATCCGCGTCAAGGAGGAGCGCCTGCCCGATGACCGGATCGTGCCGGTTCTCCTTGGATGGTCCTTTTTGTTTATCTTCCCAGGGCAGATCGATCTCAAAATAATAATTCGTACAGTCAAAAAACACATGGCTGAAATCTCTTGGATAGTATTGCTCATAACAATGGTTAAAGAGGTCAATGTATTTCTTGTAGGATCCGCCGATAAAAGCCAGGCCGTCATAAACCTGATCCTCTGACATCGGGGAGCTGTTGTAAAGATGGGGAAAAACAGCGGAAACCGTTTTAGATTTCGAGCAGGGGGAGATGACCCTGGAAAAAATGAGCTGGGCCATCATGTCGTATACCTGGAACTGGAAACGCATTTGAGCGGCGAGGATGCCGATGACTTCCTTAACATTTAGTTCTTCTAAAAGTGTATGGAGAAGGAAATGCCCCAGATTGTACTCAACAGGGGCAGCAAACGCGCGCGGACGGGTATCCTCGGCGAA
>DXBU01000062.1 GCA_019116385.1 Candidatus Blautia faecigallinarum | reverse complement strand
ATAAGACAAAAGGACGACTGTGGAAAATGAAAACGCAGCCGTCCTTTTTTACTCAAGATTTTTACTCAATATGCGAAGATAACGCAGATTCTTCTATGCTGTCATCCAGTATGCTTTTCACTTTATCGATGCTGATATTCAGCTTCTGTGCAAAAGTGTAGTCTGTTTTGTTCTGAATGTCAACCGGGTTTTAGCTTATTTTCTCCTTTTTAGGACCGTACCTTTACAATGGAAACGGGTTTCGTTATACTAAAAACATCCTTATTGATTTACCGAAAGCTCGTACCGATGCAGCGCGGGCTGCCGATGTGATTAAAAACTGGCTGCGGGCGCGCTCTACCTTGGAATTTCTCGGAACCTGGGAAATGATGTATAATCCGGATTTTAAAGTGGTCGAATTCGACCACTTTAAAAGTGAATCCGGATTACATACCTTTACGCTCAGGGCAAAAGAATGGATTGAGCGAACCAATGCGATTGACGTTTTGAAATGCTTCAACAGATCGCACAGTATCAGCTGAAGGTGCTTGCAGAAGCGGAGCAGATCAAACAACTTCCGCAAAAAGCAGAAAAACAATAATTCAAAGATCAAACTGTGCCTCGACAGAGAGGACGTTTAAGAAAGGTACTCCTTCCATGAAAAGCTATATGAGAAAATTAGAGCTCCTCTGGGGCCTGCCCTTGTTTTACCGGAAAAAGAAAGGAGCCCCCCTTGAAAGCTTCGGCTCCTTCCTGACGGATGACAACCCGTTGATCCTGTCCCCTGCGCTTGCGGACCGGCTTGAGGAAAAAGCGGCTATCCAGTGTTTTCCGGTGATCCAAAGAGACGAACACCAGGTATATTTTGCCTGTGTAAAGACGGAATCCTACAGCTATTATACCGGCCCTGTCTGTATCGAAACAATGGGCTATGCCCGTCTGTCCCGATACTACCGGGCTTATGGGATTTCCTCTGTCCGGGAAAAGCCGCCGGTACGGATGACTTTGGAAAAGCTTTTGACTTTTATCTGTTTTTTATATGAGCTGCTTACAGGAAAAAATGTGGAGCCGGATCAGATCTTGGAGGAAAACCGGCTGCTTGCTATCCGTCCCCATCTTTGGGAAAAGGAAGAGACCATGCTGGAAATGCGCATCAATGAAGAGGAGGCTTACCACCATACCTACCAGGAGGAGCAGTTTGTTATGGACTGTATCCGGGAAGGAAATGTAAGAGATATCGAGAACCGGCTGGAGGTCCTGATGGGAATGGCAGGAATCCTCTCTGCAAAGGAGCAGAACCACCAGAGAAATCTGGCGATCGTAGCGGTTGCCGTTTATACCAGAGCGGCCATTGACGGCGGTGTTTCTCCGGCAAGAGCCTACCGCCTCAGCGACCTGTATATCAACCGGATCGACCGCTGTACATCTATAGAAGGCTTTGTAGAATATACCCGCAGCGCTGCCATGGAGTTCACCCGGATGGTGGAGCAGGCCCGGTCAAAAAAAGGAGACTCCAATTATACGGAACAGTGCAAGGATTATATTTTTCATAATTATCATCACAAGATCCACCTGGAGGACGTGGCGCGGGCCATGGGGATCAGCCATGGGCATCTTTCCAGAGTGTTTCAGAGAGATGAGGGGATGAGTATCCAGGATTATATCCAGCGTTTCCGGGTGGAGCGGGCGGCCAATCTGCTGAAATATTCCGAGGCAGGCTTTGCCGCTATCAGCGAATATGTGGGGTTTTCCTCCCAGAGCCATTTGGGAAGCGTCTTCAAAAAATACATGGGTATGACGCCAAAAGAATACCGGGAGAGATATAAAGAAAAAGAATTCCGGTCCGAAACGAAGGGATTGACGTCATCCATAAAATAGCAGCAGCACTGTGTGAAAAAAATGTAGTTATTTTGATATGTATATCAAGATTTTGATATAGGAAAAACTCTTTTGCCCTTATACTAAAACCATCAAAAGGAACCGCCTGACGGCCGCAGGCGGGAATGGAGAGGCCCTCCTGCCGGCCTGTGGCAGGAAAAAAAGAGCAAGAGAGGAAAGAAACTATGAACGCTTCAACGGCAAAAACCTACAGCAAAGGCTTTCTCTGGCGTCAGAGGATTGGCTTTGGTATCTCAGACTATGCCTGCAATCTGGCATATCTGATGGTAAACACGTATCTTCTTATTTTCTACACCGATGTGGCCGGGATCGCTCCGGGTGCCGCATCCTTCATGTTCGTAATCACCAAATTCATCGATGCGGGAACTGACTATCTGGTAGGCTCCGGTAGACCGCACCAAGAGCAAAATGGGGCGGAACCGTCCCTGGATGCTGGCAGGAGCCCCTGTCCTGGCCATCGGCATGGTCCTGGTATTTACCAGCCCCAACTGGTCAGGAGCGGGAAAACTGGCCTGGGCCTACATCACCTACATTATCTTCTCCTTTGGCTACACCCTGGTAAATATCCCTATGGGTTCCATCCTTCCGGCACTGAGCGCAGATCCGGTGGAAAGGACAAGGATCGTGACCTCAAGGACCATATTTTCCAACCTTGGTTCCCTTACCTCCGCATCCATGGCACTGTGGCTGATCTCCAGACTGGGACACGGCGACCAGGCCCTGGGATACCGCAACACCAATATTGTATTCGGCATTATCGTATTTGTGATCATGGTCATCTGCGTGGCCAGCATCCGGGAGATCAACCCGGCGCCGGACGCCAAAAAGACCAGCATCCTCAAAGACCTCACCTATCTGGTGAACAACAAGCCATATATGCTCATGCTGGCGTATACCTTCTTCCTGTTTGTTGCCTATCTGGGAATGTTCGCTGCCAGCGCGTACTACTTTAAATATGTGGTAGGAAATGAGATGGCAAACTCTGTAGCCATCACCATCGCTACCGTAACCCCGATCATTTCCATGCTCCTGGCAGCACAGTTGAATAAATGGATCAGCAAACGGAACTTAAGCATCCTGGGAGCAGTGATCCAGATCCTTGGCTTTGTGATCATCTGGATCGGCGGCACCAGCGCAATGGTCGCTTATGTAGGAATGGGCGTGATGGGCTTCGGAATGGGCTTCCGCCAGAACATGTTCTTCTCCATGCTTGCCGATACCGTGGACTACGGCGAGTGGAAAAACGGAAAGAGCCTTGCAGGAACCCAGACCGCTGTCAGCGGCTTTGTAAATAAGGTGGCCAGCGCAGCGGCTACCGGCATCGTGGGGATCCTCCTGGAGTGGGGCGCTTACGACGGGACGGCCGCAGTACAGGCAGCTTCCGCCAATACGGCGATCGTGATCGCCTTTATCGCGGTTCCCATCATCTGCAACATCTGCTCCATCGCTGTGATGTTCTTCTATGATCTGGACAAGAATTACGCACAGATCAAAAAAGAGATCGACGAGAGAAGAGCAAAGCTTCAGGCAAACTAAAAACAAGATCATAAAAAGGAAGGTGCAGACGGTTTATGTGGAATTATGCATTCACAGTACCGGAAAATAAAAAAGTGCGGGTCATCGTACATACGGACTGCAAAAACGAAGCGGACGACCAGTTCGCGGTGGCACATCATCTGATGACGCCAAGATTCGATGTAAAAGGGCTTGTGGCAGGCCACTTCTGGAAAAATCCCCAGATCTACGGGGAAGACGGGACAGCCAGGGCAAGCTATGAGGAAATCTTAAAGGTCATGGACCTGATGGGAGTAAAGGATCAATATCCCGTATATATGGGCGCCTCCCGGGGCCTTGCGGACGAAAAGACTCCCATCGACTGTGAAGGTGCCAGATTTATCATCCAGGAAGCCATGAGAGAGGACAGCCGTCCCCTTTATATCGCCTGCCAGGGCTCCCTTACCGACGTGGCCTCCGCCCTTCTTTTAAAACCGGAGATCGCAGAGCGGATGACGGTGATCTGGGTGGGCGGCGGCGATTATCCTAAGGGCGGATTTGAGTTTAACCTTATGATGGACGTCCATGCCGCCAACGTGGTATTTTCCTCAAAGGTGCCCCTGTGGCAGATCCCCATGAGCATTTATAAGGTCATGGCCGTTTCCCTTGCGGAGCTTCAGCTTAAGGTGGCCCCCTGCGGAAAGATCGGGGAATATCTCTTCCGCCAGATGGTGGAATTCAACCATTATGCGGCCAAATACGAGATGCTCTGGCCCCACGGAGAGATCTGGGGGCTGGGGGATCAGGCCAGCATCGCGGTCCTTATGGAGGAACTGGAAAAGGTCAGCTATGATCTGGTGCCCGCCCCCGGGATCGCGGAAGATATGACCTATATCCACGGACGGGACAACCGGGAGATCCGGGTATACAAGTACCTGGACGCCAGATTGACCCTGGAGGACTTTTTCGCCAAGCTTGCCCTCAATTACGGGCAGAAGAATGAAAAATAAGGATGTACACGGATATGAAAAATTATTTAGTGCTTGACGCCGGGGGGACCTTTATCAAGTATGCGCTGATGGATGAAAACGCGGTGATCCTGGAAAAGGACAAGGCCGCCACTCCTTCTTATCTGAACAGCGGCAAGGAAGACTTCTATCAGGTCCTGGACGGGATCGTGGAAAAATATAGATCCATGCTGTCCGGCATCGCCATCAGCATGCCGGGAATGCTGGACAGCCAGAAGGGATACTGCATGACAGCGGGATATCTGACTTATCTCGCCGGCACTCCGGTGGCCGATGAGCTGTCTTTGCGGTACGGATTCCCTGTAACTGTGGAAAACGATGGGAAATGCGCCGCGCTGGCAGAATACTGGAAGGGAAGCTTAAAAGGCTGTACCAACGGAGCGGTGGTGGTCTTAGGCTCCGGCGTGGCGGGAGGGCTGATCCTGAACGGCAGGCTTTACCGGGGAAGCCATTTCACTGCCGGGGAATACAGCTATATCTGCAATCATGAGGAGCGGTTTGAAGAAATGGACAGCTTCTGGGGAATGAACGGCGCCGCCAACGGCCTGTTCCGTATTGCAGCGAAGCACCTGGGAGGGGACTGGCAGGATTACGACGGCTTTGAGGTGTTCCGCCGGGCCAACGAAGGAGACCCGAAGACATTGATGGCCTTGAAAGAGTATACAGATTCTCTTGGGGTCCAGATTTATAACTTGAATATTCTTCTTGATTTAGATATCATAGCTATAGGGGGAGGGATCAGCCAGCAGCCGCTGCTCCTGGAATATCTGAAGAAAAGCCTGGAGGAGATCGACCATAAGAATCCTCTCAGAACCCTGACTCCATATATTCCCAGGCCGCAGATCACAAACTGCACCTATTACAATGATTCCAACCTGATCGGAGCTTTGTACCACTACATGAAATTGAAGGGAGAGCTTTAAGATGACATTTCCAAAAGATTTTCTATGGGGAGGCGCGGTAGCCGCCAACCAGTGCGAAGGCGCTTACAATGAGGACGGAAAGGGACTTTCCACCCAGGACGTTACGCCCCACGGCATTGTGGGCCCAAGGACAGAAGAACCTACGCCGGACAATATGAAGCTTGTGGGCATCGACTTTTATCACAGATATAAAGAAGATATCCGGCTTTTTGCAGAAATGGGATTTAAGGTTTTCCGCACCTCCATTGCCTGGAGCCGTATTTTCCCAAAGGGAGATGAGGAAACACCCAATGAGAAGGGACTGGAATTTTATGATAAAGTCTTTGACGAATGTCATAAATACGGGATCGAACCGCTGGTGACCATTTCCCATTATGAAACGCCCCTCCATCTTTCCAAAACCTACGACGGATGGGTGAACCGGAAGATGATCGGCTTCTATGAAAAATATGTGCGCACCATCTTCGCCCGGTATGGAAAGAAAGTAAAATACTGGCTCACCTTCAACGAGATCAACTCCGTACTTCATCAGCCCTTTTTAAGCGGCGGGATCTACACCGATAAGGAGAAACTTTCCAAACAGGATCTTTATCAGGCAGTGCACCACGAATTTGTAGCCAGCGCCCTGGCAACAAAGATCGCCCATGAGATGATGCCGGAAGCGAAAGTAGGCTGCATGATCTTAAGTATGCCTACTTATCCCCTCACTCCGTCCCCGGACGATGTGATCAAGGTGATGGAAAGCGTCCATATGAACGATTTCTTCGGGGATGTACAGGCCAGAGGATACTATCCGGGCTATATGAAGCGTTTCTTCAGGGAAAACGGCATTGAGATCAGATTTGAGCCGGGAGATGAAGAGATCCTGAAAAATACGGTGGATTTTATTTCCTTCAGCTACTACATGAGCATCTGCGACACTGCAGATCCGGAAAAACAGGCCAAAGGACAGGGAAACCTTCTGGGAGGCGTTCCCAATCCTTATTTAAAGGCATCCGAATGGGGCTGGCAGATCGATCCCAAGGGTCTTCGCTATGTGCTGAACTATTATTATGACCGTTACCAGAAGCCTTTGTTTATCGTAGAAAACGGCCTGGGTGCGGTGGATCAGCTTGTAAAAGGCCCGGACGGGGAGCTGACGGTGGAGGATGATTACCGGATCGATTATATGAGAGAGCATCTTTTACAGGCGGAGGAAGCCGTCAAGGACGGGGTGGAGCTGATGGGCTATACCTCCTGGGGATGCATCGACCTGGTGAGCGCTTCCACGGCAGAACTGAAAAAACGGTACGGATTTATCTATGTAGACCGAAACGACGACGGCTCCGGTACTTTGAACCGTTATAAAAAGAAATCTTTCTATTGGTATAAAGATGTGATCGCTACCAATGGAGAGGCACTTCACAAGGAGGATAAGTGATGGGAGATCAGTTGATCAGTATTATTCCGGATATGAAGAGAAGGACGGTAGAAGCCTTTGTGAAAAAGGCGGAGGAAAATGACGCGCCCCTTCTGGAAAGAGAGGTAAAGCCGGTTTCTCTGGTGAGCGTAGCCAGAGGCCCAAAAGGAAACGGCATTGTAAGCGCCAGAGAGGATATCGGCGGCATGAAGGATAAGCTCCTTCGGAAAGGGGACAGCATCTGCCTGGATTTCGGCGACCATCATGTGGGCTATGTGACCATAAAGCTGGCCTCCGCAGGCAGCCCCCAGGACGCGCCGGCTTATCTCCGCCTGAAATTTGCGGAGATCCCCAATGAGATCCTGGACGACTCTTCCACCTACGAGGGATGGATCAGCAAGGGATGGATCCAGGAGGAATACATCCATATCGATGTGCTTCCCTGTGAGCTGAAGCTGCCGAGAAGATATTCCTTCCGTTATATGGAAGTCCTTGCCATCGATACGTCCGCCAAATTCCAGGTAGTGGTGGAGGATGCGACCTTAAAGGCGGTATCTCTGGTATCCATGGATGCGGTGGAGCCCCTTAAGGATCTGCCGGAGGATCTTCAGAAGATCGACCGGGCAAGCCTGAAGACCCTCCAGGACTGTATGCAGCATGTGTTCGAGGACGGCCCCAAGCGTGACCGCCGTCTGTGGATCGGCGACCTTCGCCTGCAGGCAAAGGCAAACTACGCTACCTTTAAGAATCTGAGCCTGGTAAGGAGATGTATGTACCTCTTCGCCGGACTGATCCGGGACGACGGAAAGATCGGCGCCTGCCTGTTCACCGAGCCGGTGATGCAGGTGGACGATACCTTCCTGTGGGACTATTCCTTATTCTTTGTGTCCATCCTTTATGATTATTATCAGGAGACAAAAGATCTGGATATCGTAAAAGAACTGTGGCCCACAGCATACTGCCAGATCACCCTTGCCCTTAAGGATATGAAGGACGGGGTGCTGGATACGGAGAGCAATCCTATGGCCGCGTTCATCGACTGGAAGGACGGCCTGGACCGTCAGGCGGCCGCCCAGGGCGTCTGGATCTTCTGTCTGCGCCAGGGCAAGGTGCTGGCTGAGCTTGCGGGAGATGAGAAGGCCAAAGGGCATATTGAGGAACTGTTAAATGAGGCGCTGAAAAATGCAGTGGACGTTTTCTGGGACGAGGAGCAGGGCTTCTTCGTAAGCGGAAAGAGCCGCCAGATCTCCTGGTCCAGCCAGGCATGGATGGTCCTGGCGGATGTGTTCGACCTGGAAAAGAGCAGGAAGCTTATGCAGCATCTCCTGGAAGTGAACCCGGAGATGGGCGTGTCCACGCCTTACGGCTACCACCATGTGATCGAAGCGCTGCTCCATGTGGGCGAAAAAGAGAAAGCACTGGAGCTTATGCGCACCTACTGGGGCGGCATGATCGAACTGGGCGCAGACACCTTCTGGGAAGCTTTCGATCCCAAGGATCCCAATGCGTCTCCTTACGGAAACACCCAGGTGAACAGCTTCTGCCATGCATGGAGCTGCACGCCGGCATGGCTTTTGAGAGAATATTTTTAAAACAGGATAAGGATGATTTCGGGAACTCCCTTCGACGGGAAAATATCTGCCGGAGGGAGCCTTTTTTATATTTAAACAGTCCCAACTTCCTATCGAAGTGGTATAATACACTTAAATAGTCACATTTTCAATTTTCTTTTGGAGGAGATACCTATGAAAAAGATCAAAAAGCTTTCCCTTATCCTTTTGACCAGCATTTCCCTGTCTGTTCCGGCTGCTGCAGCAGAGCCTGCCCTGGGTGAACCCGTTTTACTTGCGGAAACTTCCGGTGAGACAGAGACGCCTAAGCAGCCGGTAAAAAACGGCTGGAATACCCTGGCAAATGGAAAACGCCAGTTTCTGAAAAACGGCGTTCCCGTCACCGGCATCCGGAAAATAAGCGGCAAGACCTTCTGCTTTGACAAGAAAGGCTATCTTGTCTGCGGCAGATGGTATACAAAGGACAATAAGAAATACCGGACAGATAAAAGCGGAAGTCCCGTCACCGGACTGAAAAAAATCGGAGGAAAAACCTACTATTTTAACAGCAAAGGCGTCATGCAGACCGGGACGGTGACTCTTAAAAAAGTTACCTATTATTTTAAGGATAACGGACAGCTGGAGGCCAGAAAGTCCGGCTCCAAATACTACGATGCCAATGGCAAACAGATGAATTCCGTAAAGGCCAACCAATTTGAAACTCTCCAGCGGGCGAAAGGCATTGTAAAGAAAATAACCACATCAAAGATGACGAAACAGGAAAAGCTGAAAAAATGCTTTGACTGGGTGGTTTCCAAACCCTATGTTACCAGAAGACGTTTCAGCAATACACAAGGATGGCCGGCGGTCTATGCCAATGATCACTTTGTTCTGGGCGGAGGAAACTGTTTCTCCGACGCGGCGGCGTTTGCTTATCTGGCGAAAGCTCTGGGATACACAAAGGTCTATGTTTGTGTGGACAGTGACGGAAGAGGGGGCAGCGGACACAGCTGGGCAGAAGTAAACGGACTGGTGTATGACCCGCTGTTCGCGGAAGCAAAAGGCTACAGCAAAAACTATGGGGTCAGATACGGGGTATACGTCCTTCATCCTATCCTTCATATAGCAATATAAAATTTGCAGTTAAGTATAGAAGATTCTTGAACGTATCCAGGACCTATGATAAAATAATTCATAAATAAATCATAAAAAATTCATAAATAAAAGGAAAAGAGGAAAGTTATGAAAAAAGGAAAAGGAACGCTGCTTGTTCTTTTGTCAAGCGCATTGGTGCTTTCTAGTGTTCCGGCATCGGTATCTGTTTATGGTGCACAGCCTTTTGAAGAAGCTCTTTTATTTGGAACTGGAGAAGATACCGGAAATATCGAAGGAACGGGAACCGGAGGAACGGAAGTCCAGGAGCCCCAGGAACCAGAGACACCTCAGGAACCGGAGACTCCCCAGGAGCCGGAGGAACCGGAAAAGCCGGTGGTAAAAAACGGCCTGAAAAAAGAAAACGGCAAATATTATTTTTACGTGAATGATAAAAAGGTAAAGCGTACCTGGAAAAAGATCAATGGGAAACGGTATTATTTTACATCCAAATACCATGCGGCCACCGGATGCTTCAAGGTGAACGGAAAACTTTACGTATTCCGGATCAACGGACAGCTGTTTACCCCCTCAAAGCCATCGATCATTAATGTGGGCTCCGCATCCTACTATGTAAATAAAAGCGGGATCGCTTCCACAGGATGGCTTACCATCGGCAATAAGCTTTATTACGCGGGAACAGCCGGAAAGCTTATGAAAAACAGGACCTACCAGGGAATCACTTTCACAAAAAACAGTGCAGCGAAAAATGATACCGCAGCCCAGCTGAAACTGAAGACGATGAGTATTGTTTCATCCATTACCAATTCCTCCATGTCCAAGTCTCAAAAGCTGCGGGCCTGCTGGAACTATGTGGTTGGCGGGAATATTTACTATAGCTCCTATTATCCCAACCTTTCCAAGTCCGGCTGGCAGAAAGAAACAGCTCTTCGGACTCTGACTACAAGGGGAGGAAACTGCTATGGATTTGCCTGTGCCTTTGCCGCCCTGGCTTATGAAGTGGGCTATGATCCCTACCTTGTATGCGGAAGAGTTTCGGGAAGCCGTGATCACGCGGCAGATGGGTTGACAAGACACTGCTGGGTAAGGATCAATGGACTTTACTACGACCCCGAGGCACAGTATGCAGGCTGGTACCCGGGTGTATACGGATACAGCGGTTACTACATGTATCATACGATCCAGCAGTTTGTCAGGTTCAGGTAAAACCATAGACTTTGAAAAAAGGCTATGCTATAATATAAAAAATTTTCAAAGGTATTCTAAGGAGGAAGAAAATGACAAAGAAAGGTTTTATAAAGAAGGGTCTTCTTCTTATGCTGACATTTTCCCTTACATTTGTCAGCGTTCCGGTCATGGCAGCAGAAGAAGCGCCGGTAAGTGTGACCACACTTGCAGCGGCTAAGAACGGCTGGGTAAAAGAAAAAGCCGGCTACTGCTACTATAAAAACGGAAAAAAAGTGACCAACAAGCTCATTAAGGTCAACGGCAAGACCTATTATGTGGGAGCCAACGGAGTAAGAAAAACCGGCTGGTACACAGTAGGAAATAAATCCTACTATTTTGCTTCCAATGGCGTCTGCCAGAAGAGCAAAAAGATCGATGCAGCTCTGGTAAAGGCCATGGACAGCATCATCAAAAAAGGGAAGATCACAGAAGCCACTGCGGACAAAACCGCATTGAAGAAACTGTTTACCTACTGTACAAAGAATTTTAAATATCAGCGTGTGATGGGATTTAAACCGACCAGCGGATGGCAGTATACCTATGCCAAACAGATGCTGACCCAGAAAAAAGGAAGCTGCTACCACGACGCAGCGGCCTATGCCTGCCTGATCAAGCGTGCTACCGGCCTTCCGGTCCGTGTCTGCATCGGCCAGGGCAAGGTTTACAGCAATCAGTTCCAGGCCCATGGCTGGGTAGAGGTTAAGGTTGGAAAGACCTGGTACACCTATGATACCAATGCCAACCGATTCTCTGACCTTAGAAAGGGTAAGTGGTTCGGCCAGAAGCGTTCCGCTATGGAAGGAAAAGTTTACAAAACCCAGAAGGTATTTAACGTAGAACTGTAAAAGGAAAAGAGCAGGATAGATCTGGCATGTATACAGGGGTTGTCACTCTTTTGGACAGCCCCTTTTTTCTGGATTGATTAAGTTATTAAGAAATATGAGGAGGATAACAATGAAGAGCAGAAGAAGTTGGAAAAAGTTTTTAGCAGTTTCTCTTTGTGCGTTTTGTCTGCAGGCTCCGGCAGCCGTGCTTAGTGATCCGGTTCCTGTTATGGCCGAGGCCAAATCCGGCCTTCAAAAGGAAAAGGGAAAAATTTATTTCTACGAAAATGGACAGAGAGTAAGAAATACCTGGAAAAACGTAAAAGAGGTCAAAAAGGGAAAAACCGTAGTAAGCCGCTACTATTTCGGAGCAAATGGCGCGGCCTATGCCGGAAAGAAAGTATTTGGCGTGAATGTTCCGGCGGTGAAAAAGATCAATGGCAAGGTGTACGGATTCGGCACAGAAGGGCGTATGCTTAAGGGAATTTATGTGGTCAACGGAAAATTCTTTGTTTTTGATTCCAAGACCGGTGTAGTAAATCCCACCAAGAGTGCACGTCTGCGTGTGGCATCCGCCTATGAAAAAGATGCGTCACAGCTCCGCAGCCTTCTTGGCCGTCCTAAAAAGACCAAGGTGATGGAGAGCTGCTATGGGGACGGCGATGATCTGATCCTGAATTACGGCACATTTTATGTAAATGTGTTCAGAAACCGGCAGGGAAAGGAAATCGTTCTTGGAGTTTCCGGGATCTGAGTACCGGTTTTTAAAGGTTGGAAGTAAACTTCCAAATCTACCGAAATGACGCCGTAGCTGCGTCAGGAGAGAGGAAACATGGTTTTTAGTTCAATGGTGTTTTTATGCATTTTTCTGCCTGTGGTGTTTGCCCTGCATCTGATCTTGCCGGGAATCCGGGCGAAAAATGTGATGCTGCTTATTGCAAGCTTGTTATTTTACGGATATGGAGAGCCGGTCTTCCTTTTGATGCTGATCGCCTCTTCCTTCTTAAATTACCTGTGTGCCTTCCTGATCGGCAAATATCCCCGGCAGAAGAAGTGCATACTAGTGATCGCGGTGATCGTGAATCTGGGTATCCTGGTGGTGTTTAAATACACCGGATTTTTACTGGAATCTTTCAATGCTGTTACCGGTCTTTCCATACCGGTGCCCCAGATCCGTATGCCCATCGGGATTTCTTTCTTTACCTTCCAGGCTATGTCTTATGTGATCGATGTGTACAGGGATGTGACGGAGGCCCAGAGAAATTACGGAAAAGTGCTTTTGTATATTTCCTATTTTCCCCAGCTGATCGCCGGACCTATTGTAAAGTATCACGACATTGCGGAGGAAATCGACAAAAGAAGCCAGACTTTGGACGGCATCAGCCGGGGTATCCGGCGCTTTATCGCCGGCCTTGCCAAAAAAGTTCTCATCGCCAATACCATGGGCGCCGTGGCGGACACCCTTTTCGGGGCTGCCTGGGGAGACATCAATATAGCGGGAGCCTGGATCGGGGCTGTCTCTTATATGCTGCAGATCTATTTTGACTTCAGCGGCTATAGTGATATGGCCATCGGCCTGGGCTGGATGTTTGGCTTCCACTTTAAAGAAAACTTTAATTATCCCTATATTTCCGGAACCATCCAGGAATTCTGGCGGAGATGGCACATTTCCCTTTCCGGGTGGTTTCTGGAATACCTTTACATACCCCTTGGGGGAAACCGCAAAGGAAAAACCAGGACTGTCATCAATAAGATGATCGTATTTGTCTGCACCGGGATCTGGCACGGTGCGGCGGTGAATTTTCTGTTCTGGGGTATTTATCATGGGGTTTTCCTGATGCTGGAGGAATACCTTCCGGCTATCCGAAGGAAAGGCGGCAGGATAAAAAGCCTGATCCAGCATATCTATACCCTTCTGGTAGTCTGTGTGGGCTTTGTATTTTTCCGGGCAGATACCATGGCCCAGGGAATGTACTGGGTAAAAGAAATGTTTACCGGCTTTGTGTGGGACCCGGCGGCGATGAGCCTTGCCCTGCAGCAGCTGACCCCGGTATTCCTGCTTACCCTGGCTGCAGGTGTTGTGGCTTCTTTTCCCATTACGGAAAAGCTGCGGGGGAAAAAAGGTTATGAACCGGTTACTTACCTGTGCAGTCTTCTGGGACTGGCGGTGTGTGTGCTCAGCCTGGCCAGCGGCACCTATAATCCCTTTATTTATTTCAGGTTTTAAGGAGGGGAACGGAAAATGAAGAAATGGAAGATACTCTACAGTATTTTGTTTTTTGCCGTATGCCTGCTCCCCTCCCTTGGAATGTTTTTTGGAAAGTCAGAGAGCTCTTCGGAAAACCGGGAGCTGGCGGAATTTCCATCCCTTATCACAGAGGAAGGGCTCAATGTGGAATGGCTTCCCCAGGCCGGGGATTACTTTCAGGATCATTTTGCCTTCCGCAATGAGCTGGTAACGGCCAATGCCTTATTAAATGGGAAACTTTTGGGAACTTCTACCGCCCAGGGCGTGATACAGGGCAGTGACAACTGGCTCTATTACAAGGATTCCCTGAATGATTTTCTTGGAGTGGAGCTTTTGTCAGACCGGAGTCTTTACAACATTGCCCATTCCCTTGCCATGATGGAAGAAAACCTTGAGGCAAGGGGCGTAGATTTCGTCTTTACAGTGGCGCCCAATAAAAATTCCCTTTATGGGGAAAACATGCCTTATTATGACAGCCTGAAAGTGGACGAGGAAAATAACCTGGCACGCCTGGTGCCTTTCCTTGAAAAAGAAGGCGTATCCTATGTAGACCTTTATGAGGCCTTTACCGGTGAGGAAGAGATCCTCTACCACGAGAGAGATTCCCACTGGAACAATAAAGGGGCGGCTTTTGCTTCGGATCTTTTGATGACGGCTCTTGGGAAAGAACACGATTCTTATGAGAACGTAGAGTATGAGGTTCGAAAAGATTATATTGGAGACCTGGACGAGATGCTTTATCCGTTGGCGACAACACCGGAGGAGGAAATCTATTATAATAAAACCCTCACCTACGCGGCAGTTGGAGAGGTGGAGAGCAATTTCGATCCCAGGATCACTACAGTGAATCCTGTGAAAGACGGAAGCCTTGTGATGTACCGGGATTCCTTTGGAAATGCCCTGGTCCCGTTTTTTGCGGATGCTTATGCCAGCGCGTATTTTTCCAGAGGCGTACCTTATCAGCTAAGTGATGTGGACACCATGCAGGCGGATACAGTGATCGTGGAGCGGGCAGAGCGTTTTCTGCCGGATATGGCCCAGTCGCCCCCGGTCCTTTTTGGAACCGCCGCTGTGCTTGAAGAAGAGCCGAAACAATTGGATACCCAGGGCGCCCTGGATGTGAAGCTGAGCCGGCAGGGTACACAGATCCAGCTTACCGGCCGTGTGAAGGAAGAATACCTGGATACAGAAACCAGGATCTACTTAAGGATCAACGGCGCGGGAACTTACGAGGCCTTCCCCATGGATGCTGTTGTGGGAGAGGAGACAGACAGCGGAGGCTTTTGTCTGTATCTTTCTCAGCAGTCTGTGCTTTCCGAAGGGAACCGTGTGGAAGTGATCACGGAAACAGACGGGAAATTAAGTATTGTATATCAAAGTGAAATAAAGGAGGAAACAAATCAATGAAAAGGAAGATGGTAAAAACACTGATCAGCGTATCACTGGCAGCGTCTATGGCGCTTGGTGCTCCGGCGGCTGCCTGGGCGGCGGAAGATACGGCCGCACAGACAGAAGAACCGGCAGATATTACCCTGGCGCTGACAGAGGGAGAACTTACGATCACCAACCAGACCACACGGGTATTTTCCGGCGCAGAGCTGAAGGAAACAGAAACTCCGGCAGATGAAAATGCACAGGAATCAGCCGAAGGAGAAGATGCCCAGGAGACAGCGAATCCTGAAGAGGAGGCTTCCAAAGAAACAGAGGCAGCTTCTTCTATGAGCCTTGTGATCACAGAGGAAAATGGCGGCGTCCATATCTTTGACCAGGTGGAAGTGGAGAATTGGACAGATCCGCTGATCTTTGACGAGTACGGCTTTTTGTATATCCGTTATACGGATGCAGAAGGAACGACCCAGGAGGCAGCAGAAACTGCAGAAGAAAAGACTTTTGAAGGAGCGGTTACCATGTATGCTTCCTCCAATGTCCATATCCGCGAAACGGCAGACCAGGAATCCGAATCCTTAAAGGTGCTCCAGCTGGGCGATGAGGTTACCGGTGTAGGCGCTGTTCCGGGATGGATCAAAGTGGAAAACGATGATGTAACAGGCTATGTATACCACAGCTATGTGACCGAAAATAAAGAGCAGGTAGACGCTCTGGTGCAGGAGCAGAAAGAGGCCGAAGAAGCAGCGGCAGCAGCGGCTCAGGCAGCAGCAGAAGCCCAGGCAGCGGCAGATGCGGCGGCAGCAGCTCAGGCGGCAGCGGCAGCTCAGCAGCAACAGCAGCAGACCACCCAGGTTTATGAGGTGAGCCGGCAGAAGTTTGACGACTGCGACGGAAGCGGACATGGATACTGGGAGATCACCTATTCAGACGGAAGCGTTGCCTACGAAGAATATTAAGAATAACTGAGACGCAGGGGATACAAAGCCCCGCAGAACGAGAAAAGACCAGGAGCAAGCTGGAAAAACAGCCTGCCTCTGGCCTTTTTTAGTCGAAATTTGGGGAGAAGAGTTCATTGAATTTACCGCAAAATAAGCTTATACTAAATCTATAAATTATTAAAAAAGTAAAAGAAAAAATAACACAAGGAAAGTGAGGAATAAAGTCGTGGCTTTTAAGATACAAACTGTTCAGATGAAAAATTATGGAAACATTTTAAAATTTGAATGCGACCGCTTTTCCAATATCAACCTGATAATCGGAGAAAATTCCACAGGCAAAACCTTTATTTTAAAAGCTTTATATTCTGCCGTCCGCTCTATGGAAGAATATAAACGCGGAGATGATGTTCGTTCAATGTGTGAAATATTATCTGAGAAGCTGCGCTGGACATTTCAAGTGGACAGATTGGGAGATCTTGTGAAGCGATCTGCTTTAGATGATCTGGAATTTAAGATAAAAACAAATGGCGCGGAAATCGGATTAGAGTATCAGTTTTCTCAAAGTGCGAATACCAAAGTCAGAAATGTAAAAGCACCTAAAATGCAAAAAAAAGGCAATTCCATTTTCATTCCGGCAAAAGAAGTTCTGTCACTTTTTCCAGTTATTTTAAAATCCAGAGAAATAGATAAGTCTTTTGGGTTTGATGATACTTACTACGATTTGGCGAAAGCCCTTCGTATGATACCGCCGAAGGAAGAAGAACATTGCATTTTAACAAAAATAAGAAAAGAATTAAAAAATGTCATTCAGGGCAGGGTTGATTACGATGAGAATACTGGAAAATGGTATTACAAAAATGATGAAGGGCAAAAATTTGCCATTGGCGCAACCGCAGAAGGAGTAAAGAAAATTTCTATGATGGATCGTCTGTTTGCAAACGGTTATATAAACGG
>DXBU01000061.1 GCA_019116385.1 Candidatus Blautia faecigallinarum | reverse complement strand
TAGAAAATGCCATTTTAAAAATAAATCTTAAATGTCTGTCAAAATAAAAAAAGAGGCATCGGTCCAAACATTCCGATTTCCTCTCTTTAGACTTCCTATCCATTTTACTCAGCGTTCCGGGCTTTGGGGCTGCATCTCTTCCCCCAGATAGAATACCCGGTAAAACACTTCCAGCGACTCAAAGAGCTCCCTCTTTGTATTCTGGAGTTCTTTGATCTTAAGCACGCTTCCGATCTCATCAAAGGCAAAATCATTCTCCTCGTGATCCACCTTCATCTCCAAATTTCCATCCCCGTCGAACACAAGCAGGAAAACACCGCCCACATCCTCCGTATACAATACGCACATGATCTTAATCTCTTCCTTGATACTTTCCGGAAGAGCGTCAAACTCCGGGTTTAGATAAAACTTCTGTTCATAAGCGCTCGCCGCGCACAATACTTTTTCCTCGTCCATGTTATTCCTCTCTATGAAAACTTCCGCGAAAATTTACGCTCCAGACAGTTCGAAACAGCCTTACCAGTCCCTGCTTTCCCTATACATACCCATATACGCCCCGCACAGACACTTCACCCGCGCGGATCTTCTCCTCGGCGCCGTTCCCCCGGCGTACAATCAGTTCTCCCATAGGCGTAATGCCAAGCGCGTGCGCCCGGTACTGTTCTTTCTCCCCCAATATCAGCACATCCCGGTCCTTATTGACCAGCATCCTGCTGTAGGCATCCATCAGTCCAGACAGATCCTGCGTGCGCATAAAAATCCTATAATCTGCTTCCAGCCGTTCCATGACCGCCGCGATAACCGGAGCCCGCTCAATCCTCCGGCCGGACTCTATACGCAGGGATGTTGCCGTCTTACGGATCTTCTCAGGGAAATCTGCAATATTCACATTGATCCCCATGCCCACAACCACGTAATCAACCTTCCCCGCCCTGACATTCATCTCCGTGAGAATGCCTGCCAGTTTCTTCCCACTGATAATAATATCATTAGGCCACTTAATCTGCACCTGCATATTTCCAGTGCACAGATCCTGCAAACTTTCCGCCACGCTGCATGCGGCCACAAGCGTCAGCATGGGCGCTTTGTCCGGCTCGATATCCGGACGGAGCAAGATAGACATATAAATACCGCATCCTGCCGGGGATTCCCACGAGCGTCCCCGCCTTCCGCGCCCTGCGGCCTGCTGTTCCGCCACGGCAAGCGTTCCGTGGGGAGCGCCTTCTCTGCCAAGCTGTTTGATGCGCAGATTCGTGGAGTCGGTCGCATCATAATATACAATATTTTTCCCCGCCCAGCGGGTATTCATAAGACCGGCTAACTCTTCCACTGTCATCACGTCCGGGCTGTCCATAATGTGATCATCTTTATTGTGCACCTCTTCCACCTTCCGGAGCAATTTTAAAATTTCTAATTAAAAGCATTTTAACATATCGCTCCCTCATTAACAAACATTTTACTAAAACTTTGTGAAACGATGATAGCCCACTTTCAGGTTTCCATGCTAAATTGATGACCGTGACAAACAAAAAATTCAGGAGGAATTCTATGAAAAAGAAAATTGTATGCTTAACATTGGCGTCCATAATGCTCATGCCAGGTCTTTTGACAGGATGCGCAAGCACACTGGCAGACACACCGGCCAAAGCCCATGCAGCAGCTTCGGCAGAAGGAAAAACACCCAAATATGTCTTTCTCTTTATCGGAGACGGTATGAGCTATCCACAGGTTCAGCTGACCAATTATTTTAAGAGCGCAAACTCTTCTTCAGAAAACGCGGAAAAGATTACAGTGGAAGGCGAGGAAAAAACGGTTCTAAGCAGCCAGAACAACCTCCATATGATGAACTTCCCTGTAGCGGGCTCCGCCCAGACTTATGACAGTACATCCTTCGCTCCGGATTCCGCTTCTACAGCAACATCCATTGCAACAGGGAATAAGACATGGAGCGGAAGTATCAACGTAAGCGAAGACTTTACAGAAGAGTATGAGACCATCGCGGAAAAGCTAAAAGCGCAAAAGGATTACAAGATCGGCGTTATCTCCAGCGTAAACTTAAACCATGCGACTCCGGCGGCATTCTACGCGCATCAGGCGTCCAGAAATGATTATTATGATATTGGCGTTGAGATGATCGAAAGCGGATTTGATTATTTCGCAGGAGGAGCCCTTCTTGACCCTACAGGAGAAAATGAGGATCAAAAAGATCTTTACGACGCAGCAGAGGAAGCTGGATACAAAATCGTTAAAACTCAGGCAGAGGCAGACGCGCTCACATCCAACGACGGGAAAACGATCGTAATCGATGAGCATCTCGCCGACAGTGACGCGATGTCCTATGATATGGACTTAGAGGAAGGCCAGTGGGCTCTTGCAGATTATGTAGATAAGGGAATCGAAATGCTGGACAATGACACTGGTTTCTTCATGATGGTAGAGGGAGGCAAAATCGACTGGGCATGTCATGCAAATGACGCAGCCGCCACCATCAGCGATACGATCGCACTGGATAACGCGGTTGCGGAAGCAGTGGAATTTTATAATGAACACCCAGAAGAGACTCTAATCTTAGTAACAGGCGACCATGAAACGGGAGGTCTCACCATCGGATACGCCGGAACAGACTACGACACCTTCCTTCAGAATTTTAATAACCAGAAAATTTCCTATGCGAAATTCGATTCTGACTATGTGGCTGGTTATAAAGAGAACAAGACAGATTTCGACACAGTTATGAAAGATGTAACAGAGCTGTTCGGGCTTCAGGCTCCGGTCTCCCATGAAACTTCCACACAGCAGAAGGACAGTGCGGACATGCACCCCGAATCCAACAATGACGGAAATCTGGTCATGACTCAGTATGAATATGATAAACTAAAAGAAGCGTACGATACAACTATGAGCAGGACAGGCGAGGAAGAAGAATTTGGTCAGGATGAGTATGTAAAATACGGCAGCTATGAGCCCCTGACTGTTACGATCACCCATATCCTGAACAACAAAAGCGGCGTCAATTTTGGTTCTTACGCCCATACGGGCCTTCCGGTGGAAGTATTCGCGCAGGGTGTAGGTCAGGAAAACTTTGAAGGGTATTATGACAACACAGATATTTATAAAAAAATGGCAGAATTGACAGGAGTAGAATAAAACAGATGAAGAGTATTTTTTTCAGCAAACAGAAAAACATGCTCCTGAGTATTGTCATAGGTATTCTTATGACGGCAGTCCTCATAGCCATCCCCACCGGCTATGAGGATGCTTTGATTTATCAGGGGTCAGAACGTGCCACCGGCATTGTAACAGAGGTGGATAATTCCGCGATCAAAAGTTCCGGGCTGATTCAGTCAGGAGAACAGTCCTGCGTGATGAGGATAGAGGACGGTACCTTCAAAGGGCAGGAGATCACCGGCGTGAACTTCCTAAGTGGTTCGCTGGAAAAAGATAAGATCTTTAAAGTGGGAGACAGGGCGTTTGTAACGCTTAGCCTGAACGGGGAGGAGATTTCTTCCGCTGTGATAACCGACCATTTCCGGCTGGACAAGGAGCTCATCCTTCTGGCTGCCTTTGCGGTCTTTCTCATCGCTGTTGCGGGAAAGAACGGGTTTCAGGCGATTTTCTCATTTGCCATCACTATCCTGACCATATGGAAAATCCTTGTGCCTGCGTATTTAAACGGCTATTCCCCGATCTGGGCAGGAATCGCTGTTACGGTCTTCCTTACCCTGATTATTATCTTTTTCGTTTACGGTATAGACCGGCGTACGATTACAGCGTCCCTTGGCGCGCTTCTCGGAATTTTAGCAACCTGTATTCTTGGAATGCTGTTTACGGATTTATTTCGGATCAACGGAGCAGTCATGCCGGATTCAGAATCCCTTCTTTACAGCGGTTTCCAGCATCTGGATCTGACGGCTATCTTTATGAGCAGCATCTTCATCGGGGCCTCTGGCGCTATGATCGATCTGGCTGTGGATATCACCTCGGCTGTCCATGAAGTAGTGGAAAAAAAACCAGATATTTCATGGAAGGAAGCTGCCGGCTCAGGCATGAACGTGGGGCGCGCAGCCATGGGCACCATGACTACAACGCTGCTTTTAGCATACTCGGGCGGATATATCACCCTGCTTATGGTGTTCATGGCACAGGGAACGCCCATTGACCATATCCTGAATTATAAATATGTATCTGCGGAAATCCTTGACACAGTAGCAGGAAGCTTCGGACTTGTAACCGTGGCGCCCTTCACCGCGTTGACGGCAGGCCTCATCCTCACCAAAAGGAAACACGCAATCTGGAAACAGTCTGCCGTTGAGAAAAATAGTGGGATGGCTTCTTAGCCATCCCACTATTTATTCACTGAGATCCTGATCCCATGATCCCACTGCTCTGTGTCTTTCTTTTCTCCCAGCCCTTCATTGTAATACAATGTCACTTCCTTAGGCGGCTCTTTCCCATCCTCTACCATGACAATAAGGAACAGCCCCGGCGATTCCGCCACGGTCTCCTCTCCTTTCCCCATGAACGTAGAGGCCGAGCTGTTCTCCATGGCGGCTTTTGTCTCATACAGGGAGTTCCCCCTCACAGCCTGTACGTCAAAGTCCTCTGGGCTTAGGATCTCCTGCTCCGGGTTATGGATGACGCCGGATACGACATAGTAGTGCCATCCCTCTATATCTTCATAATAGTAAAAGTAGCCGCTGGGATCTGAAGGCTTCACTTCCTCTTCCTCGGACACGCCTTTGATCTCAAAGGACATCCCACCGCCTTCAAGGGGCACGGTATCCCCCACAGCCGCCTCTATCGTATTCTCCGCCTGCTCTGCCGGGGCGTCCCCTCCGCAGCCGGACAAGGCGCTTGCCGCAAGCACTGCCGCAAGCAGCAGGACACACACCCGGGTACCCGCGCCCCTGTATCCTTCCATGTGCCGGAGGCATTTCTCCTTATTTCCCTTGCCCATCTTTAATCCTCCACAGTCAGCCGGGCTTCAATACTTCCTCCGTTAAGCGCCTGAGTGTAATCCCCGATATCCCACGCCTCCACTTCCAGCAGGATATCGTATTCCCCAGCTTCCAGCTCCTGATTCAGCTCAAACTCCGGCACCGCGCTTCCCGGCTCGATGTAACCGCTCTTATAAAGTTCTTCCCCTGTGTCCGCCAGCTTTACCGTATAGACGAAATAGCAGGTATTGCCTTCCGGGTTGATCAGCGGAGCGTGGACAACTCCGTCTGAATTACTCACGGTCAGGACGCTGTACCCCGGCAGGGCGATGGACTCTGGATCCGTATTGACCATCGTATCGGGCATCTCATAGGAGATCGCCGCCTTGTCAAGTTCCGGTCCTTCTTCCCGTGTATTCAGGTACAGAAGGATACCGCCCGCCACAAGGGCTGCCAGCAGGACCAGAAGGGCCGCGATCTTCCCGGCAGATCTTTCCACCACCCGGACATAGCCTTGCGTCTCCCCGTCCGTACAGGGGATGTAGCCGGTGATCTTCTGGAAGAAGCCGATCTTTTGCCTTGTCATATACAGAGGCAGGCTGTGGTCCCCGTCTGTCAGCCTATCCCCGGATTCCTTCCCCCTGACGCCTGTGTCCGCCACGATAACCGCCTTTCCCTTTGTCAGTTTCATGAACCGGTCCTTGTCTATACAGTTCCACTTCTGTCTCTTCCTGTCCTTCCAGATCCGCAGGCCCCGGTCTCTTTCTTCATATCTGTACTCCATTTTTTATCCTCTCTCCCATCTATTTTGCTTCCAGCTCCGCCGGGATCTCCGCCCCATTAAGCTGTACGGTATAGTCGTCTAAGTCCGATGTCTCTACTTGAAGCAGGATGTCATAAGTTCCGGCTTCCACCGGCCTGTTCAGGTCAAAGCTTAAGACTGCCTGTCCCGGCCCGATCAGCCCCGAACTGTAAAGTGCCTCATCGGTCTGCGCGTCACGGATGGTATACTTCATGTAGCAGGTATTCCCCTCGGGATTGACAAGGGGGAAGTCTACCCGGGTGGTTCCCGCCTCCATCTCAATCCGGCTTACCCCGGGCAGGGCGATGGATTCGGGATCTGTGTTTTCCATCCCTTCCACCTTATAGGAAACCGCCGCTTCATCCAGACCCGGCACTTTTTCTTTACGGGAAAGCCACCAGCCCAGAAAAAAGACAGCGCATAGGAGAAGGAAAAGTACCGCGGGGAGAATCACTCCACGTAGGACATTGCCCGCGCGGACGCGGACAAAACTGTCCGGGTGGTCCGGACCGCTGACGTCAATGTAGCCGGCAGTGCGCTCCGTCCTTTTCTTTTTCCTGTTATAAGCATATAAGCGGGTTCTCTTCCCCTCCCCTGTCAGGGAAAGATCTCCTGACGGGTTTTCCTTTTTCTTTAAATCCGCAACGATACGGTACCCGCCGTTGGGATACCGCTTGGCAAGTTCTCTCGGGGGCATGTATCCCCAGACATTCCCTGCCCCGTCCTTAAACGTACGGGAATATTCCCGCTTTCTTACATGCCAGTCCATGGTCAGTCCTCCTTACAGTAATAAGGCAGGGAGCAGCAGATACTGCTCCCTGTCATTTCGCCATTATTATGTGATCATTAAAACCACATAACAATTTTCTAAATGTGTAAAATTAAGCCTTTTCGAATTTGAAGGTAACATTCCCTGTGTATGTATTGCCTTCTATCGCACTGTCAACACTTCCATATTTAAGTACAGCGTATCCGGTTGTGGTATCAGCGGTATGTGTCAGTGTCCCTAAAACCGCGTTCGGCTGCAAGTACTTATATGTAACATTAGGCTTTCCAGTACCTGCATCGATTAAATTCATGGTAACCTCATTTGGCGTTGGTGACACCTTGTCTTTCAGCTTAATGTCATTGCCGCTGCTCCATCCATCTGCACTCGGCTTTATTGTGATTCCATTTCCAACGTTTTTATCTGTAACTTGATCTCCATTTGTGCCCGGAACTCTCTGCTTTACATCGAAATTCAGTCCCTGTCCAACATTGCCGCAGAGGCCGAAACACAGGAGGAGCCTCTC
>DXBU01000060.1 GCA_019116385.1 Candidatus Blautia faecigallinarum | reverse complement strand
CGCCTACAGCAATGAGGTATGCGGGTTTTTCGGCAGTGCCCAGGCTGCTGGCTTTTTGGGATAACTGTACAGCATGGCCCATATATCTGGTCATGAAGACCTGATAGGAGACCTTGCGGGAGTCTAATTCTTTTTTCAAAAGGTCCCATATTTTTTTTCCGGCTCCGGAACGGGAATTGGGATTAACGATAAAGTAAAACATCTTACTCCTCCCAAACTATTTTCACGTTTATCATATCATCACAAGGCTTCTTTTACAAATAAAAATTTCAAGATATTAATGAAAAAATTATAAATGCACGGAACTTTACAAAAATTTAACAGACACCATGCATAAGATTTAACCTTCCGTGATTATACTGATTGAAGAAAACAGGAAGAGAACAGATGCAGCGGAGGAAAGAACATGATCTATTTAGTAGAAGATGATGAAAGTATCAGGGAACTGGTTGTCTATACCTTAAAAAGCCAGGGAATGGATACAAAAGGTTTTGAGAGGCCTTCCCTGTTTTGGAAAGCCATGGAAAAGGAGCAGCCCTCTCTTCTTCTGCTGGATATCATGCTTCCGGAGGAAGACGGGATCTCGATATTAAAAAAACTGCGTATGCGGCCGGATACCAGAAAGCTCCCCATTATCATGCTGACCGCCCGGGGCAGTGAATACGACACGGTAGTAGGGCTGGACAGCGGGGCAGACGATTATATTCCCAAGCCTTTCCGGATGATGGAGCTGATCTCCAGGATACGGGCACTCCTTCGGAGAACAGAGGATTCCGGGGCAGAAGAGTATCAGATGGGCTGTCTGTATGTAAGTCCCGCCCGGCATATTGTCACGGTAAACCAGGAGCCGGTGAGCCTGACCTTAAAGGAATACGAAATGCTTTGTCTTCTTTTAAAAAACAGCGGGATCGTCCTTTCCCGGACCCAGCTTTTAAATCAGATATGGGGCTATGAGTTCGATGGAGAAAGCAGGACGGTGGATGTACACATCCGTACTTTAAGGCAAAAACTGGGAGAGGCCGGGGACCTGATCGAGACGGTCCGGGGGATCGGCTATAAGATCGGCGGTAAATAGAGCAGCGAAACAGAGAAACAGGAGATTTCCTGTTTCTTTTTTTTCGCAAAATATGGTATACTATCCCAATGATAAGCAAAGGAGGACAAAATGAAAGCATTAGTCATTGCGGAAAAGCCTTCTGTGGCAAGGGACATTGCCAGGGTCCTTGGCTGCACCCAGAAGGGAAACGGCTTTTTGGAAGGAAAAGAATACGTGGTCACCTGGGCGCTGGGACATCTGGTCACCCTTGCAGACCCGGAGGATTACGATAAAAAATATACAAAATGGGAAATGACTTCTCTTCCCATGCTCCCGGAAGAAATGAAGCTTGTGGTCATCCGTCAGAGCGCCAAACAGTATCAGGAGGTAAAAGCTCAGCTGTTCCGAAAAGACATCGGCACGGTGATCATAGCCACAGATGCCGGCCGGGAGGGAGAACTGGTGGCCAGGTGGATCCTGGAAAAAGCAGGATGCCGCAAACCCATCAAACGTCTGTGGATCTCTTCCGTGACCGACAAAGCCATCCGGGAGGGCTTTCACAACTTAAAGGACGGACGGGAATACAACAATCTCTACCGGGCAGCTGCGGCGCGGGCGGAAGCGGACTGGCTGGTAGGCATGAACGGCACCAGAGCCCTGACCTGCAAGTACAATGCCCAGCTGTCCTGCGGCCGTGTCCAGACGCCTACCTTGGCCATGATCGCCAAGAGAGAAGAAGAGATACGAAATTTCAAGCCCAGGGAATATTTTGGCCTGACCCTTACAGCGGGGGAGATATACTGGACCTGGCGGGACGAAAAAAGCAAAAGCTACCGTTCTTTCCAAAAAGAACGGGTGGAGGAGATCAAAAAGGAAGTGAGCACAGGCGCTCTTGAGGTGGTAAATGTGACCTCCAAGGAGAAAAAAGCATATGCCCCGGGACTGTACGATCTGACCACCCTGCAGCGGGAAGCCAACCAGAAATACGGCTTTTCAGCCAAGGAAACCCTGAATATCATGCAGCGTCTTTACGAAAATCATAAAGTCCTCACCTACCCAAGGACCGATTCCAGGTATATCGGCAAAGACATTGTCCCTACGATCAAGGAACGGCTGAAGGCCTGCGGCACAGGACCCTATAAGAAGCTGGCAGGAGCCCTTTTGCAAAAGCCGGTCCAGGTAAACGCAAGCTTTGTGGATGACAAAAAGGTCAGTGACCATCATGCGATCATCCCTACGGAGCAGTTCGTCCAGCTGGAGCATATGACCAGCGAAGAGAGAAAAATCTACGATATGGTGGTGCGGAGATTTTTAAGCGTTCTGTATCCGCCTTTTGTATACCAACAGGTGACAATGGAAGGAAAAGCCGCCGGGCATACCTTTGCCGCCAGCGGCCAGGCTGTAAAGAGCCTGGGCTTTAAAGAAGTATACGAAGGGGGATACCAGGAAGAAGAGGAGGATGGCGACGGACAGACACTCAAAGACCAGCGTCTGCCTCTCCGGCAAAAAGGGGAGAGACTTCCCATAGAAAGCGTATCCATAAATACCGGAAAGACAAAGCCGCCGGCACATTTTACAGAAGCTTCTCTTCTGGCGGCCATGGAAAACCCGGTAAAATATATGGAATCCAAAGACGCGGCAGCCGCAAAGACCCTGGGAGAGACCGGCGGTCTGGGCACGGTTGCTACAAGAGCGGACATTATCGAAAAGCTTTTTCATACCTTCCTCATGGAAAAGAAAGGAAACGAGATCTACATCACCTCTAAAGCCAAACAGCTGCTGGAACTTGTGCCGGGAGATCTGAAAAAGCCGGAGCTGACTGCAGACTGGGAACGGAAGCTTTCCGATATTGCCAAAGGAAAAATGAAGCAGGAAACCTTCTTAAAAGAAATCCGGGAATACACCTGTGAGATCGTAGACGAGATCAAGACAGGGGACGGTACCTTCCGCCACGACAATATCACCAACAAAATCTGTCCCAGATGCGGCAAACGTCTTCTGGCAGTCAACGGAAAAAACAGCCGCATGCTGGTCTGCCAGGACCGGGAGTGCGGATACAGAGAAACCATAGCCAGGATGACCAATGCCAGATGCCCCAAATGTCATAAGAAAATGGAAATGCTGGTAAAAGGCAAGGAAGAAACCTTCGTATGTGCCTGCGGCTATAAGGAAAAGCTTTCTGCATTCCAGGCAAGAAGGGAAAAAGAAGGGGCAGGAGTAAACAAACGGGATGTGCAAAAATACATGCGCCAGCAGCAAAAAGAAGCCAATGAGCCGGTAAATAACGCCTTTGCCCAGGCGCTTGCCGGGATCAAGCTGGATTAAAAAGGAGGATGCCTATGCGCAGGGACGTTTCACTGGAAGAGATTTCAGATGGAAAACTATACGGATTGAACGATATGGTAAAAGCAGACTGCCAGGACTGCGTGGGGTGCTGGGACTGCTGTTTGGGAATGGGAGACACGGTGGTGCTGGATCCTTTGGACGTACACCGCCTGTGCGTCAATTTAGGGAAAAGTCCGGAGGAACTTTTTGCCGGGGAACTGTCTTTGGGAGTGATGGACGGGAATATCCTGCCCTATCTTACCATGACCGGAAAAGAGGAACGATGTGCTTTCCTGGATGGACAGGGACGCTGCCGGATCCATTCTTTCCGTCCCGGGATCTGCAGGCTGTTCCCCCTGGGACGGTACTATGATGAAAATACCCGTACCCATCAGTATTTTCTCCAGGTACACGAGTGCAGAAAAACAAACCGCAGCAAGATCAAGGTGAAAAAGTGGATCGATGTATCCAACGTAAAACAATATGAGGCTTTTGTGGACGATTGGCATTATTTTCTGAGAGATGTGCAGGAGATCCTGTATCACACAGAGGACACGGAAAAAATCCGCAGCCTGAACCTTTATGTGCTCAGACGGTTTTACCAAAGCCCCTATGACCCGGCTGAGGATTTTTACCAGCAGTTTTATGAACGTCTGGCAGAGGGGAAGGAAATCCTTATAGAAGAACAAAATATGCTGAAAAAATAGAGGAGGAACCTATTATGGCAGTAGCAGAGGATTATTTACTTAGGAGCATACAAGATCTTTCACGTCTGATCTCTACACTCCTTCTGGGAAAAGACAGGGTGGATTTCGAAGATCTGGAAGATGGGGAGGAAAAACAGAAGCAGCTTTACCAGCGGCTTGTTTCTATGGCAGATGAAGGCGATATCAACGATGCGGAAAATCTTCTTTCTGAGGAAATGGAGGATAATGACAAGACTTACCTGGAGTTGGCCCTGTCTTTTTATCTATATCTGAATGAGTTTGATGACGATTTTCTGGATGACCATGATTATTCCCGGGAGGAGATCCTGGACGGCATCCGCATGTTGGGAGAGGACTGGGGGATCACCGGTATCGCCAATCTGCGCTGACGGGGATAGAATATAAATAGTCAATAAAATCAGTAAATTCAGTCATAGAAATAATTGATATTTTTTGTATAATAAAA
>DXBU01000059.1 GCA_019116385.1 Candidatus Blautia faecigallinarum | reverse complement strand
TGCTTCTGCGGGAAGCGTCAAAAAAAGACGGGGTGATCTCCCTTATCCTCCAGTCGGACTATGATTTTCTGTTTAACCTGCTGCCCGGCTTAAAACCATCCGGCAGTCTGCGTATCGAACAGATCATCTGTATGAGCAATACCGATGAGATGGATGAAAACAATGAACTGTATAATCTCAATTACCTGAAAAGGATCGTTCCTTTATACATAGCGGGAATGGATTATCATCCCTACTACTTTTATGAGAATATCCGCTCCCATTATTACAATCTTAATGTCTTTCCCTGCCTGATCCTCACCTCGGACCGTGCCATCGTATGCACCTCCGACTATAATTCAGGGATCCTGTTCCGTGATCCATCCGTGGTCTCCATGCTGCGGGATTTCTATTACTCCTACCGGAATAAATGCTCCACCCTGTTCCATCTGATCAATTTCGTACCCACAAGCACCGAACAGTTCCAGAGCGGATTTTATCAGAAAACACCCAGCTACATTCTTCAGCCGGACGCCTGCATGACCCCTTTCTTAAGGAAAGAGATCCTGGACAATACCATCATCCCCCAGTTTGCCGAAGAGGACAACATCCTGGGACAGTTGGACGCGCTTCTATCTTCCTACCGCAGGCAGTTGGAAACCGATGATATGCATATCTATTTTACCAAACGGGGGATGCTGGAATTCGCCCGGTCCGGCCGGATCAAAGAAATCCCGGATGAATTTTACCGCGCCTTTTCTCCCCGGGAACGCTGCTCCATGATGCGGGATATGCTTCCCTGCTGCGCAAAGGGGATATACCGTATCCTGAAAAGGCCCCTGGACCACCTTACAGACAATCTGCATCTGTGTGTAAACCGTACCTTCGGCTATCTGCTCTTCAATAATATGGAACAGCATACGCTCTGCCTGGTCATCGACGAGCCAAGCATCCTGGGTGTGTTTGTGGATTATCTGGAAAATCTGGATGAAAGCCGTTTTTATTCCAATGAAGAAACCGTAGAATTTATCGAAGGGATCATTCGGGAACTGGAGGAAAAAGAAGCGTAGGGAGGCGGACTGCTATGATCTATTCAGAAGAATTTCGTTTAAATGAAAACAGACAGGAGATCCTTACATCCCTGTCCGATGATTTCCCATATACCTGCCTGGATGTCACCCTGGACCATATATCCGGTCGGGGCTGGCACTGGCATACGGCTCTGGAGATCGACTACATCGTATCCGGCGCTCTCTGCCTGCAGACGCCGGAGCATACCTGCGTACTGAATCCGGGCGACGCCGTTTTCCTGAATTCCCAGGTGATCCATGACGCCCGTGCCCAGGCAGCGGACGGTCACTGCCGTCTCTACGCCCAGATGTTTGACCCGGTCTTTCTCTCCGGCATGTATGGTAGCCATCTGGAAAGGAAATATCTCCAGCCGATCCTCAACTGCCAGTCCCTGGATATCTGGGTCTGCCGGGCTGACCACAGGGAAACCCTTCCCATGCTTTCTGCAATTTTGAAGCTGATCCATCTGAACCAGTCCGAAGATTTCGGCTGTGAATTCCGGATCCGTTCCGTGTTAAGCGAACTGTGGTGTCTGCTTCTTGACGCTACCAGAGAATTCCGTTCTGAAAATCTTCCCGCTCAAAGCCGAACGGCGGATTTTGAACGGCTGCGTCACATGGTAAGCTTCATCCACGCCCACTATATGGAAGACATCCAGGTCCAGGATATCGCCAAAAACGCCGGGATCAGCAGCCGGGGCGCAAGCCGCTGTTTCCAGAGGGCGATCGGAACCTCGCCCTCTGCCTTTTTAAATAAATACCGTCTCCGCATTGCCGCACAGATGCTGCAGAATACCAGTGAAAGCGTTCTCTCCATCAGTGAAAGCTGCGGTTTCAGTTCCGTAAGCTATTTCGGGAAGGCTTTCCGTGATATGTTCGGATGTACGCCTCTCCAGTACCGTAAAGGAAAAAACTGATCTGTTTTCTAAAAAACATCTTTCCAGGTATCAATGTTATCCGGAGTAAAGCAGGTAAGCGCTCCCAGAAGGATCTCTGTGGCCTCCGGATCGTCCGGAAGGGCTGTCACCTCATAAGGGGTATTTTCCAGTCCGTCTGCATTTACAGTATCTCCCGCCTGTCCGGTGATCCCGCCGGATACCAGGGCCTGACAGGTATAAGCCGCCAGCCTGCCCAGATCCTCCGGATTCCAGAGATAGGCGTAAGGACAGGGAGTATCCTCATCATTTCCGATGTATTCCGCCAGCTCCGAAGGCATCCCAAGTCCGGTGATCTTTACATTGGTTTCTTCCTCTGCCAGGGCTTTTGCCGCTGCCGTGATACCGGAGGAAGTAAGGGCGCAGATCACCTTCAGGTCCGGATGGTTCTCGATCAGCTCTCTGGCCTTTTCAGCGGATTCTTCCGCCTTATCTTCTCCATAGGCAATGTCCACCAGGGTCAGTCCTGCATATTTCTCGTCTTTTGCTATCGTCTCCATTCCTTCCAGCCAGGCATTTTGATTGGTCGCATGAGGAGTAGTAGATAGAATGGCATATTCCCCTTCCCCTCCGGCAATATCATAGACCGCGTCCATCATGGTCTGGGCGATCAGCTCTGCGTCCGCCTGGTTGCAGAAAGTCACTCTTGCGGAATGTTCTGTATCGGAATCCACGGTGATCACCTGTATTCCCGCTTCCTTTGCCTCATCGAGGATCCCGGTAAGTCTGGTTTCATCGTTTGCCGCAATGGCAATGGCATCTACTTCCTGGGAGATCAGGGAGTTGATAATGGTGATCTGATCGTCCGCATAAGGATTCATGGGATGATTGATGACACATTCTCCCCCTGCCCCTTCTATGATTTCCTGGAACCCGTCTGCCATGGCAAAATTGTAGGGATTGTCAATGGATTTGGAGATAAAGGCATATTTGCCTCCCGCTGCTTCTTCTGCCGCGGCCTGTACCATCATCGTCCCGGACAGAATCCCCGCTGCCGCCAGGACCGCCGCTGTTATTTTTCTCCATCTTTTGTTCTTCTTCATAAAGATACGCCTCCTTTTCTGATATTAATTATAAATTCCAATCACTTTCAGTTAAATACAAAAAATGACAGTTAATATAAAAATCAAGCCAGAAAAAAGAGGCGTATATAAAGCGAATACCTATATTTAATTGTGTAAAAATCTAAAAATCCTGCCAGATTTTTTCCGTCTAAAGCCAGAAGTTCTCTTGAAAACGAAACGGATTTTTCTAATGTCTTAATGCCTGTATTACATCTTTACTTCTAAAATCCCATCTTCTCCGGTCAGAGCGGCTTTCGCCAGCTTATCCGCTTCTTCGTTGTAGCGGTCCCCGGAATGGGCTTTTACCTTCTGGTAGGTGATCTTAAGGAGCTGCTGTTTTCCTTGCATAAAGTCAGCATACTTCCGGGTAAGAGGATTTTTCGCCTTCCAGTCCCCGGCGGCCCAGCGCTCTATCCCTTCGTAGTCGTATCGGATCTCCAGGGCTTTATAGCCGTTTTGGAGGGCCCATTGTACTGCGTGCATGGCTCCCAGCATCTCTCCGGCCACGTTCCGGATCAGGAGAGACTCCGGTTCTGTTCCGTTTCCGGATTTCCGGATCGTCTCCCCCTCAGGGGTAAGGAGGATGCAGCCGAAGGAATATTTTCCGATGGCAGGGTCAAAGCTGCCGTCCACATAGGCGATCAAAACGTCATTGCCGGAATTTCCCTGGGCAGTGACCGTATTTTTTTCTGCCGCATCTTTTTCTGCCCTTTCCCGTTCTTCCGGCCTGATAGCTTCCTGGCCGCCGTCCAAAAAAAGCCTGGCTTCTTCCTCGGTTTCAAAGCCTTTAAACACAGCGCCGGGATACCCGGTCACAGCCTTGCTGCAGGCATCCCAGGAATCGAACAGCCCTGTAGTCCTTCCTTTTTTTACCGCGTATACTTTCTTTTTTGCCATGCATTCTCCTTTCATTCCCCGCTAAGCAGCACATTCCGCAGTTTTCGGACCAGTGGGATGGTGCCTGCGTCCTTTTTCTGCTGCATGATCAGAAGAGTCATATCCTCTCCGGGGAAATTTGCAAAATAGCTGCCCAGATAGCTGTCCCAGCCATATTCCCCTTCACAGGACAGGCCCGACGTCCTTCCGGGATCTATACACCGGCGAATAAGGTGGGAGTAGGTATATCCCTCCAGGCCGGTCCACTGTTCCATAGCCTTTTGCTGTACAGGAAGGAGTTTCCCTGTGGTAAAGAACCGGGCGGTCCTCTCCGACATTACCCGCACGCCCTCAAGGCTTCCCCCATTTAAGAGCATCTGGGCAAACCGGGCGTAATCGTCAATAGTAGAGACCAGCCCGGCGCCGCCGGATTCAAATGCCGGCGGCTTGGCCATCCGGTAAGAAATCATAAGATGGTTTCCTCTATATGGGGCCATCTTTCCGTTTCCCACCGATTCGTAAGCATCCGCCAGCCTGGACTGTTTCTGCTTTGGCACCCAGAAACCGGTGTCTTTCATTCCCAAAGGCGCAAAAAGGCAGGTCTCCAAAAATTCTCCCAACCGCATCCCGGAAACCTTTTCGATCACTGCACCCAGGATATCTGCGGAAAGGCCGTAATGCCAGGAGCTGTCCGGCTCAAAGGAAAGAGGGATCGATCCCATATGAGAGGCAAATTCTTCTGTGGTCACTGCCTGGGGAGTATCCAGCTTTTCCATACATTCCTGGATATACTGCTGAGTCATTCCTCCCGCCTTTGTCTCTTCTTCCCCATAAGTCAGCCCGGACGCCATGTTCAAAAGATGATGGACCGTGAGAGGCTTTTTAGCCGGACGGAGCATCCCGTTTTCTTCCACCATCACCTTTTCATATCCCGGCAGGATCTCCGCCACAGGCTGGGCAAGATCCAGCTTTCCCTGCTCCATCAGGATCATGGCGGCTGCCCCGGTGATGGGCTTGGACATGGAATACAGGCGGAAAATATGGTTCCTTTTGATCGGTTTCTTTTCCTCCAGGTTTTGATACCCATATTCTGTATAAAACACTTCTTCGTTTTTTCTGCGCACCAGCATGACTGCTCCTGCAGTAACGCCGCCGGCAACCGCTTCCTTTAGAAGTTCCCGGCACCTTTCTTTTGTCTTCTCATTCATTATGACCGCCTCCTTTTCCGCCCTTAGCGGGCCGCCCTTTTCTCTGTCTCTTCTATCACAGCACCTGAGCCGATGCTTTGCTTTTTTAATACTTTATAGGAAAACCAGGCAAAATCCACATAGCCGTCTCCTGCCCGGCCATTTCCCGAAGCATACATCCCCGCCGTGCATCCGACAAACCCTCCCGCGTTTTCTGTGCTCAAAGGCCGCAGGTCTACCTTTTCCATAAGGGTTTTCCAGTCCCCCTCTATCTGCGGATCCTGACTATCCCCTTTGTGAAAGCTTTTTTCTGCAGTCCTGCAGAAAAAGGAAGCATAAAGCCCGTCCACGATCACCCGAAGCTGAAATCTCCTGCCGGCTTCCAGCAGCAGTTCTCCAAGCGCCGTATCCTTTCCTCCCTGGCACGCCGTCAGACGCACTTTGGTCTGAGGAGCCGTATAGCATTCCAGCCTGAAATGCCAGTCGTTACTCTGCACCAGGGCGATCCCGCCGCAGTGGCCTTCTGAATCCGTTTTTAATTCCAGTTCCGTCTCCACCTCAAAACTTCTGTCACGGAAACGAAGGGCCGCGTAGCAGGGAAATGCCTGCTCCTTTAACACTGCCGGGTTCCTGTTCATCCGCAGAAACGCCCCCTCCGCACCGGAAAGGATCATTCCCTCTTTGGGATTGCGGAGAAGCAAAAATTCCGGCGGGAGTTCTTCGTTTTCGAATGTATAAGTTTTGGAATGTTCCTGATCGCAAAACTCCAGGCGTTCCTTAGCTGCCTCTTTTAGGCAGGATTCTATGGAACTTTCGGAATCGCCGGAAATATCTACAGACGTTTCCAGCCGTCCGATCCCCGGATTCACCACCGGCCATCCATCCTCCCAGACAACCTTTGCAAGGAAAGTTTCTCTTCCCAATAAAGTATACCCCATCTCCGGCCTGCTGCCAAGCATGACCATATACCAATTTCCCTGTCCGTCTTCCGTAAGATCTCCATGTCCCACACAAGTCACCGGATAATCCTTTCCCAGGTGGCGGTGGGTCAGGATGGGATTGGCCGGACAATATTCATATGGCCCAAATACCTCCCGGCTCCGTGCCGCTGCGATACAATGGTTTCTTTCCGTTCCTCCTTCCGCGTGAAGGATATAATACCAGCCGTCTTTTTTATAAAGGTGGGGACCTTCCGGCCATACCGCGTTTTTTTCGAACCCGTACAGCACCGGATGACTTTCTCCCACAAGCTCCATTCTTTCCAGGTCCAGCTTCTGGATCCAGATCTCACAGTCTCCAAAATACCGGCTCCCCCTGGAGTTTTCCCTTTGTCCGATATAATAACAGCTCCCGTCCTCATCAAAGAACAGGCTGGGATCGATCCCCTGCGCCTTTTCTCCAAGAAAATATGGTTCTGACCAGGGGCCTTCCGGCTGTCTGGCTGTAACGATAAAATTGCCGCCGCCGGATACGTTGGTAGCGATCACATAATACACCCCTTCATAGTAACGGATCGTAGGGGCATAGATCCCCTCCGAGTGGCCGCATCCCTCTAAGGAAACCTGGCTGTTCCGTTCCAGGACATTTCCGATCTGCTCCCAGCAAGCCAGATCCCGGCTTCGGAATACCGGGATCCCCGGGAAATAAGCAAAGGTAGAATTTACCATATAAAACCATTCCCCCACCCTGCAGATGGAGGGATCCGGATAAAATCCGGAAAGTATAGGATTTCTTATCATCATGCCTTATTCGCTCCTTTTCTTATAAAAACTTGCAGGAACACCATTGCGATGTTCCTGCACAGCTTTTTAATACATATAAACCTAAAGATACTCATGGGCCATGACCAGCATCACACTGGCCGTCCAGGTATAGGCCCTGTCCCGGAGGCCTTCCCCGGTCAGGGCGTCAAAGTTTTCCGCACACCCGCTTTTTTGTACCAGACGGCAGAACCGCCTGGTCATTTCACGCACAAATTCTTCTTCTCCACATTCCTTCAATCCGTCCAGGATCAGCATGGTGCTTGGAGCCCAGATAGGTCCTCTCCAGTAGCCGTCCGATTCGTATTCCGGACTGCGGGGGCTCTCCGTGGCAAGGCCGTATTCTGTCTTAAATTTATCACTCTCCAGGATATGGATCAGATTTTCTCTGATATCAGCCGGAAGGCGTTTTCCCAAAATGACCGGCAGATATAGGATCAGGCTTTCGTTCTCTACCACGTGCATATCCAGACCTGCACGTGCCAGAGGCTTTCCTTCTGCAAACAGCGTCTTGAGCATCCGGTCAAGCATCTGGTCTGCCTGGATTTTCCACAGGTCTGCGTCCGTATATTTTCCCAGACTTTTTGCCAGGTCGCTGAGCACATCCATCTGCAGCACCAGAAACGCCGCCAGGTCCGGCAGAGTCACTGGGGGAAGCTCCCGAAAGGCTGTAGAGTTGTCCCATCCGGAATCGTTGCCGTGGGTATATTCACAAAGACCGTCTCCGTTTTCATCCCGGCAGTCCAGCCACCACAAAGTCCACCGGGCCAGCTTTTCGTACGCTTCCGTTATCTGTTCCCGGGAAAGCTCCATATTTTTCATAAGTTTCCGAAGGGTCCATCCGTGGATCGGCGGCTTGCAGTAATTATGGATCACCTTACAGTCGTTGACGCTGTCCGGAAGGTTTCCGGATCTTTTCTGGAAATCAAACATGACCATAAACTGATCCCAGGCTTCTTTGGGGCAATGATAGGAAAGGGCCAGCGCATTGAAGCAATGATCCCAGCTCCATACGCTGCACATCCAGTTTTTAGACATAAACATGGATTCCCGTTTCAGGAGCCCGCAGGGAGACACCATTCCCGACCAGTCCACATATGCCGCGATCTGCGCCCCTTCCTGATATTCCTCCGGCACAGACGGCAGGGAACGGGCAAAGCTTTCCAGCGCTTTTTTCTGGTTTTCCACGGCTTTGTGGTAATCATATACCAGCCCCCGGTCTCTCCACTCCTCAAAATTTTCTTCCACTGCGATCAGGTACTCTTCTCCCTTGCTGTGCAGCCGGCAGCCGGCGGCACTCTGAGCCTTCCATTCCTGTTCCAGCTCCAGTTCTCCCTGCTGGCAGCGGAGCATATATCTGGAATTGCCCTTAAAGCAGTTGATCAGATAAAATTCTCTGTCTCCTTGTTTCCAGGGCTGGGCAAAGGTATAAGGCCGGTCCTTTGTCAGGACTTCAAAGGCAAAGGGCAGGTTCCCATAAAACAAGAGGGTCTTTTCATCCTGCCAGGCGATCCGGCATTGTTTTCCCTCTGCCTTTAAGAGCACCTCTTCCGGCCGGGCCTCTATGTCATACTTCAGTTCCTTCCCCTCGTTCTCCGGGACGATCCGCGCCAGCAGAGAGCTTGCCGCCGAACCATGGACCGTCCGGAAATAAAGCCCTTCTCTGATCTCTTCTCCCTGGAATTCCTTTCCAAGCCAGGAGAGAGCCATATAGGAGCCTCTGGTGCTGAAGGGCACCTTTGACAAATCTAACAGCATACTTTTTCCCCTTCTTTAAAATGCAGAAAGGACTTACAGGTCTGCCATTCCACCGGAATCTCCACAGGAGCGCATCCGGTCAGTTCTCTGCTGCGCTCATCCGGCTGAGAACAGCCTGCATAGAACAGGAAACGGTTTCCTTCCCGGCGTCTGTTTCCTTCCTCATCCACCACATAGAAGGCATCCTCCCTGACAGGGATTTCCACAGTCTTCCTCTCGCCTTTTTTCACATGCGCCCGGGCAAATCCGCAGAGCACAGGATTTTTCGGCGCCAGAGGGGATTCCAGGTTTTTCTCATACACCTGCACCACCTCATCTGTATCCATAGCGCCTGTGTTTTCTATATCTGCAAGGATATACAGGCCATCTTCTCTAAAATCAGCCCTGGCGGAAACCGTGTCCACCTTTCCGTAGGTAAGGCCGTATCCAAAGGGGAACTGTGCCTTTCCTTCCAGATATCGGTAGGTCCGGCCTTTCATGGAATAATCTGTAAACTCCGGCAGTCCCTCCAGAGATTCGTAGAAGGTCACCGGAAGCTTACCGGATGGGGAAACCTCCCCAAACAGGATCCGTGCCGCCGCAGCGCCCCCCATAGCTCCCGGATACCATAGCTGCAGTACCGCGTCAAAATGCTCCGCCCCATAGCTGAGATCAATGTCGCTGCCGGACATCAGGCACAGGACTACCGGCGTTCCGGTCTCTTTCACTGCCTCCATCAGTTCTCTTTGAACCTTTGGAAGCTGTAAGTCTTCCTTATCTCCGGAAGCATAGCTGTTTCCGGTATCTCCTTCTTCTCCTTCCAGGGTCTCGTCCAGTCCCACGCACAAGATCACCACATCGCTGTTTTCCGCCACGATCTTTGCCTCGGCCAGCCGGTCTCCCGGATAGGCCAGATGTTCTGTCCGGTCCTTGAACAATTCACAGCCAATGGAGGTATATACGCGCACATCCTCTCCCAGATAGTCCTGGATCCCCTCCTGGATGGTCACATACCTGGAGGCTGTGCCGTGGTAATTTCCCACAAGGGCTGCGCGGCTGTCCGCATTGGGTCCGATGATGCCCACCGATTTCAGCTTCTTTTTATCCAGGGGAAGGATCCCGTTGTTCTTCAAGAGGACTATACTCTCCTCCGCCGCTTTTCTTGCCAGGAGCAGATGCTCCGGCGATTCTACTTCCGAATAGGGAACGCTGTCGTATTCGCTTCCCTCAAACAGGCCCAGAAGATACCGGGTGGTAAACAGCCGCACCACAGATTCTGTGATCGTCTCCTCAGAGATCATGCCGGCCTCATACGCCTTCATTACATGAAGATATGTATTTCCGCAGTTCAGGTCACAGCCGTTGTTTACCGCAAGGGCTGCGGATTCCTTAGGCGTGGCGGTGATCATATGATTTTCGTGGAAGTCACGGATCGCCCAGCAGTCCGAAACGAAGTGCCCCTGGAACTTCCACTCTCCCCTTAGGATCTTCTGCAAGGAAGGGCTTGCGCAGGCCGCCTCGCCGTTTACCCGGTTGTAAGCGCCCATGACCGCTTCCACTCCTGCTTCCTCCACCAGTGCCTGGAAGGCGGGAAGATAGGTTTCCCTTAGATCCTTCGGCGAAGCCTCCGCGTCAAACTCATGGCGGAGCGCCTCCGGCCCGGAGTGCACGGCGAAATGCTTGGCGCAGGCCGCCGCCTTCATCGTCTCTCCGTCTCCCTGCAGGCCTTTCACATAAGCTACACCCAGCCTGCTGGTGAGATAGGGATCCTCTCCATAGGTTTCATGTCCTCTTCCCCACCGGGGGTCACGGAAAATATTTACATTTGGCCCCCAAAAGGTCAGGCCCTTGTAAATATCCCTGTCTTCTTTTTTTGAATAGGCGTTATATTTTGCACGTCCTTCCATAGCCACCGCATCCGCGATCTCCCCCATAAGTTCCGGATCAAAGGCTGCTCCCAGGGCGATCGCCTGGGGAAAGATCGTCGCCTGTCCTGCCCGGGCTACCCCATGGAGACTTTCGTTCCACCAGTTGTAAGCCGGTATCCCCAGTCTTTTGATCGCGGGGGCATTGTACCGCATCTGGCTCGCTTTCTCCTCAAGGGTCATCCTGGCGACAAGGGCCTCCGCTTTTTTTCTTGCCTCTTCTCTATTCATGTCTATCTCCTTTACTGCACAATAAAATTCCAGAACCGTTTTTCTTTAGCCCTTTACCGCTCCTGTTGTCAAACCTTCCACGATCTGGTTACTAAACATACAGTATACAATAACCGTAGGAGCTATGGCAATAATGATCGCAGCAAACATCTGCACATAATTTGTGGCATACGGGCCTACAAAATAGGTCAAAGTAACGGGAAGGGTCTTCTTGTTTGGATCCGATATAAATACCATAGCCAGAAGAAGCTCATTCCAGTTTCCTACAAAGGTCATCAGGCCGGATACGAAAAATCCGGTCCTGCACAGGGGCAGGGCGATCTTAAAGAAGCATCCGTAAATCCCGCATCCGTCGATGGCAGCCGCTTCAAAGAGTTCTCCCGGCATAGACCTGAAAAATCCGGTCAGAAGGAAGATGGTCATCGGCAGCGAGAAGGTGATATACGGCAGCATCAGTCCAAACCGTGAGTTGGTAAGCCCGAGATTTGCGAACCGTACAAAAAGCGGGATCAGGATACAGTGCACCGGCACCATCATTCCGATCAGGAAAAAGGTATGCATGCCTTCAGAAAGTTTCCACTTCATCCTTGCGATGGCAAATGCCGCCATTGCACCGAAAAACAGGCTGACAACCAGCGTGACGCCGCACACCAGAAGGGAATTCAAAAGAGCGATGCCCAGCTTTCCAAGGGTCCAGGCTTCTGCATAGTTGGCAAACTGCATTGCCTTAGGCAGAGAAAACGGCGCAGACATGACCTCTGCATTGTCTTTTAAAGAAACCGAAAGCATCCACAGCAAAGGCGCGATATAAATAACGGCCAGGATCACCAGGAACGCATAGATAATGATGAGCACCGGCTTGACCGGTCCTCTTTGTTTTTTTACCATTGCTTTTTTCTCCATATTGACTCCCTCCCTAGCCTTCATAGGTCTCTGTTTTAATAACTTTCTTTACCAACAGTGTAACAACCAGACACAGGATCAGCAGGATCACAGAGATAGCGCTTGCGTATCCATATTTAAAATAGTTGAAGCCTTCTGCGTACAATTCTGTGGCAAGGACCTCTGTCCTGTGGTTGGGTCCGCCCTGGGTCATATTGTAGACCAGGTCGAAGAATTTCAGAGAACCGATACAGTTCAATGAAAGAGAGGTAATGACCATAGGCTTTACCAGGGGCATGGTGATGTAGCGGAATGCCTTCACCTTGGAAGCGCCGTCGATGGCGGCCGCCTCGTAAATGTCTTTGGAAATACCGGTGATCTGTGCCATGTAAAGCATCATGTTCTGGCCCACATACTGCCACAGGGCTACAAAAGCGATCACCCACATGGGCAGCACGATAAATCCGCTGGATTCCATCAGCCATAAAGGACCTTCGATGCCAAATTTCGCCAGAAGCTGGTTGATACCGATCTTGGGGTTGAACATAAACGCCCACAGAAGTCCCAAAGCAGCGGAAGACAGCACACAGGGAAGATAATAAATATTTTTGAACAGGTTTCTTCCCTTGGGGATGTTGGTCAAAAGCACGGCCAGGAAAAGTCCTACCACCTGCTGGCTGACAGCGGAAAAGATCATGAAGAATATAGAGTTCTTCAGCGCGATCCTAAAGGTAGAATCATTGGTCAAAAGCTTCTTATAGTTGTCCAGCCCGATAAATTTCGGCGGGGTCAGCGCTGCATAATCGCAGAAAGAATAATATATCATCTGAAAGATCGGGATTACCAGAATGATCACAAACATAAGAAATGCCGGGGCTACAAAGATGCAGATAGCCTTCTTATCTCTTAATATCTTATCCATAACTTGCTCCTTTCTTATCCCTTTTC